>CAYPWK010000491.1:0-4345 GCA_964414365.1 uncultured Burkholderia sp.
AACGACGGGTAATGGCCCGCCCTTCTGTAGAGAAAGTCGATAGCACGCTTGGGGTTACGACGATTTTCTGCGCCGCATTAGCATTGACTTCTGTCGGCGCACATGCAGAGAGCGGCTCGCAGGTCCAACTTTATGGGCTTATCGGCACCTATGTCGGGAGTGTCAAACGTAGTGACACGCCGCAGTCTACGGTACTGATGGGCAGCGGCGGACTTACCACTTCGTTCTGGGGAATCCGCGGCAAGGAAGATCTCGGCGGCGGCGTCAGCGCCATCTTTGCCCTTGAGAGCTTCTTTCAACCCCCAAACGGGGCGCAGGGTCGCAGTTCGGCGGACCCTTTCTGGTCGCGCAACGCGTACGTCGGCATCACTGGCGACTTCGGCCGATTGACCTTCGGGCGGCAGAGAAATCCGACTTATACGGCAGAATCCCTCGTCAATCCATTTGGATCATCTGTCGCCTTCTCTCCGCTGGTCGTTCAGACATTCGTGACCAATTACGGAGGCACGTTCATCGGGGATACGGTGTGGAATAACACAGCCCAGTACACATCTGCGAACTTCAATGGTTTCGGTGCAACTATAGTCTACGGCCTCGGTGGCGTTGCGGGTTCGCCTGGCATCGATAACCTCGGTGTTCACTTGAAGTACCAAGGTCACGGTCTCACTGCTGTGCTCTCCGGCCAGCGCGTGCGGTACACCGCAGCGGGGCGGGTGGGCGCGCAGTACGCGTATCTCGCCGGCGCAGCGTACGACTTCAAGTTCATGACGCTCTACGGGGCGTGGGCGATGACAAGCGACGTGAGTACACCTACAGGCAGCCACACCTACGAGACTGGTTTGTCAATCCCGTTCTCACCTGCCGACTTCCTGTTTGCAGAGTGGGCGCGTACGAAACGGTCCGGACCTACTCATACGACCAACAGCCTTCGCAACACCGCTGCTCTCGGTTACAATCATCTGCTGTCTAAGCGGACGGACATTTACGCAATTTACTCTATCGACAAGCTGAGCGATCATCCCATCGGCAACACATTCGCCCTCGGCATTCGGCACACGTTCTAAGGAAGCGTTCGCTCTTTTTTCGTCGCTGGGAAACCGCCTATTTCCCATTGATCGTCGTCAGATAGCGTGCAATGTCGTCAATCTGTTCGGGCGGTAGCGGCGCGCCGTAAACGGTACGCATCTTGGCAACTTCCGCTTTCCAGGTGTCGAATGAAAGCGGCGGTTGGCGCATCACCATGTCGACCGAATGGCACATCGCGCACTGCTGATTGGCGAGATCGGCACCTCGTCCGGGTGGAAACGTCGACACGCCGGCCGGCAGCGAAACCTCAACCTTGCGCATGACCGCATTCGCCGTTGGCTGGCCGGGACCCGCTGCGATCGATGCGGTGCCGCCCATCGCAGCAGACAAGGCCATAACGATTGCTGTGACTCTCATGGCCAGCCCCTCACGCCGCGACAACCTTCAGCGATTCGACGACGTTGCGCATATACCCGCCGGGATTCCAATTCGGTTCGTCTGGCTGCGCTTCGCCTCTGTCGTTGATCGCCTTGACCTTCAGCACATACTCCCCGGCATGCCGTGGCACGAAGCGCGCTTCCCAGCGGCGGAAACTGTACTTCCCGACATCGCGGTCGAGGCGGGCCGCCGTCCATGACGTGCCGCCGTCCGCGGAAAAAAGCACCTTGCTCACGCCCGTATCGCCGCCGAACGCAATGCCGCGCACCCGACGCGGTGCGCCCGCGTCGAGCACCGAGCCGTCGCTCAGATTCGTGATGAACGATCTCGGCACCATTCGGTTGATCGCGACCGTCTTCACGCCGGTCTCCTGTGGCGACGTATTCGCACCCGGCGTATCGGGAATTCGATAAGCCTTTGCCATCCAGAAATTCTGATCGGGTGTATCGATGACCTCGATGTCGTTCAGCATCTTCACCCAGTACGTCGAGTACCATCCCGGCACGACGAGACGCAGCGGGAAGCCGTTCAACAGCGGCAGAGGCTGGCCGTTCATGCCGAATGCGAGCATGACTTCGCCATTGCGCGCCTCATCGATGTCGAGCGCCTTGATGAAGTCCGGCGTAGCCGGCAGCAGCCCCTTGTCGAGACCCCGGTAGCGGACCTGCACGGCGCCGGCCTTGACGCCTGCGCGATCGAGGACGTCCTTGAGACGAACGCCGGTCCACAGCGCATTGCCCATCGCGCCATTGCCCCACTCTCCGCCCGCGACACGCGGTTTGAAGAAGCCGCGCGAATTGCCTGCGCACTGATTGACGGCGGCGATTTCTATGTGCTCGAAGCCGTTCATGATGTCCGCGAGTCCCAGATCGAGTTCTCGCGAGACCAAGCCGTGAATCCTCAACCGGAAAGTGCGGGCATCGACGCTCACGGGAATGCTGGGGAGATGCCAGCGCACGAAGAAACGGTCGTTCGGCGTGAATACGCCGTCGTCGAAGACCGAAAACGGTGTCTCGAGCAACGGTGGCCGGCTGCGTACGAGTACCATCTCGCCTTTTTGCGGGAAGTCTAACGTGAGCTCCCGCAGGCCGTTTTCGAATGGAAAAGTGATTGCATCGGCCGCGTGCGCGAGGCGCGCCCAGCCGGCGACGGCACTCGCGACGCCGCTTGCCGCGAGTGCATGGAGCACGTGCCGTCGCATGAGGCGGCATTCGCCGTTCATCGAGGTCCCCCAGAAGTCGGCCAATCCTTAGATGCATGCTGAGCGTTGCTGCACGGCACGTTTCAATATAGTTCGCCGACCGCGCGCGCACTACTCGGATACGCCCAGGGGGAAGCGAGGCCACCCATCATCCGATCGCGATTCAGTCCCTTCCTGACATCGCCGAAGGTGGCGGGATGCGCAGCGGTACGGGCGGACTGACGCTATGTTTACAACTAGTAATGTTCGCCCTAGTAGACTAACTTGCTCGCAAAAACACGATTTTATTTTTCGGCTTGAGCCAGCGACCCCGCTTTTGTGCACGAGGTCGAGACCTATATTGCCCGTCAGGGTGTTTTATGGCCCCTTACACGTAACACGGAAGTTGTGGAGCTTCGAAACGGCTTGCGAAAACGCGTGTGCTGAAGTAAGTAGCTACGATTTTATCAAAGCCGCTTCCCTATCTCGCGACAGTCCATTGAGATTGAGGGAGGTTCAAATGAGAGCGATACGGCTTCTTGCTATCGTGTTGTTTATTCCCTGTCTCGCGTGGGCTCATGGAGTGAGCAACCGTGTTGCGACTGTGACTAGTAATAACTCCACGCTTACCATTGACATCGGTCCCCCTGATGCTGTAATACAAATTCTCTCGTCGCTCGAGTGGAGCGTGGACGGACGCCGAATATTGGTCTATTCTTCGAGCCCCTTGTTTTCCCTCGACATTAATCACTTCCACGCCGACACTCATGTCGACTCTAACCAGATCCATGCTCTGGGCCCCCTTCCCGGATACGACGATAAAGTGGTGGGCGGGGTCGTCTACACCCTCGATGGAGGCAAGGACGGGAGTTTAAGTTCGCGCATTTCGGAGAAGTTGGATATTGTCAATAACACCGGCACCGACTTGCCGCTTTTATTGATTGGTCTGGGATGGAAGCCAACTTCGCCGGCTCTGGAAGTGCCCGACCTAACGGGACTGAATGTCACTGGGACGACGGTGGCTTTCTTTGTGGTTGGCTCAATCGCAGAGGGGGCCGGTAAGGTTACAGTCCTTCCAATTGTCTCGTTTTCGGGATTTAACCCATTTAATCAGCAAGTCACCATACCAGCCGGCGCCACCTTGACAATGATTACCGAATTAGAAGTTTCAAGGGCTCCAGCCCGACCTCCTCGTCTAAACCTGCCCCCAAATCTTCGCGACGACCTCGACAAGCTTTTGCGTAGCCCTTTTAGTCGACTGCGCTTCTAGTCGACTTCGGTAGGGGCTGGATTTGCCCGTGTGCGCTCCGGACATCGCCATACGCCAGGGTTCACGCACCGCGAACGGCCATCCCCTTCCAGTCAGGTGGTTTCTACTCCCGGCGGCGGCGCCCCGATCAAGCCGAAGAGGACGTTGCTGTCTAGTATTATACCCCCCAGGCTATCTAGGGCTGCGATGAGTAACACCGTTCGCGAGAAGCAGAAGCTTCTCAACAGAGTTCGTCGATTGACATCCGCCTCCCCCTCGACCTTCGGTCGCCGCTGCGCGGAAAGGGGGAGGATTCCTACTGCGCTATGCAAGAGCAGCCTCAAGCATAGTCGCCTCAGTGGGTTCCTGCTTCACGGAGGGGTCTGGCAGCACCCCTTCTCCACAGGCTGCAACGCGGTGTCCCCGCGCCAGAATGTTGATCGCACCGACGA
>CAYPWK010000492.1:0-4336 GCA_964414365.1 uncultured Burkholderia sp.
ACGCCGAACGTATTGGTCAGTGCGATCGGTGTTTCCAGCACGCCGAGCTCATCGACCTGGACGAGGCCGATGCTCTTGCCGAAGCCATTGATGACGGTGGTCGCAGCCGGGACCTTTTCGCGATACGGATTCCCTGGATGGGCGCGCACGACCGTCACGCCGGTCTGCAGCGGCCCGTCATCGAGTGTGCAATGCCCGACGCTCACGCCGGCGACGTCCGCGATCGTGCCGCGCGGTCCCGGCTCGAGCGCGCCGATCTTCGGCATGCGGCCGGGTGCCGCTGCGAGCGATATGTCGGATGCGCCAGTTACCGGTCGGGCGTTGGCTGGCGTGGGCGATGCCTTCTTCTCGCTCATGGACGGTCCAGCTTCGGATCGAGCGCGTCGCGCAGGCCATCGCCGAGCAGGTTGAACGCGAGCACGGTCAGGAAGATCGCGAGGCTCGGAAACAACGCAATATGCGGCGCCGTCACCATGTCGGCGCGCGCTTCGTTAAGCATCGCGCCCCACTCTGGCGTCGGCGGCTGCGCGCCGAGGCCGAGAAACGACAGGCTCGCCGCCGTAATGATCGACGTGCCGATGCGCATCGTAAAGTACACGACGATCGACGAAATCGTGCCCGGCAGGATGTGCCGCATGATGATCGTCCAGTCGGATGCGCCGATGCTGCGTGCGGCCTCGACGTAGATCAGGTGCTTGAGCATCAGCGTGTTGCCGCGCACGAGCCGCGCGAATGCCGGGACGCTGAAGACGGCAACCGCGCAGACCACGTTGACCATCCCGTTGCCGAGGATCGCGACGACGCCGATCGCGAGCAGGATGCCGGGAAACGCGAACAGTACGTCGGCGACGCGCATCGTGATGCGATCCCACCAGCCCTCGTAGTAACCGGCGAGCAGCCCGAAGAACGTGCCAACCAGCGCGCCGATCGCAACGGAGAAAAAACCCGCCGCGAGCGAGATGCGCGTGCCGGCGACGATGCGGCTGAAAATGTCGCGGCCGAGCGAGTCGACGCCAAACCAGTGAGCGGCCGACGGCCCTGCGTTGAGCGCGTCGTAATCGAAGAAGTTTTCCGGATCGTACGGCACGACATGCGGCGCAAGCACCGCAACGACAACGAGCAGCAGCACAAACACGCTGGCCGCGAGCGCGACGGGCTGCTTCCTGAACTTGCGCCAGAATTCGCTCCACGGCGTGCGGATCGCGCGGGATTCCGCCGCGACTGTGCCGACGGAGTCGGCCTGATTTGCTGTCGAGCTCATGCAGACGGCCTCACTTGAAGCGAATGGTCGGATTGATCACGGCATAGAGCACGTCGACGACCAGATTAATGGCAATGAATTCGAGCGAAAAGAGCAGCACTTCCGCCTGGATCACCGGATAGTCACGCATCGTCACCGCATCGACGAGCAGGCGTCCGAGCCCAGGCCAGTTGAAAACCGCCTCGACGACGATCGAGCCGCCCAGCAGGAAGCCGAATTGCAGACCCATCATCGTGACGACCGGGATCAATGCGTTGCGCAGGCAGTGTTTGACAACCACCGAGAATTCGCGCACACCCTTCGCGCGCGCGGTGCGCACGAAATCCTCGTTCATCACTTCGACGAACGACGCGCGCGTAAAGCGCGCCATCACCGCGGCGACCGCCGCGCCGAGCGTAACCGACGGCAGCACGTAGCTCTTCCACGTCCCATCCCCGACAATCGGTAGCCAGCCAAGCTTGACCGAAAAGATTTCCATCAGCAGCATCCCGAGCGCAAATGCCGGAAACGAAATGCCGGAAACGGCGAGCGTCATGCCCAGCCGATCCGGCCAGCGATTGCGCCAGACCGCCGAAACGATCCCGATCGCCATTCCGAATGCCGTGGCCCATACCATGCTTACGAGCGTGAGCAGCAGCGTCGGCTTGAAGCGCTCGCCGATCTCGGTGGCGACTGGCCGCTTGCTGCGTGTCGACACGCCGAAATCGCCATGCGCGATGCGGACGAAGAAGTGCGCGAATTGAGCGGGCAGCGGCTTGTCGAGACCGAGGTCGGCGCGCACGAGCGCGACGGTGGCTTCGTCGGCCTCTGGTCCGGCTGCAAGTCGAGCAGGGTCGCCCGGCAGCAGGTGCACGAACAGGAACACCAACACGGCGACCATCAGCAGCGTCGGCAGCAGGCCGAAAAGACGTTTGACGAGAAAATTCGACATGGGAGCGGGTCCGGTTCGGGACGCGCGGCGGCGGATGTGGTTCCGACCGCCGCGCTGAACGGTTTCGTGCAGAAACGATAAAAGCGCGTTACTTCAGCTCGATTTCATCGAAGTTGAACGAGCCGTCCGGCATCACGTACGCGCCCGACAGGCGCTTGCTGCGCGCATAGACCACCTTCTCCTGCACAAGAAACAGCCACGGCGCGTCGGTCCAGGCGCGCTTTTGCGCGTCGGCGTACAGCGACGCCTTCTCCGTACGGTCCGTCGTTTCGAGCGCCTTCGACAGGTCCGTGTCGACTGCGTCATTCTTGTAGTACGCGGTGTTCATGAGCTTCGGCGGAAACGATGACGATGCAAGCAGCGGCGAAATCGCCCAGTCAGCCTCACCGGTCGATGACGACCAGCCGACGTAGTACATCCGCACCGGCGCGGTGGCCGGATCCTGCGCGCTCTCGACCTTCGCAACGCGCTGGCCTGCTTCGAGCGCCTCGACCTGCGCCTTCACGCCGACCTGCGCGAGCTGCTGCTGGACGAACTGGATCGCCTTCTGCGACGTCGAGTTGTTGTACGCCGACCAGAGGATCGTCTCGAAGCCGTTCGGATAGCCCGCTTCCTTCAACAGCGCGCGCGCTTTCGCCGGATCGTATGGCCAAGGGCCCTGCTTCACCGCGTATTCGACGCCTTGCGGCACCACGCCGTCGGCCGGCATCGCGAAGCCCGCGAACGCGACCTTCGCAAGCGCGTCCTTGTTGATCGCGTAATTAAGCGCCTCGCGCACCTTCGGGTTGTCGAACGGCTTTTGCTGGGTGTTCAGGCTGACGTAGCGCTGGATGATCGACGGCAGTGCGAAGACGTCGACTTTCGGGTTCGCCTTCAGATCGGCGATCTGCTCATACGGAATCCGGAATGCGAAATCCGCTTCCCCCGTTTTCATCAGCGCGGCCCGTGTATTGTTGTCGACGACCGGTTTCCAATCGATCGCATCGATCTTGGGGTAGCCCTTCTTCCAATAGCCGGCGAACTTCTTCACTTTGAGGTCGTCGGTCTGCTTCCATTCGACGATTTCGAACGGCCCGGTGCCGACCGGATGCAGCCCGATGTCCTTGCCCCACTTCTTCAATGCGGTCGGCGAGATCATCACGGCCGACGGATGCGCGAGCACGTTGATGAACGCGGAGAACGGCGTCTTCAGTGTTATCTTGACCGTTTTCGGATCGACCACTTCGGTCTTGTCGATCCGTTTGAACAAATTGAAGCGCTTGAGATGATTTGCCGGGTCGGTGACGCGGTCGAAATTCGCCTTGACGGCGGCGGCGTTGAAATCCGTACCGTCCTGGAATTTGACGCCGTCGCGCAGCTTGATCGTATAGACGCGCGCATCGGGGCTCGCTTCGTAGCTCGTCGCGAGCACGTTAACGAGCTTCATGTCCTTGTCGAAGCCGAACAGGCCCTGGTAGAACGACTTAGAAACGGCCATCGATACTGTATCGTTGGCATCGTACGGATCGAGCGTCGTGAAGGTCGAGTCGACGGCCATCACGGCCTGCTGTTGCGCATGCGCGGCGCCGCTGGTGAAAAGCGCAAACGCGCAGAGGCCGGCGCCGGCGAGCGCGCGGAACGCAGAAGAGGGGAGAGGCGTGATCATTCGGTTGGGCTCCTTGAGGTCGAGTAACATGTAGTTCAACGCTGAAACGTCTGGGTCTGGCCTTGCGCGTTTTTTCGGGCAGAACGCTCAAAAAGCGCCGCCAACGCGATGCTCGGCGACATAGTGATCCGGCCCAACGGCGATGAGCGGCGCGACGGCCGGCTCGTCGCCGAGTGCACGGATCGGGCTCGGAATTTCGTCGGCAGCGAGCACGCGCTTCGCATGGCGGCGCGCCGGATCGGCAATCGGCACCGCGCTCATCAGCTTCTTCGTATACGGATGATGTGGCGCTTCGAACACCGCGCGGCGCGGGCCGATCTCGACGATCTGGCCGAGATACATCACCGCGACGCGATGGCTTACGCGCTCAACGACGGCCATGTCGTGTGAGATGAACAGGTACGCGACGCCGAGCTCGCGCTGCAGGTCGAGCATCAGGTTGACGATCTGCGCCTGGACCGACACGTCGAGCGCCGACACCGATTCGTCCGCGATCACC
>CAYPWK010000493.1:0-4318 GCA_964414365.1 uncultured Burkholderia sp.
GATCATCCGTTTCCTCCACCGGCGCTTCTAGCCACATCTTGATTAGATGCAGCACACGCCGATCGACAATGCGTCGCGCAAGCGACAACATCAACTCGACGTGCGGAATACTGTCGAAGTAGTCTGCCAGGTCAGCGTCAACGACATCCGTTTGCCCTCGATGCAGCCGCTCCTCCACCTCGATTACCGCTTGCTGGGCATTTCGCCCCGGGCGGTAAGCGTACTGCTCTGGCGGAAGGTCCACTTGCGTCTTCGTCGGGTAGCCAAGGTTGCCCCGCTTGACCAGGCCGCGGCCGCTTCGTCTTCGCCGCAGCGCTAAGTTGCTCGATCGCGACATGAAGCGCCCGAATGACCGCGGGATCGTTAAAGGTGCTTTCGGTAGCGAGGACCTCGCCCGTTGACGGCTCTATCCCTTTTGCCAATAGGCCGAGGATCGCTATCGCCTTTTCACGTTCCATCTCGCACTCCGTCTACTTCACCAGCTTTATCGGGCTACCGCGATACTTCGCGATCGTGCGATCGCTCGTGACGAGCAAAAAGCCCTCGACGGTCGCCTGAGCGATCAGCAAGCGGTCAAATGGATCATGATGATGGTCAGGCAGCTCCGATACGGCCGCGGCGTGCACGCTGCTGATACGCAACTCGTGATAGCCGTTGTCGATCAGGCTCCGCGACAGCACGTGCGGATCGAATTCAAAGTCCGGCTTGCCCAGCGCATTTTTGATGGCGACTTCCCAGATACTCGCGGGGCTGAAGTACAGCTCATTTTCATCGTCCTCGAGCAGCCGGCGCGCGCTTGCAGAAAGCCGCGCGGCCGCCGAGGCCCGTGCATCGTCCGTCGCGGCCCATAGCAGCACATGTGTATCGAGCAACAGCCTCATTCGTCACCCGCAAACATCGCCGCGATCTCGTCCCGCCCGAGCGAGTTAAACGTTGCAGCGTCCGGGACTCGATAAGTCCCAGCCAGAAAACCCAGCCGTCTGCGCTTGGAGGGATCAGGCGTATCGACGGGCACAAGCTTCACCACCGGCATGCCCGCCTTCGCAATGACCACTGACTCGCCGCGCATGGCCCGCTCCACGAGCCGAGAAAAGTTGGTCTTTGCCTCGTGTATATTGACGCATACGTCGGGAATGGCATCCTTGGTTTTCACGATATCACCTGGACTTAGCTAGATGCCTTAGTCTATCTGACCCGGGCCACGTTTGTCACGGCCCTATCCTCAAATCTTCGCCAATTGCTGACTGGCCTCGCCCCCGCGGCAAGCGCCGCCTAGCGAGCTCGAATCTCGAAAATATCGATTGCCGCGACCGTGCGCGGCGAATAAGCGTTGCTGATCGCGAGCGGAACAACGGCACCGACGAAATCAATCGAAATGGCGTTCGCGCTGGATCCCCCACGTCTTCGACCGCAAAACAGCCGCCGCACAGTTCGCGAACGCCGACCAGTCAGTCGTCCGAATCATCTGCTCCGCAATTACGTCTTGTAGCCTCGACGCGCGCACTCGTCGATGAGTGCGTCATGCACCGCGATGGGGATGTTCGACCGCTCGACCGGCGGCATTGTTGACAGGCCACGATCGACGATTTTAGTCGCTTGCATAATAGACATCTCGCTCAAGCAGGCGGCCAATCCGCCATTGAGCCGCTGGTTGAAGAAACCATCTTAATGGCGCCGTGGTCGTGCGCGTCTGCAAATGAATCAAGCAATCCGGGCCCACCTGAGCCGCCGCTTGCGAACGGTGGGTATCGGCAGCGGTGAGCGACTCAGGTCGACCGACATGCAACACCTAATCGAAACAACCACCGTCCGGTTCTTTGCTCAACTCGGTCGCTCACAAACCCGCATTTGGTACTTGTTCGAACACTTCCGCCAAGAACGTTGCGGCATACTCGCCAGACGGTTACGCCAGTGTGCGGTATGCGCGCCATGATGCATTGGCTCAGCTCCAACGCCGCAGGTTGCGTGAGGTCCGAGTGCAGTATCCTTCATGCTTTGTACACAGGAGGAGAATCTGATGAATTCAAATCTCAGCCGGAAGGCCTTGCTGGCAGTGGCGCTTGCCGGCGCCGCCGCGACAGCCGTCGCAGCAACGCAGGACGAAGAGAAGGTGCAGTGCTATGGCGTCGCCAAGGCCGGCCAGAACGACTGCGGGAGCAAGACCGGTGTGCATGGCTGCGCGGGCGAGGCGAAGGTCGACAACGACAAGGGCGACTTCAAGACCCTGCCAAAGGGCACCTGCAAAAAGCTGGGCGGCACGGTCGGCACCTGACGGCCTGCGCGTTGACAACGTGATCGTCTCATTCTTGGAAATCAAATGATTGCCGTCGCGCCAGCCGGCGTCGGCATCGGGCTGCGGCACGCCCACTACGTCGACTTCCTGAGCGCATCGCCGGACGTCGACTGGGTTGAAGTCCATAGCGAAAACTATTTCGGCGATGGAGGCTATGACCTGCATGTGCTCAACACCGTGCGACATGATCTGCCGGTCAGCCTGCATGGCGTCGGCCTCGGGCTTGGCTCGGCCGCCCCGCTGGACG
This sequence comes from uncultured Burkholderia sp., assembly GCA_964414365.1. Lineage (GTDB taxonomy): Bacteria > Pseudomonadota > Gammaproteobacteria > Burkholderiales > Burkholderiaceae > Trinickia. Next base: position 2,541 of record CAYPWK010000493.1, read on the forward strand.
CCGAGCATCTGCGCAAGCTCAAGCGGCTTGCCGAGCGAATCGACCCCACAGTCGTCTCCGAGCATCTGTGCTGGGGGGCAACATCGTCGGCCCATCTGAACGACCTCTTGCCGATGCCGTTGACCGACGCGGCGCTCGATCACCTCTGCGCGCGAGTCAGCGAAGTGCAGGAGGTGCTTGGCCGGCAAATCCTGCTCGAAAACGTTTCCACGTATCTCCGGTTCAATGACGACCGGTACGGCGAAACGACATTCCTTGCCGAACTGGCGCGCCGTGCAGGATGCGGCGTTTTGCTCGATGTCAATAACTTGTACGTCAACCAGTGCAATCACGGCGAGGATGCAATCGCGGCGATGAACGCGTTGCGGCCCGGCGTGGTCGGCGAGATCCATCTGTCCGGCCACCGTGTCACTGAGGTTGCCCTGATCGACGATCATGGTTCACGCGTCGCGCCTGCTGTCTGGAATCTCTATGAATATGCGCTGCGCCGCTTCGGCGACGTGCCGACATTGATCGAATGGGACACGGATATTCCGCCATTTCCGATACTGGTCGGCGAAGCGCAGCTCGCACGCGAGGCACGGGCCAGTGCGCGCCTATCAAGCAACGGCGAGCAAAGGCTAACAGGATTTGAAGCGAGGTGATGGCTACGAAGCTTGAATCGCTCCAGCAGGCCTTCGCTAAGGCGCTTGACGCTCCCGCGCAGGAGCAATCGCTACACGCCCATGTGAAGCCGTTGTCACCAGCGTCCAAGGGACCCGCGCAGGAGGCCAATGAGGCGGAGTTGTCTGAACCACGATCAGTCGCCGTCGATTCGGATAATGCAATACGCCAAGGTCTCGCCCTTTACCGCGGCAACGTTCGCTCCCGCTGGCGGTCCGCGCTCGCGAATGCCTACCCTGTGTTGCTGGCGCTGATCGGAGACGCCTATTTCGACGCACTGTCACTTGCCTACGCACGCGCGCATCCGTCACAAAGCGGTGACCTCAGTCGCTTCGGCGATGCCTTGCCGACCTTCGTCGGCGAATACGAGCGAGACTCGAGCTTTCGATATTTCCCAGATGTCGCGCGCCTCGAATGGGCGCTGCATGTTGCCTACTTCGCTGCCGACATGACGGCATTCACGCCGCAGCAATGGCTCGAGCTCGGCGACGAGCGCCTGCTCGACGGGAGGCTCGTCGTGCATCCCTCATGCGCAGCAATCGCCTCGGATTACGCAATTGCCGACATTTGGCTCGCGCATCAGCCGGGTGGAATCTTCCCGCGCCGGATCGACGTTCCTTCATGGACTCTCGTTGTGCGTCCAGCGTGGCAGCCCACGGTCCTTGTTCAATCCGAAGCCGCGCATGTGGCTTTCGTGGCGTTGCAGCGCGGAGACACGCTCTATGGAGCACTCGAAGCAGCGTTGGCGGTCGATCCCGCGTTCGATTTCGTCTCGCAATGGCGAGCGTGGATATCGACTTCCGCGATTTCCGGCGCGACGTGACCCGCATCAATAGTCTTCACGGATTCTCTATGCGCCGTCCCTTCACCAGGCCGTTGTGTCAACGCGTCAGCGGCTTGTCGAGATTAATCGATTTAATTTCGGTGCTTTCCTTTGGTGTTAGGATTGGGTGGTCCTGAGCCCGCGTTACCTACGGCTGTGGATTCCGCGGGCATTCGTAGTGTTTCTGTTGCGGTGAATTTTCTTTCGGAGGGGTTCACATGGACAGACGTGACGCACTATTCGGCACCGGGATGCTTGCCCTTTCCGCCTTGGCGGCGATGGAACGGGTTTC
>CAYPWK010000494.1:0-4311 GCA_964414365.1 uncultured Burkholderia sp.
GGCATGGTCGTGCGCGAAGGAGCGACGAAGCCCGACATCAGCTCGGTAGATGGCCTCCGGCAGACCCTGCTGCATGCAAAGTCGATCGCCTACTCGGATAGCGCGAGCGGCGTCTATATTGAGCGGGAGTTGTTCAAGAAGCTCGGCATCGAGGATCAGGTCAAGTCGAAGGCGAAGATGATCCCGCGGATTCCAGTAGCCTCGGTAGTGGCGACCGGCGACTACGAAATCGGCTTTCAGCAGGTGAGCGAGTTGCTGCCCGTGAAGGGGACGACGTTCGTCGGTAAGATTCCCGAGTCGCTGCAGTCGGTCACGCGTTTTGCCGCTGGCATTCCCGTCAGCGCACAGCATCCGAAGGAAGCGAAAGCCCTCCTCGACTATCTGGCTTCGCCCGGCGTACAAGAAGAAATGAAATCGACAGGGCTCGATTCCGTTTCAGCTCATTGACGCAGACCTAAAGGAAGACTTGCCTCAGACAGCCTTCCTGTCATGTCCGGGGGGTATTTTTCGCGGGGTCCTCCGCATCGTCCGCGCCGCTTGGCGCTGCCGCCAGCGTCTGCGCGAGACGCGTACGATCGCAAGCACCTTCCCACATCGAAACGAAGATCACTGCGCAGGCATTGCTGATCACGCTCGTCAGGGCGCGCGCCTCGGACATGAAGCGGTCGATGCCCACCAGTAGCGCCACCCCGGCCAGGGGCAAATCGGGAATCACCGTCAGCGTCGCGACGAGCGCCACGAGTCCGCTACCTGACACGCCGGCCGCCCCCTTTGAGGTGAGGAGCATCACCGCGAGCATCATCGCCGTCTGTGGCGCAGAAAGCGGCACGTCACACGCCTGTGCAATGAACACCGAGGCGAGCGTCAAATATATCGCGGTGCCGTCGAGATTGAACGAATAGCCCGCGGGCAGCACGAGCCCCACAATGCCCTTGTCGCATCCGAGTGCCTCCATCTTGGCGATCAAGCGGGGCAGTACCGGCTCCGTCGACGATGTGGCCAGAACGATGAGCAACTCCTCGCGCATATAGCGCAGGAGCCGCCAAAGCGCGAAACCGTGCAACCGCGCGAGTGGAGTTAGCACCAGCGCAATGAAGAGCAGGCATGCCACGTAGAAGGACACCATCAACATGCCGAGCGAGCCAACCGAGCGGATGCCGAAGCGGCCCACCGTGAACGCCATCGCGCCGAAAGCGCCGAGCGGAGCGAGTCGCATGATGATCGCGAGCATGCCGAAGAAAACCTGGGCGATGCCGTCGATGAGCGCGAGCACCGGCCTGCCCGCCTTCGGATACGAATTGAGCGAAAAGCCGAAGAGCAGCGAAAGCAGCAGAACCGGCAGCACCTCGCCCTTTTCGAAGGCGCCTACCATCGTCTCGGGGATGACGCTCAATGCGAATGCGACCAGGCCGTGCGGCTGCGCGGGCTTCGCATATTGCGAGAGGATGCTCGCGTCCAGATGGCTAACGTCGATGTGCATGCCCGCGCCGGGTCGCAGCACGAAGGCAGTGACGAGCCCGAGCGCGAGTGCCACGGCAGTCAGCATGTAGAAAAGCGCCAGCGCCTGAAAGATCGTGCGCCCGACCGCCTTACCACTCGCAAGCGACGTGATCCCCGAGACGATCGTGCAGAACACGATCGGCGCAATCATCAGCCTCACGAGGCGGACGAACCCGTCGCTGAGGGGCTTGGCCAGCGCGCCCGCATGCGGCAGGAAATGACCGAGCGCCATGCCGAGCACCATGCCCAGCAGGACCTGCAGATAGAGGGAACGAAGCGATCTTGCCAACCTCACGATGAGGTTTTCCTGCTTGGCCGCTCTTCCGGAGACCCGTTATTGCTTAAAGCATCGCTGCTTGCGACGCCGCCGCGCCTCATCTCGATAATCGTTCTATGAAACTCCTGCGCGGCCGGTGTGAGCGGACGTCCGCGGCGTCTCACGATCCCCACGCGCCGCTTCACCACCGGTTCGACGAGCGGCACACTCGTGAGGATGGGGTGATCGCGTCCGGGCATGGCCATCGACGGAACCGCGGCGACACCGAGCCCTGCTTCGATCAACCCGAGCATGGTCGTGACGTGGCGCGTCTCACAGACGCTCGGCGCCCGCGGCGCCACGGCCGAGAGCGCTTGATCGAGCAGCAGGCGGTTGCCGGAAGTCTTGTCCACCGAGACGTATTCGTGCTCGTAAAGCTCGTTCCAAGTCACGCGCTTCTTGCGCGCGAGCGGATGATCACGACGGCAAGCCGCAACGAAGCGCTCCTGCAGCAGCACCTTGAAGTCGACCTCGGACTCCTGGCTACCCATAAAACTCACGCCGAAATCAGCTTCACCGCTGATGACGGCGCCAAGCACCTCATTCGCACTCGAATCCAGCAGCTTGACCCTGATGCGCGGAAAACGGCGATGATAGCTTGCGACCGCGCTTGGCAGAAAGTAGTAGGCGACCGAGGGCACGCAGGCGATGGTCACATGGCCCAAGCGGCTCGATGAGACATCGCGGATGCCGAGCAGCGCGACGTCGAGATCATCGAGCAGTTGTTCCGCGCTCGGGGCGAACACGCGGCCGACGGTGGTGAGCATGACGCTGCGCGTGGTCCGCTCAAAGAGACGCACGCCGAGTGCTTCTTCAAGCTTTTCGATGCGACGGCTTAGGGCGGGCTGGGAGATGCTGACCGCCTCGGCAGCCTTGCGGAAGCTTCCCAGTTCCACTACCGCGCGAAACGCCTGTAAGTCATTCAAATCGAAGTTGACACCCACGAGTCATTCTCCACATCTTAGATGCGGATATTTTGCATGACGCAGCTGACAAGAGCCGAAAAACTCCGCTGCGTTTTCAAGGAGGCCGACCGAACACGTTCCCTCGTCGAGATGGATGTTAGTCGTCAGCATGCGCGCCTCAACGTCGGTAGGTGTGGAATTGAGGTCATAGGCCGGCGACCATATCCAGCCAGTGCTTTTTGGTCCCGCTCGAGCGACCAAAGAGCACTGGCGTGAAACCAACGAGTGTGGTTGCGACAGATCCCCCAGCGGGCAAGGCTTACTGTGCTAGGCCTGCGCGACGCAGAGCCTCCTCAGCGGCCTCGTGGTCTTGAACCGATGTTCCACCAGAAATACCGATGCCACCTATCAGACGCCCCTCATGGAAGATCGGTATGCCACCGCCGACCGGCATGAGCCGCGGATGGTTTGCCAGCGGCGCGACGGCAGGCTCGGCCATGTACTGGTTCCATTGGTGCGTGGCCATGCCGAACGACGCGGCGGTCCATGCCTTGTCGATGGCTACGTCAACGGTCAGGAACGGGGCGGAATCCGAGCGCTCGAACGCACGCAGGTGGCCGCCCGCATCGGTAATCGCGATTGTCGCGGCGAACCCGCGCGCGGCGGACGCTCGGCGTGCTTCCGCCAGCAGTTCTTGCGCGGCTTCTAGACTGATCGTTGCGGTGCTGATGATCGGCGATGTCATATTGATGCTCCTTCTCAAACGGGTTCAGTGGTTGGCAACGACGACCTTGCCCATCATGTTGCCGGCCTCGACCAGCGCATGCGCTTCGATGAGACTTGTGGCATTGATGCCGTCAATGCGTCGGGTCACGGTGTGCTTGAGGCGGCCCTGGTCAACCAGTTCCGCAGCGCGACGCAGCAAGGCGTGCTGCCGTGCCATGGTGTCGGTGGTGAACATTGCGCGGGTGAACATGAGCTCCCAGTGAATCGAAATGGATTTCCCCTTGAATGGGCCGATGTCCAGTCCCACCGGGTCGTCGATCAGTGCAAATTGGCCTTCGGGACGAAGCACGGCGGCGATTTGCGGCACGTAGGCGGCGCTATTGTTCAACCCGGCGACGTGGGTGACGTGCTCGATACCGAGCGCGGCTAACTGGGGTGCCCAGGGTTGATGGTGATCGAGGACGTGATGCGCGCCATGAGCCAGAGTCCACTCCCGGGTTTCCGGCCGCGAGGCCGTGCCGATGACGGTCATACCAGTCAGCTCGCGTGCCAGTTGGGTAAGAATCGAGCCGACGCCGCCCGCTGCTCCGATTACAAGCAGCACGTTGTTGTCGGTCGGATCCGCCGCCCGAACATCCAGGCGGTCGAACAGCAGTTCCCACGCAGTGATTGTCGTCAGCGGCAACGACGCGGCTTCTGGGAAGTCCAGTGATGTCGGCATCGGGCCGACGATACGTTCGTCCACGGCGTGCAGTTCGCTGTTGCTTCCGGCCCGCGTGATGTCACCGGCGTACCAGACACGGTCGCCTGGCTTGAAGCGCGAGGCGAACGCACCGGTTGCGCGGACGATTCCCGCCGCGTCCC
>CAYPWK010000495.1:0-4310 GCA_964414365.1 uncultured Burkholderia sp.
ACTACATGTTCGTCGAACGCGACACCGGCCCCAGTCATTATTTCCAGCTGCCGCTGGCAAAAGCCTATGAGATTTTTCAAGCGGCGTATCAGACCGTATCGGGACTTGCGCGCACGGTCCGCGGTCCTTCGATGAGCGCATTCCCCGGCAAAGTGGTCATCGATGGCATCGTCGACATTCGTGGCGAAAAGGTGTTTGCGCTCCAGTTCTTGCAAGCACGCAATCCGGATTGGGTGCGCAGGCCGTTCTACGCCAAGTTCGACCCGATGGCGACCTGGCTGCACGATCTCAAGCCCGCGTTTGGCGAAAAGAAGTTCTTCTTCGAAGAGGAAAGCGTTGCGAACATCGGCGTTGTTCGCCATTCGGGCAGTGACGTTTCCAGCGCGTCAACCGAGCCAGTTTTTGCGATTGCTTCTAACGCATGACAGAAGCCGCCTTGGTCGGCGTTCGGGCCGCCGAGTTCGCCCCCCACCCCTCGATCGGATTTCGTTTTGCCAGGAGGCGCAATGGCTTATGTCGTGACTGAAAGCTGCATCCGGTGTCGCTACACGGATTGCGTTGAAGTTTGCCCAACCGATTGCTTCCGCGAAGGCCCCAACTTTCTCGTCATTGATCCGGATGAGTGCATCGATTGTGGTGTATGTGTTCCAGAGTGTCCGGCCGATGCGATAGTATCGGAGGCAGACATTACCGATGAGCAGCGGCCCTTCGTCGAATTGAATGCGTCTTTATCGAAGCAATGGCCCACGATCATCAACAGGCAAGCACCGCTGCCGGACGCCGATGATTGGAAAGAGGTGCACGACAAGCTGCAGCATCTCATCACGGAGCCCGTGGCCGGTTAGTGGAATTTCAAAGGACAACGCATGACCACCGTATTTCACCGGGCGCCGAAACGCAGGTTGCCGGTTGCCGTCGCAGGCGACGGCATCGAGATCATCGATTCCGAGGGCAAGCGCTATATCGACGCGTCGGGTGGCGCAGCCGTGTCGTGCCTCGGGCACAGCAACCAGCGGGTAATCGACGCGATCAAGCGGCAAGCTCAGCAGCTCCCTTACGCGCATACCTCCTTCTTCACGACGGAGCCGGCCGAAGCGCTTGCCGACTGGCTCGTGGCGCGAGCCCCGCAGGGCCTGGGTCACGTGTACTTTGTGTCCGGCGGCTCGGAAGCGGTCGAAGCCGCGCTCAAACTGGCCCGGCAATATTTCGTCGAGACCGGGGAGCCGCAGCGGCGCCATTTCATCGCGCGCCGTCAAAGTTATCACGGCAACACGCTGGGTGCGTTGGCGATCGGCGGCAATGCGTGGCGCCGCGAGCCATTCCTTCCGATCCTCATCGAGGCGCACCATGTAAGTCCGTGCTACGCCTATCGCGAGCAGCGCCCCGGTGAATCCGATGACGCATTCACGCAGCGCCTTGCCGACGAACTCGAGAGCAAAATCCTCGAGCTCGGGCCCGATACGGTGGCCGCATTCATCGCGGAGACGGTCGTTGGCGCGACGGCGGGCGCAGTCCCGCCAGTGGGCGACTACCTGCGCAAGATTCGCGCGGTCTGCGACAAATATGGCGTTCTCCTGATCCTGGATGAAATCATGTCCGGCATGGGGCGCACCGGGCACCTTTACGCATGTGATGAAGACGGCGTCGCGCCCGACCTGCTCACGATCGCGAAAGGTCTCGGCGCCGGGTATCAGCCGATTGGTGCAACGCTCGTCAGCGACAAGATTTACGACGCCATCGTCGAAGGCTCGGGGTTCTTCCAGCACGGCCATACCTATATCGGCCACGCAACCGCTTGCGCCGCGGCACTGGAGGTGCAGCGCGTGATCGAAGAAGACGGCTTGCTCGATAACGTCAAGGCGCGCGGAGAGCAATTGCGAGCGTCGCTGCGAGAGCATTACTCGCGGCATGAACACATCGGCGACGTTCGCGGCCGTGGGCTCTTCGTCGGCGTCGAACTCGTCGAGGACCGTGCGACCAAGGCGCCCTTCGCACACGAGTTGGCGGTCAACGTGGCAATCAAGCGCGAGGCGATGAAGCGCGGGCTGATGGTCTATCCGATGGGAGGGACTGTCGATGGCGCGTCAGGCGATCACGTTTTGCTGGCGCCGCCTTTCATTTGCACGGCCGACGACATCGACTGCATCGTCAACCGCCTGACCGATGCGATCGATGATGCGCTGCGCGTCGCAGGCGTGCGCTAAATTCCAAGACCCAACCATGACGCCACCCTCATCCGCCGCACCCGTGAGCCGCTTGCCGGCTTTTGACAAAGCACACGCCACGCCCGAACAGAAAGCCGTCCTGACGGAGATTCTGTCAGGGCCCCGGGGCAATTTGAACGGTCCATTCCTCGGATGGATTCACAGCCCCGACCTCGCGCAGCACGCCCAGCGCCTCGGCGCGTTCTGCCGCTATCGTACGGGGCTGCCCCTCCGCCTCTCGGAGCTGGCGATCCTGGTCACCGCCGCACGTTGGCGTTCGCAGGCCGAGTGGCACATCCACTATCCGATCGCGCTCGATGCCGGCCTGCCCGCCGCGACGGCCGAGGCAATCCGAAGCGGGCGGCAACCCGAATTCGACGATGGCGACGACGCGCTAATCTTCGCTTTCGCCACAGAGCTCTACGACACGCAGCGCCTGTCGGATGCGACCTTTCAAAGGACAGTCGACCGCTTCGGTCATCAAGTCACGATCAACTTGGTCGGTCTGCTCGGTTACTACGCGCTCGTGGCGATGACATTGAACGCGTTCGACATGCGCGCCGATGGGCAAACGGCCCTGCCATTTCCGGAGTGAGCCCACGGGCATACCCGCACCCTGGCCCATAGGTTGCGAGTACAGCTGATCAGGTCGACATTGGCTACATGCAGTGATCAGCAAGCGAGGCGCAAAATGGGCGAAAGCAGTACAACCTTGAAGGGGCAGGCAGCGCTCGTGACGGGCTCGAGTTCCGGGATTGGCGCCGGTATCGCGCGAAAGCTGGCCCGATGCGGGGCAGCAGTCTGTGTCAATTTTCACAGCAGTCCCGACCGGGCAAACGACGTCGTACATTCCATCGTTACCGAGGGCGGCCAGGCGTTCGCCGTACGCGCCAATGCCGCCGACGAATCCGAGGTGCAGCAGCTTTTCGCGCAGTGCGTCGCCCATTTCGGCCGGCTCGATATCGTGGTTGCCAATGCCGGCATCCAGCGAGATGCGGCCATCGCCGATATGACGCTCGAGCAATGGCGCACGGTAATCGACGTGAACCTGACCGGTTATTTCCTGGCCGCCCGGGAAGCCGTCCGACACTTCTCTCGTCAGCGCATTGATCCTTCAGTCTCACGTGCGGCAGGAAAGATCATTTTTATCAGCTCCGTTCACGAGGTGATACCGTGGGCTGGGCATGTCAACTATGCCGCAAGCAAGGGCGGCATTATGCAGCTGACCAAAAGCATCGCTCAGGAAGTCGCGCCCCAACGCATACGCGTCAACGCGATTGCACCCGGTGCCATTAAAACCAATATCAATCGGCCAGCGTGGGAGCAGCAGGATGCGGCGGACCGGCTGTTGCAGCTCATTCCTTACAATCGAATCGGGGAAGTCGATGACGTGGCTGAAGCTGCGGCCTGGTTAGCGTCGGATGCGGCGGACTATGTTGTCGGCACAACGCTCTTCGTCGATGGCGGAATGACGCTTTACCCCGCTTTTGCAACCGGAGGCTAGAAGCGCTTCGAAAAGCCCACGGTGAAACCGTGCGGGAGAATTTGAACAAAGAGGGGCGTCTTCCACCGCGTGGCCCAGTAGCCGACGGCAGAACCGAGCGCCCAGCCCGCCAGCACATCGGTTTGCCAGTGCGCCTGACTTTTCATGCGGGCAACCGCGTCGTAGGTCGGCAGCAATTCAAGTGCCCAGACCCACGGATCACGGCCTCCATAATTGACGATAATCGGTGTAACGAAGGCTGCCTGAAGGGCGACTTCCCCGCTCGGAAAGCTATGTCCGCCGGCGAACCATTGATTGGGTCCTTTACCGCTCGTTGGCCGAGCGCGGCCGAACGCATACTGCATTCCGTACGCAGCGGCTTGCGAGATGACGCCCGCGTCGATCGTCTGCCAGAACGTATGGCCGAGTTCATTGTCGTTGCCCAGCCAGAGCGCGCCGCCGACCGCAGTTGCGATGACGCCGTACTCGAGTCCGAGCTGGAATCCGCGACCCCAGATTCCTCGCTGATCAAATGCCAGCTCGTGATCGATACCGAGCGGGCCGCCGCCCGCTTGAGCGGTCGAGCACGCGAGTACCAGTGCCGCTGCGGCACTCCGGCGTTT
>CAYPWK010000496.1:0-4300 GCA_964414365.1 uncultured Burkholderia sp.
CTGCGCGGCGGTTGTAGTCGCTTTTCGCAGCTTCGCCACATCCGAATCGCTGACCGGCGCGGCCCCGTTGCCCCATCCGCTCCTCACGAACGTCAAGACGTCGGCGATCTGCCGGTCTGTCAGCACCTGCGAGAACGGCGGCATTGGGTAGGCAGATGGCAGCCCTTGAATGACGAGGTCTGTGGTGCCGTTGAGCGTCGCGTTAATCAACGACGTCGAGTCTTTCCCCAACACATTCGGATTCCCGGCTAACGGGGAGAGCAGCGGGGCATAAGGCTTGCCGTTAGCGCCGTGGCAGTGCATGCAGTAGATCGCGTACAGTCTTGCCCCCGAGGTGGCGGCGGGTCGTTGCACTAGCGCCTGGGTTGCTTCAGGCGTATAGCGATAAAGCGGATTGCCGTTGCCTCCTGCCGCGGGGAGCGATTTCAGATAGCTTGACATCGCGTCGGCGTCGGCGTCGTCCAGCCATTGCGTGCTGTGATTGATCACGTCGGTCATCGATCCGAATGCCGTTGCGTGACCGTTCGCGCCAGTCTTTAAGAATTGCGCGAGCTCAGCCGCGCTCCAGCGACCTAGGCCGGTATTTCGGTCGCCTGTCAGATTCGATGCGTACCAGCTATCGAGCAACGCGCCGGAAAGGAACGTGCTGCCGCGCTCGTCGAGCGATTTCTCCTGGAAACCGACGCCGCGCGGCGTGTGACACGACCCGCAGTGGCCGAGGCCTTGAACGAGGTACGCACCGCGATTCCACACACCATCGCGGCTAGGCTTCGCTTGATAGACAGTTGTATCGAGAAATACGAGATTCCAGATTTTCAGCGGCCAGCGCATGTTGAGCGGCCATGGAATCTCCGAGGGGCGGTTCGACTGCCGAACGGGTTCGACGCCGTGCAAGAAGTATGCGTAGAGCGCTTTCACGTCGCCGTCGCTGACTTTTGCATAGGACGGATAGGGCATAGCAGGGTACAGATTGTGTCCGTCCTTCGCTACGCCAGCGCGTAGCGCGCGAGCGAAATCTGCTTCCGTATATCGCCCGATGCCGGTGTCTCGATCTGGCGTGATGTTGGTCGCGTAAATCGCACCCATGGGTGTGTTCATTTTCAGACCGCCGGCGAATGGCTTGCCTTCAGGCGCCGTGTGACATGCGACGCAGTCGCCGGCCTTCGCGAGGTACGCGCCGCGAGCGACGAGCGCTGCGTCGGCATTGCTGTTGAGCGCATGTGCGGTGGCGACGCCGGAACTGAGGAGTGCCGCAGCCAGCGCGCGCAATGCGCGGCTTCGCGGATTTGCCGAGTTCGTGATCCCCATCGCTCTCATGCGCTCCGCAGTTGGTTGCCGACCGGCAGGGTGCGCAGGCGCGTACCAGTGGCCGCATAGATCGCGTTCGTCACCGCGGCGGCGACGATCGCTGTGCCCGGTTCGCCGATACCGCCTGGTGCCTCTGAGTTCTTGATGATATGCACTTCGATGCGTGGTGTTTGGTCCAACCGCAACATGCGATAGTCGGTGAAGTTGCTCTGCTCGACGCGGCCGTCCTTGATGGTGATTCCGCTGTAAAGCACCGCGGTGATTCCGAAGATGATGCCTCCCTGAATTTGGGCCTCTATCGTGTCTGGATTGACGACAATTCCGCAGTCGACTGCACAGACAGCGCGATCGACGCGCACTTCGCCGTTCTCGACTGTGACTTCAGCGACCATGCTGAGGAAGCTGCCGAAGGCGTGCATGACGGATATGCCACGCCCACTTCCCTTCGGTAGCGGCTTGCCCCAGTTGGCTGCTCGCGCAGCGGTTTCGAGCACATGCAGCGCGCGTGGCGACTTGCCGAGCAGCGCACGTCGGTAAGCCACCGGATCGGTGTTTGCCTGCACGGCGAGCTCATCCATGAAGCTCTCGACGACGAAGACGCTGCGCGTTGGCCCCACGCCGCGCCAAAATGCGGTGGGCACGTGTCCGGGCTCCTGGCGCACGAATTCGATTCGCTGATTGGGCAGGTCATAGGGTAGGTTGATCGCGCCTTCGATCGCATCCCGATCGACGCCGTCCTCGACCGAGTCAGGCACCCAACGCGCCATGATCGACGAGCCTGCGATCCGATGAAACCATGCGATCGGCTTGCCGTTCGCGTCGAGCCCGGCCGAGATCTTGTCGTGATAGCAGGGCCGGTACATGTCATGCTGAATGTCTTGTTCGCGCGTCCACACGACTTTGACAGGGACATCGACTTGCTTGCCGATTTTGACTGCTTGTTCGATGAAGTCGGTCTCGAGACGCCTGCCGAAGCCCCCACCGAGCAAGAAGTTATTGACGAAGATCTTTTCGGGCGCGAGACCGGTGACTCGCTGAACCGTTGACACACTAAAGCCGGGCACTTGCGTGCCGACCCATATCTCGCATCGATCGTGCTGCACATAGACGGTGCAATTGACCGGCTCCATCGTCGCATGAGCAAGGAAAGGCTGGAGGTAGTCGGCATCCACGCGCATCTTCGCGTTCATAAACGCTTTGTCGACGTCACCTTCGTGGCTTGCCAGCGCACCCGAGCGATTGGCGGCGTTTGCAAGATCCGCGACGATTTGCTTTGTCGAGAGCTTCGCGCCGTCGCCCTCGTTCCAACGGATCAGCAGGGCCGAGGCACCGCGTTTCGCCGCCCATGTATGCTCGGCCACTACGGCGACAGCATTATCGATGCGCACGACTTGCCGCACTCCCGGTACTTTTCGCGTCGCGGTGTCGTCGACGCTCGCGACGGTGCCGCCGAACACAGGGCAATTGACGATCGCCGCGTACAACATGCCTGGCACGCGGACGTCAAAACCGAATTGCGCCGCACCGTTGACTTTTTCAGGCGAGTCGAGCCGTTTGGCGCGTGTGCCGATGAGCTTGAACTCTTTCGGCTCTTTCAGCTTGACGTCTTTGGGTATTGGCAAACGAGCCGCCGCTTGGACGAGTTGACCATACTGCATACGTCGACCAGTCGGCTGATGAATGACTTCGCCATTCTCGGCGCGGCATGCTGACGGGGCGACTTGCCATTGCGCAGCGGCTGCGGCGACCAACAGGGTCCGCGCGGTCGCACCTGCCTGGCGCATCGGTTCCCACGCAAAGCGAATCGACCGTGATCCGCCAGTGATTTGGCCTCCACCCAATCCCGGGTCGCCATACTTTTTACCATCGGGCGGGGCGGTCAGCAGCCTCACGTTCGATAGCGGAACTTCGAGTTCATCGGCAATCAACATCGGAATGGACGTGTAAATCCCTTGGCCCATTTCGACCTTCGGCATGACGAAGGTCACTCCACCGTCGCGGTCGATTTCGACGAACGCATTCGGAGCGAGTGTGCTTGGCTCCGGCAGCGAAAACGTGTCGTCCTTAATGACCGACGCACGCAGGTCCTTGCCTCGCGCAGGCAGGACAAAACCAAGCAAGAGCCCCCCACTCGCGGCTGCGCCGATCGTCATTCCAATCTTGAGGAACTCGCGCCGCGAAAGGCCCGAACTCTCCGGCGGCGTATCGTGACCGGTTTTCGATAAGCCAAAGTATCGCCCCACCATCTCAAGCCTCCTTCGCGGCAAGATGAATGGCGGCACGTATGCGGGTGTAAGTCCCGCAGCGACAGATGTTGCCCGACATCGATGCGTCGATATCCGCATCGGTCGGATGCGGGTTCGACGCCAGCAGCGCCGAAGCAGCCATAACTTGACCGGATTGACAGTACCCACACTGCACGACGTCGAGGTCGCGCCATGCTTGCTGCACTTTCCGCCCGGACGGCGTGTTTTCGACGACCTCGATCGTGGTGATCTTCTTGTCGCCGACGGCCGCGACGGGCAGTACGCAAGAACGGACAGCGGCACCGTCGAGATGCACTGTGCATGCGCCGCATTGCGCGATCCCGCAGCCGAACTTCGTGCCGGTCATTCCCAACAGGTCACGCAGGACCCACAGCAGAGGCATGTCGTCTGGGGCGTCCACGCTGTGCGTGGCGCCGTTTATGTTGAGCGTGGGCATTGGCTACTCCCGCAATGGGCCAGGATAAATGAGCGCCTTTGTTGACGATTCCGGGGCCAGAGCTTGCATCCACGTCGAGTGGACTTGCGCGCGCACGCCGGTTTTAACCGCCTATCATAAGAGCAGGCGCTTGCGGAATTGCACCCTGAAAGTACATGGGCTTATGCATACAATTCATCAATCCGTCGGGGACTCGCAGGCATCTTCGAAGCGCAACCAAATAACGCTTGGTGGCGGCCAAGTTAGCGATTCAGGAAGTAAGCGCCTAGGCGTTGGGGCGGATATGCCA
>CAYPWK010000497.1:0-4281 GCA_964414365.1 uncultured Burkholderia sp.
GCTGGACCGATCTTTACATCTATCCCGGCTTCGAATTCAAAATCGTCGATGCCCTACTGACCAACCTCCATCGGCCTTGTTCGACGCATCTCGTGCTGACGGCGGCGTTCGCGGGCTACGACCTGGTGATGAAAAGCTATGCCGAGATGATTGCCGCAGGCGGCTATGAGTTCGATATGTTCGGCGACAGCATGTTGATCGTTTAGCCGATCCTCGCCGCCGACGCTCCAATGCGTTCCAGAAGGGGCGGCCGGCTTACATTCAGACATGCCCGAACTGTGTAGTCCACAAAGAAATCGTTGGACGCGGCGAAGTTCGTAAAGGCCACTGTTATCGAAACATCGATCGCCTCGACATAGTGCCACCAGCCCACGGGCAGAAACAGCAACTCGCCTGGCTCGAGCGTGCATTCCATCAATTGAGCATTGGCGAACGCGGGCGTCACCTCGAGGTTCGGCCGTGTACCGTCAACGCTCGAAAAGCAGTGCAGATGGTTATATATGAAAGGCGTATCGTGAAGCGGCACGAGCAGAATGCGCTTGCGGCCCACGACCTGCGCTAGCAAATTGTTCGTCAAGTCATGATGGAACGGCGTGATCGTTCCCGCAGGGCCGAACCAAAGAAAGCCATCGGCGGGTGACGTTGGATCCAGGTAAGGCGGCAACGGCTTCAGGTCATCCCAAAGCTCGGCGAGCGCTCGGCGGTTAAGCGAATGGTTGCTCGCCGTCATATAGAAATCGTTGGTGGGCGACGACCGCTCAATGAGATCGACGTAATCTCCAAAGCGCATTTTTTTCGTCAATCTGCCCTTGTTGACTTCGAAGTTGGGATCGCGTTCCCGGCCGAACTGGACTTCCACCTCCCGCTCGCCGTAATGTGCGCGGAGATGTTCGCAATTCCACCGCGAGAGTGCAGGCAATGCGGTCAACATGCCGGTGACGATCACGGGCCGATTCGCATTGTAATAGCGCTCGAAGAACTCATTCCCATCGAGCCGGTGCCGACGCTCGATCTTGTCGGCTTCCGTGCGCATCGTCGATAGCTTGCGGTACACGCCGAGAATCCAGTCGCGCTTTTTCAAGCGCTCGCGCAAACGTGTGCCCCCTTGCACATAGGGGTGTGTCAGCGCCGCCCTGACTTCACGTCGTGCGTCGTCGGAAGCGACGCCATTCGAGACCATCTCGCTGACGATCGACTCTTCCGAGCCGCCGAGCGTCAAGTTCTCGGCAATCCAACGCCGCCACTCATCATCTACTGTCCCGTGCAGCATCTATTCCGTCCATTGCGTATGAGTACTCATTGATGACTCTAGCGGAGCCGGCGCCACGAATTGCCTATCGGAACTGATAGGCAAAGGGGCGTCGTTTACCGGCATCATTCGAACTGGAAGCTAGCCGAAAAGCGAAACGCGAATCGATACCGTAGCCTGGCCATACTGGTTGCACAACGCAACGATGCGACTCATTTACTATTCGATCGCCTGCATGGCGGGATCCCGCTGTGAGGCGCAGTGCGTGGAAAGCATTCGCAGCCTGCGGCGCCATAACGAGCGCATCGAAGTCTGCATCTTCGTTTATGGTGCGCCCCAGTCATTCCTTATCGATGAAGCGCGCCGCTTCAATGTAGAGCTGCGGATGTTGGGCCCATACATCGATTGCTTCGCCCATCTTCCGCCCTATCAAGCCGATGTACTGACCTGTTACCGGACGCTGCATAAGGTATTGTCGCTGCGACATTGTCCGCTGGAAAACGCCGAGCAGGTTCTTTACCTCGATTGCGACACGTATTTCTTTGACGACGTGGCGCAGCTTTTTGAGCGCGCATTTTTCGAGCGGCTACGGTGGTGCCAGGCATAACGGTGGCAACAATCGAAGATAGCTCTGTGAGCATGGCGATGCGGGAAAGGGGGAAACATGGTCGTTTTGGACGAGACTTGGCAAAGTTGGCTGACGCTCAACAAGAATCGCGGCTGCACGCCGGAATCGATGATCGAGGCCATGATGCAGGCGGGCTTTGATCCCGATGCGGCGAACGCGGCGGTGCATCGGCTCATGGGCTTCCATGGTCGCGACGACGGTACCGACTCATTGACCGCGGAGCCGGTGTCGGCCGAGTATCAATACGACCCATCGCCCGTTGCAAGCGGCAATGTCGTCCGCGCGAGCGACCGGGACGTCAAAGTGCTGATGCGTTGCGAGCGACCGCAGCTGATCACGTTTGCAGATCTGCTCGCTGATGACGAATGCGAACAATTAATTATGCGCTCCCGCAACCGCCTGCGACCTTCGACTACGGTCAACCCAACGACCGGCACCTTCGACGTCATCCCCAATCGGTCGAGCAAGGGAATCTGCTTTCAGCGTGGGGAGGACGCGTTCATCTCGCGAATCGAACAGCGTTTCGCCAGCTTGATGAATTGGCCCGTCGAGAACGGCGAAGGCCTG
Source organism: uncultured Burkholderia sp. (assembly GCA_964414365.1). Lineage (GTDB taxonomy): Bacteria > Pseudomonadota > Gammaproteobacteria > Burkholderiales > Burkholderiaceae > Trinickia. The sequence continues at coordinate 2,445 of CAYPWK010000497.1, forward strand.
CAGGTTCTCCGATACGGCGTCGGCGACGAATATCGTCCTCATTTCGACTATTTCCCGCCGGGGCAAGCAGGCAACAACGTCCACCTAGCTCGCGGCGGGCAGCGTGTTGCCACGCTCATCGTTTATCTGAACGACGTCGAAGCCGGCGGCGAAACGATATTTCCCGAAGTCGGGCTGTCGGTGGCGCCGCGCCGCGGCTGCGCCGTCTACTTCCGGTATACGAACGGCTCGCAGCAGGTCGATCCGACGACGTTGCACGGGGGCGCCCCCGTCATTGCCGGCGAAAAATGGATCATGACGAAGTGGGTAAGGGAGCGGGCTTACCTTTAGCGGGACGATCCAAGCGCGGACTGTGTCAAAATCGGCGCGTTGAGCGATTTCGGTTTCCTGCCGGACGGCAAGGCACTTCGCTCTCGGAACCACACGGACCTCGCAGGCATCGAGAATATGGACGACTCTTTCAATTTCGACACCCTCGCCGTGCGCGGCGGCACGGTGCGGACAGACTTCAACGAGCACTCGGAAGCGCTATTTCTGACCTCGAGTTTCTGCTTCAAAAGCGCCGCCGAAGCCGCCGAGCGCTTCAAGCATTCCGAGGACTACTACACGTATTCCCGCTTCACGAACCCGACGGTCACGATGTTCCAGGAGCGCCTCGCCGCGCTCGAAGGCGGCGAGGCTTGCATCGCGACGGCCTCCGGCATGAGCGCCATTCTCTCCGTCGTCATGGCCGCGATGCAGGCGGGCGACCATATCGTCAGTTCGCGCGCGCTTTTCGGCTCGACGCTCGGCATGTTCTCGCAAATTTTCTCGCGCTTCGGGATTACAACGACGTATGTCGACCCCGTCGACCTCGATGCATGGAAAGCCGCCGTACGGCCCGAGACGAAGATGTTCTTCGTCGAAACGCCTTCGAATCCGATGACGGAGCTTTGCGATATCGAAGCGGTCGGCAAGATCGCGAAAGCGGCGGGCGCAATTTACGTCGTAGATAACACCTTTTGCAGTCCCGCCGTTCAGCAACCGTTGAAGCTCGGCGCCGACGTGGTCATGCACTCGGCCACGAAGCTGATCGATGGGCAAGGGCGCGTGCTGGGCGGCGCGCTCGTTGGTACCCGCCAGTTCATCATGGAGAAGGTGTTCCCGTTCGTTCGCACGGCGGGACCGACGATCTCCGCATTCAACGCGTGGGTCCTGCTCAAAGGGCTCGAGACGCTTTCGTTACGCGCCGAGCGTCACTCTTCCAGCGCGTTGACCGTTGCGCGGTGGCTCGAGGCGCATCCTTCCGTGAAGCGCGTCTTTTACCCGGGGCTCGAATCGCATCCGCAATTCGAACTCGCGAAGCGCCAGCAAAGCTCCGGCGGCTCGGTCATTGCGTTCGAGGTCGTCGGCGATACGCCCGAGCAGCAGCGCGAAAACGCTTGGCGCGTGATCGACGGCACTAAGCTCTGCTCGATTACGGCTAACGTCGGCGACACGCGTACGACGATCACGCATCCCGCCACGACGACGCATAGCCGCATCACGCCGGAAGCGCGCGCACAAGCCGGCATCACCGAAGCGCTGCTGCGTGTCGCGGTCGGACTCGAGAACGCAGACGATATTTGCGCCGACCTCGGCCGAGGATTGAACCGCTGATAAGAGCACGACGGAGCATGGCGGCGCCGGCACGCTCAGTGAGCGCGCACCGCCCGCCACTGCCCGGGTGCAATCCCGAATCGCCGCGTGAACGCATGCGTGAACGCGCTCTGGTCGCCGAAGCCGACCGAGAGCGCAACGTCGGTCAGCGTATTGCGAGGATCGCGCAGCAACGCGAGCGCCGTATCGAGCCGCAGCC
>CAYPWK010000498.1:0-4272 GCA_964414365.1 uncultured Burkholderia sp.
CTGCGACACGGTCGTGGTGCTCGACTTCGGCAAGATCATCGCATCGGGTTCGGCAGTTGACATTCGTAACGATCCTGCGGTCGTAGCGGCTTATTTGGGGGCAGAGTGATGGTGCCTCTGCTCGTGGTCGAGGGACTGAGCGTCACGTACGGAGCCATCGAGGCTCTGGACAATATAAACATCGAGCTAAATGCCGGCGCGGCAACCGCGATTCTCGGAGCGAACGGCGCTGGGAAGACGACGCTCCTGAGAGCGCTGTCGGGAATGCGCAAACCCAGTGCGGGTTCAATTCGGTTTGAGGGCGAGGAAATCATCGGCAAACGCCCTGCCGAGCTCGCCGTGAAGGGTATCATCCACGTGCCAGAGGGCCGGGGGATGTTCGGTCGCTTAACGGTCCGCGATAATCTTCACCTTGGGAACCATGTTCGACGGCGGCTCGGCCATAGCGATATGACCCTCGGCGAAATACTGGAGCTGTTTCCGAGGCTAGCCGAGAGGTCCGAGCAGTTGGCTGGGACACTCAGCGGCGGAGAGCAGCAGATGCTCGCGATAGCACGAGCCCTTGTTATGGGTCCGAAGCTGCTAATGCTGGATGAACCATCAATGGGTTTGGCCCCACTCGTCGTAAAAGCGATATTTGCAGCCCTGGCCAAGCTGACCGATCGAATCACTGTACTACTAGTCGAGCAGAATGTACGGGCAGCCTGGGCACTGGCCAGTCGCGCGTATCTCCTGGAGGGCGGTCGTGTGATTAGCGCGGGCAGCGCGGCTGAGCTCGGCAATGACGAAAGCATTCGTGCGGCATATCTAGGGCGCTGAACTTGTGACGCACGGCTGCCGCACGGCGGCTAAGAAGGTCGGCGAGCTGTAGCCGACGTTATCGATGCGGAATCACCTTCCGGCCCACGCACGCCACGGCGCAAAGGCAACGGGGCGATGAGCCGAGCTTGCCATATCAGTGCGAAATCACACCATCTGATTGGTGCGGCCGAGGAGCAAGATAAGCTCGTTTTATCGGTCCCATAGAAAACCACGATTAGACGGCTCCGACGTTTCGGTGAAAATCTAGTTCATCACTCCGAAGGAAGATCGTTGATCGCTCTTCAACGGTTTCACGAGCAGTTACGAGATCGAGTGGAAGCGGCTTACCCTGTTTGCGCGGCCAGAGTTGGCCGAGCCGATCGGAAGTGTTTGGAGGAACGATGGGCCAGGACTTCAATCGTCAATTCTTCGTTCGGGACGATATACCGGTTGCGGGCCCGAAACGGGAACTCATTGGCTACTCAAATCAGCCGCCCGAACTTAAGTGGCCTAACGGTGCGCGCGTCGCCGTACAGGTCGTCGTAAATTACGAGGAGGGCACTGAGAAGTCCTTCGCGATGGGTGATGGCGAGAACGACATCATGTTTGAGTTGCCCTTCAAGCAGGTTGGGCAGCGCGACCTGGCCATCGAATCCGGATACGAGTACGGCTCGCGAGCCGGCATCTGGCGACTGTTTAGAATCTTCGATGGTGCTGGCATTCCGGTCACATTTTTTGCAGTGGCGGCTGCTCTGGAACGCAACCCTGATGTTGCAGAGAAACTTGCGCGCCGTGGAGATGAGGCTGCAGGGCACGGGTACCGCTGGAGCAATCACTTCGAAATGACGCGAGACGAGGAAAGAGAAGTCATAAAGCGGACGATCGAATCGCTTCAAGCCACAACGGGGACGCGACCTCTCGGCTGGTACTGCAGAGAAATGAGCGTGAACACACGAGAACTGGTCGTAGAGGAAGGAGGGTTTCTGTACGATTCGGACTGCTACAATGACGACCTGCCGTACTGGACCAGTGTAAAAGGGAAGCCCCATCTGGTGGTGCCATACGAGTTGGTTGTCAACGATGTCCGGTATGTGCTCGCTCAAGGTTTCAGCAGCCAAGACGACTTCTTCCAGATCGCGAAGGCTAGCTTCGATCGACTTCGCAACGATGGGGACAATGCCTCCCGCATGATGTCGATTGGCCTCCACCCCCGCATTACCGGGCATCCGGCCCGTGCAGACGCTCTCGCTCGATTTATCGACTACGCACAAAGTACTGGAGATGCCTGGTTCGCCCGTCGCATCGATATTGCTGAGACGTTTCGACAGCAGGTTCCGGCCGAGAAATACCTGTCAGGTTCAGCAAATCGTCCAAGCGCTGGGTCGAAGCCGGTTTGTCGAAGCGAGAAAGGCTAACGCCGGATGTGCTAGCGCCACGACGACCGAGTAGGCTGAAAGCTAAGGTCTCCAACGATAAGGCCGCCGCGGTCGGCTTTCTTTGGTTCCGGCTCATGTTGTGAGGGATTGACTTTGACCTTTGACGCCATTGTCAGCGACCTGTTGGCTTCGACGAACGCAAGCCGCGTAACCCTACGATTGGCGGTGCCTGGAGAAGGCTTTCCCGTCGTGGCTGAGGATGTCGCTCCAGGAATATCGTCCATCAGGCTGGACGTCTCTCCCAGTTTGACCAAGGCACCTACGGTGGAATACCTCGCCGAACGTCGCGCGAACTTGATTCAAGACGACTGCCTTTCGGCCGAGGTACGGCCGCCAGCCGAGCTGCTACAGCTCTACGGGGTCAAGGCCCAGATGCTGGGTCCGGTCCTGCGAGGCGAACAGCTCATCGGAATAGTTTCAGTGCACTACACACCAGGCTCGCGCCATTGGACGGACGAGGAGATTCGGGCACTAAACCGTGCTGTCCGGGCAGTCGAGCTGGCCGTTGATAGAGGCCAGACCTGAATGTCGACAGCAAGCTCAGATCAGTTCCAAGTCGAGGTGAACCAGCTTTTCGGCATCGCCGGAAAGACTGCCGTTGTAACCGGCGCTGCATCCGGTATAGGTCAAGCGATCGCGATCGGATTGGCGCGATGTGGGGCAAATGTGATTGCAGCCGATATAAATGAAGCGGCTCTCTTGGCCTCCGTCCAGTCGTTGGGCGAGTCCAGAATTCATGGCGTGCCGGGGGATGTCTCCCGGGAACGCGATGCCAACGGAATCACTGCGGAGGCAGTGAGTCGATTTGGCACCCTAGATGTCTTGGTGAACTGCGCCGGAATTGCCATTGTGGCAGATGCTGTCGATCAAGCTGCATCCGAGTGGGAACGGACGCTATCCGTAAATCTCACCGGGACGTTCCTTTGCAGCAGAGCCGCTGCTCGCCACATGCTCCGTCATGGCGGCGGTTCGATCATCAATATCAGCTCGCAACTAGCTTCGGTGGCCCTGCCGCGCAGGAGTGCGTATATTGCGTCAAAGGGTGGAGTTCACGCTTTGACTAAGTCGCTGGCGCTCGAATTCGCGCCGCATTCGATCCGTGTCAACGAAATCGCTCCAGGGCCCATCGAGGTAGAACGTACGCGGGCGCACCTACACGGTCCGGAGACTCACCAAACGTTCATGTCACGGATGCTTCTGGGGCGTTTCGGAGCGCCAGATGATCTTGTCGGGCCAACGATCTTTCTTGCCTCTCCTGCAAGCCGGTTCATGACTGGCGCGACGGTCTTGGTTGATGGTGGCTATTTGGTGGCGTGAGCCAAACTTTCAGTGACGCCGCGTTTTCATTACCAAGGGAACTACCTATGCACGCCTTCGTCGGGAATACGGGACAAAGGATGGCCGATCCTAACGAGATCTTCGTCCCGATTTTGCAGACGATCGCAATCGCAATGGAACCGACCTCGGCGGTCCTGCCATGAGCGTCGGGCGCGAGCGCGATTTCATCGGATACGGCTCCGCGCCGCCGCATCCGAGATGGCCGGATGACGCCCGGATCGCCGTCAACCTCGTGATGAACTACGAAGAGGGCTCGGAGCTCTCGATCCTCGACGGCGACGCTTATAGTGAGTCCGGCCTGACTGAGATTCCCTTCGGGGATCAGGGTGTGCGCGGTCGAGACCTCGCCGCCGAGAGCATGTTCGAGTACGGCAGCCGGGTTGGGTTCTGGCGCGTGATGCGGCTCGTTCGTGAGCGCGGGCTGCCGGCGACCGTTTTCGGTTGCGCCTTAGCCCTCGAGCGGAATCCGGCCGCTGCTGCGGCGATCCGCGAGGCGGGTTTTGACGTCTGCTGCCATGGGTGGCGATGGGTGAAACATTATGAGTTATCTGAACATGAGGAGGCCGAGCAGATTCGGCGCGCAGTTACCTCGCTCAAACGCTCGATGGGGCAGCGGCCAACCGGCTGGTATTGCAAATACGGGCCGAGCATCAATACGCGGCGCCTCCTCGTCGAGGAGGGCGGATTCTTATACGAC
>CAYPWK010000499.1:0-4271 GCA_964414365.1 uncultured Burkholderia sp.
CTTCATCTCGAGGCCGAATGCAATGTTCTGTTCGACCGTCATCCATGGGAACAGTGCATAGTCTTGAAAGATGACAGTGCGCTCCCAAGTTGGCTTCCCGACTGGCTTGTCATCGACAGTCATTTGGCCACGCGTCGGCGACTCGAAGCCGGCCAGCATGTTCAGCAATGTGGTCTTGCCGCAGCCGCTGTGACCGAGAATCGAACAGAACTCGTGATTCCTGACCTCAAAACTGACGTTGTCCAACGCGAGCACGGGCTCATCGGTCGAGCCGTGGCCTGGATAAATCTTCGTGACATTTGTGATGCTGACGGCGCCCATGGTTACCTCCACGCCCTGATACGAGTCTGAAATTACTTGCCGATGCGGGACCATGGCAACAGTTTGCGCATGACGAGCCGTATCGTGCGATCCATAAAAAAGCCGACCAAGCCGATCGTCGCCATGCCAACGAGGATGTAGTCCGTCCGCAGAACCGTACGCGCATCGTTGATCATGAAGCCGAGGCCGGAAATCGCGCCGACGAGCTCGGCAGCAACAAGTGCCATCCACCCGACGCCGAGCCCGATGCGGATACCAGTCATGATTTGGGGAAGCGCTGCGCGCAATACGATGCGCCACAGAATTTTCCATTCCGGGGCGCCGAGACAGCGCGCCGCGCGAACGAGATTAGGCTCGATGCCTTTTACTCCCGTGATCGTATTCAGCAGAATGGGAAAGAAGATGCCGAGAAAGATGATGAACTCGTTCTGCGTATCGCCGATGCCGAACCAGAGGATCGACAGCGGAATCCATGCGAGCGGCGGCACGGGACGCAGAATCTCCAATACGGGGTCCAATTGCTCCTCGACCGCCGGCCACCAACTCATCGCGATGCCGATCGGTATTGCAATGCATGCCCACAGGAAAGCGATGACCTCGCGCATGAAGCTATCGTGCAGATTGCGCAACAGGTCGCCAGTATTGAGGAGTTCCCATGCCGCAGCGAACATGGCGGAGGGGGGCGGCAACAGCGTCCGCGTTGTCCCGCTCAGAAGGTAGCTGCTCGCATACTGCCAGAAAGCGAGTAGCGCAACGAGAAATATGAGCCGCCTGGCCTTGCTGGCGATACGCAACAATACCGGCCGAGCCTTGTGTACGCCAATATGCGCCGTCTTGGCCGTCGATGTCATCTCCATGTCTCCACCTTGTGCTCTGTGATGCTTGACGTACGTCAAGCTAGTGCCCATATACGCCGCGTTCTCATTGCGTTATGGCGCGTAGGTCTTTCCGCCATAAGTCCACGGCCTGATGAGGTCGCCGCCTTCGGGAAATGCCTGCGGAGCCTTCAGGTCTTCGATCGTCAGATATTGCGGGTAGGGGGCCTGATTCGGCTTTCCTTTCCAGTCCTTCGGAATGAACGGTGGGACCTTCGGTTCGGCCCACCCGAGCTTCTTGAACGTGTTCGCCATGAATTGCGAATCGACTGCTGCCGCGAAATCACTCGCCGTCAGCTGTCTTTCAATCCGCTTGTGGTCGTACAGCCACTTGAAAATCTGCTCGTTGGCTTGCCCCCAGAACTGGCCGTGAGGATAGATGTAAGTCGGCTTGTAAAGGTTGTTATAGTCTTTGATCTGTTCGAGCAGCAGGCTCTGCGAGTAATCCTTCAACTGGGGAACCTGCGCCATCAGCTGCGCCGCTTTGTCCGGGTACCGCCGAATCCACAACGTGGCTTCAGCGAAGGCGTCGGAAAGCGCCTGCACGACATCGGGCACATTCTTGACGAGTTCCTCTCGGACGTAGAACTGGCCTTCGTACATGTTGTACGGGAATATCGAATCGACGATTCGGCCAGTCTTGCGTTGATTCACGATCATGCTGGCGGTCGGGTCCCACGAAGCCACCGCGGCGAGTCCCTTCGGCATCGCCATTTGATCGCCGGGCGACATGTTTTTAAGAATGATGTCTTTGCCGATCTGCACGTTGTTCATCGCAGCGGCCATCTGAATATAGAACTCCGCCGACGATCCGGTCACGAGTCCGATGGCCGCAGGCGGGCTGCTGCCTTTGAACTGCTTGATGCTCGTAATGTGCGAGCCGTCGGGCACGATAAGCGCGTGCAGCAGATTGGGGCTTTCAATCGCAATTGCCTTGACGGGCACGCGCTTGTCGAGTAGCGAAGTGAAGGGGAAGTTGCCGCCGCTTGCCGCTTGGAAGCGCCCCGAGACAATCACTTCGTTGATCGCCGGACCAGACGCAAAAGCCTGGAACTGCGTGTCCAATCCGCGCGCCTTGAGCAACCCCGCTCGGTCCATCACGATGTTAACCGTATTCTGTCCCGACCAGGGCGCCTGATAGGCGATTTTGAGCGGCCACCAGCCCTGGCTCTTGAGCCACTGGATCGACTTCGGCGAGACCTGCTCGTAGGGGAGCGGCCATCCCCAGTCAGTGAATTTCGCCTGTGCCTGCCCGAAGCAAATGGATGGAGCGGCAATCAGTGCAAGCCACCCAATCAACGACCAAAGCCATGATCGACGCGTCCCCATCGCCTTATGTGCTTGCGACATGATTCCTTCCTCCGCTAACAAAGAACCACCCGTGATGCCTTGGCGCCATCCCAGTGCCTGACATGGCGGATTTGCCGGATCGCTTGCGCCCGGCGTTACGCTGATATCATCAACTCTGCGCCCGCAAACCGAATACGCGCATAGTCGATGTCTTTACGCGCTCCGAGATACCGGATCAGTTCGTGAAGCGGCGAAGTCTTGTACGCGTAGGACACGGGCGGACGCTTCAACGTCTCCAGTAGTGGTTTGTCATAGAAGGCGTGAAGCAAAACGTCTTCGTCGGTTGCCGATTTGCCGAGCTCCGTGCGCAGTCGCGGTATCCACGGCTCGACGTGTTCCCCCGGGCGCTCGGTCACCATCTCGGAAGGCTTGATGTTGGCGCGCTCCAGAAACTCGTCGGACGGTTGAGCGGCGAGCTTGCCGTAATAGCCCAACGCATACTTGCGCACCTCGTCCGGAATGGTCTTGTACCGCTCGCCCTGCACGACGTTGAGCACCGACTGGGTGATGATGTACTGCGCAAACGGGCTCACGAGAATCGGATAGCCGAGATCGCGACGGACCTGCGCCGCCTCCTCGAGAATCTCCGGCAAGCGCGCTTCCATGCCCATCGTTTGTAGCTGTGATTTCAAGTTCGAAATCATGCCGCCTGGCACCTGATGCTCGTAAAGCGCCGGGTCATAGGCTGCAACCTTGCCACGCGGCTTGTCTTCGCGTTCAGCCAGCCAGCCGAAATAATCGGACGTCTCCTTCAGCGCTTGAAGATCGATGCCCGTGGCGATGCCAGCCGCACGCGCGCGCGCGTCAATCTCTTCGGCGGCCGGAAGCGAGGCCCCGTTCGCAAGCGGCTCCACGGCTGTATCGCCGAACCGAAAGCCGGATTCCATCGCCACTTGATAGACTTGTGGCGACAGGCTGGACTGGCAGTGTGAATGCAGCCTGAGCGGAATGCCGCCGGCCATCGAGGCCACTGCGGGAAACAACGTCTTTGCGCGCTCCGGCGTGAGGAGTCCGGTCGGATCCTTGATCGAAATAAACTCCGCCCCGAGCGCAACGAGCTCCTTCGTGCGCTCCATGTAGTACTCGTCGGTATGCACCGGGCTCAGCGTATAGACCATCATCGCATTGACCAGCATGCCGGCTTCGTGCGCGGAGCGCACAGATGACTCGATGTTGCGGTTGTCGTTGAGCGCGTCATAGACCGTCAGCACTTTTAATCCGCGCTGTGCCAGCGCTTGGGAATTCAGCGCAACGATGTCGTCCGGAAAAAGCTCGAACGTGTAAAGGCTTTGTCCCCGTGTCAGTCCGTCGCACGGTGTGGAAAAGCGTTCGCAGAGGAGTCTTACTCGCTCGAACGGATTCTCCTGCAGGTATCGGACGCAGACATCGAATACGGCTCCGCCGAGAATATTGATGTATGCGTAGCCAACGCGATCTATCGTATCGACGATCGGCGTCATCATGGCCGTAGTCATTCGCGTAGACCACAGACACTGATGGCCGTCGCGCAGCGTGACATCGACGAGGCGAAAGGAGCCGCTGTCGCCTCCAGTCCGCTCTTGAGCTTGGACGGTTTCCATCACTTCGCCTCCAGTAAGACGTCTTCGACAAATTTCGTATGCACGTTTCCGCGCCGGAAGTCCCCGTTACGCAGCAATGCCTGATGGAATGGCAGCGTCGTCTTCACGCCGTCGATGCGCATTTCGGAAATCGCGCGGTGCATGC
>CAYPWK010000500.1:0-4270 GCA_964414365.1 uncultured Burkholderia sp.
CAAGTGGCAAACGGCCCATTTCTTCGACGGAAATGGAGCGCGACAATCGTCAGTCACTGCGCACCGGCGAACTTTTGATGACGATTAAATGACATGTCCCCAGGGATCTCCGGGTGCGATTGTCGCGGCGGCTGTACTGGTTTCGAGTCCGTTGCCAGGCACATCATAGGCGTTTCAACGAAGCGGGCGGCTCCAGCGAAAACGCATTCCGCTTCGACCGAAGAATCAATGAAGTCGCAACGGAATGCTTTCGTCCACAGACTGCCCTTACCGTGGCGTCACTGTCCTGGCAGGTGCGCCAAACGTGGTTAACGTTGGGTTGCGACACGGGAGGAAACACGTGAGCGCGTTCAAAGGTGTCTTGATGCACACGTTCGGCCGTCCGCAAGGCGTATTCGGCCGGCTAGGTGGCGTGGTCATGGCAAAACTGAATCAGCCATGCGCCGCCTGGGTGGTCGACTTGTTGGACGTTCGGGGAACCGATAGCGTACTTGAGGTTGGCTTCGGACCGGGAGTAGGCATTCAGCTTCTGGCGGCGTCCGCAAAATATGTTGCCGGCGTCGACCCGTCTCCGGAGATGTTGGGGCAGGCCACGGTTCGGAACGCCCAGGCAATTCATTGTGGTCAGGTCGACCTGAGAATCGGCTCTGCAGAGCACTTGCCGTTCGAAGATTCCACGTTCGATAAAGCGTTAGCCATCAACTCCATGCAAGTGTGGCCGGATGCCACCGCCGGCCTGGTAGAGATGCTCAGGGTCATGAGGTCGGGCGCCAAGATTGCGCTGGGTTTCACACTCTATTCGGGGCAACGGCGGAGCGGATTGGTTGAACGGCTCACAGTCGCTGGCTTCGCCGAAGCAAAGGTCATCGAGGCAGATAAAGCCTTCTGCGCGGTTGCCACCAAGCCATAACCTGATGAAGGGCAGATGCAACCTAGCAGTCTTAACTGATGGCACTGCCCTGCCGCAGTTCGCGATACCTATATGCTAACGATGCGTTTTAGCGAGGTCACGGGTCGCGCGAGGCATCTGCTTGTCGCTGAAGAACTGTGTCGTCTCGGACGCCAGCCGTACGCGCTTGCGGACATAAAGGCGGCGCATGGCTCATTGGCGCTACCGGCTATGCGCAACTTTGCGCGACGCTAGTGCCATGCGTTGCGAGGCGCGGGAAGCACGTTCGTTCGGAAGATGCGGGTGTGGGTATCGGATGTCCGGAAGGCGGTTGAGGAAGCAACTTCTGGTGCCTGTTGTACGTGTCAGATGATGCCGGTGAGCGTCGGTAGCCGACGCTCACGTGGCACCACTTGAGCCGCTGGGTATCCCCCAACCGTTTGACGGCAAGGGGGCGACGAGACACTGGTTATCGGGTCAGATGACTGCTCGAAGCTCATCGATGAAGCCGGACAAGTCGAAAAACATGAGCTGGGCACTTTCCGATGGCTAATTTGTCAAGTACAGTGTAAAGTGTCAACTCGACTGTCAAGTCAAAATTCGAGGATGTCATGGGGAAGAAGCTGAACAACGCGCCGGTCTACTACACAGTGGCCCAGGTCCAGTTCAACCCCGTCCTGAATCTGGACGCATACGTTCCCGCCATTCAAGCCAAGATGCGGGAGAGACACTTTCCGGACTTCAAGCAGGACGTCGTTCAGCGTCTGGTGCTGCCGTTTGGAACCGTCGAGCCCGGCCAGCTCGCGGCGCCGACCGTCACGCCTCAGTCGAGGTATCAGTTCGGCGACATCTCGGGCAGCGCCCGGTTCGTGTTGGAGACGAACGCGTTGTCGTTTCAGACAGCAGATTACGAAACGTTCGAGGCTTTCTCCGAAACGCTGCTGGCGGGCCTAGGCGTTGTGCACGATGCTCTTCACCTCGACTTTATTGAACGAATCGGACTGCGTTACCTGGACGCCGTTCAGCCGTCAGGAGAAACAGAGTCGCTTCGGGATTTCCTTGTTCAGGAGGTTCTTGGTCTGTCGCTGCGGGCCGACGTTCAGCTCCAGCACTCAGTCAGTGAAACCGTCGTGGCGACACCGGCGGGCCAGCTTGTCTCGCGCGTGCTTATTCGTCATGGACAAGTCGGTCTGCCGCTTGAATTAACGGCGCTTGCCCCAAAAATTGACCCGCGATTTACGCAGCGTGTCGGCTTGCACGCGATAATCGACACAGATGCCTCCACGACTCAACGAGAAGCGTTCGATTTGACGAACATAGGGACGCAATTGACGGGCCTTCACGACGAAATTGACAAGTGCTTTAAAGCCATTGTGACAAAGCATGCGTTGGCCGCTTGGACCTGAGGGAGGAATCATGAGCAGCGCAACGTCCTACGGAGGATGGGTGACAGAACGTCCGGCCGCAACTGGCGATACCTCGAACATTGTTCGACTGGTGGGGTGGTTCGTAGCTGCCGGGGCAGCGCTGTCGGTCATTGGGACCGGCGGTCATTTGTCACTTGAACACATCCAGCGAGGCGGTCAGCAGGCTCTCTATGCGACTCCCGCCGTCGAAGTGGCGGTGGTCGACGATGTCCGGACGCCAGCTGAAGACTTGGCACGGATTCGCGAAGTTCTGCATCCGTCAGTGTCGGACCTCGCAACAACTCTCGGCGTGTCGCGTCAGTCCGTCTACAACTGGCTCAACGGCGAGCAGGTCGCAGATGAAAATGCTGCCAGGTTGCAGGACCTCGCTCAAGCGGCCGATGTGCTGGCTCATGATGGCATCACAGTGGATGCCGCCTTGCTCAAACGAAAGTTCGCCAATGGGCGGACGCTCATGCAAGTCGCGCAGGCAGGGGAGTCTGCGCGCGACGCGGCGCTAATGCTGGTACAGATTCACAGGCGCGAAGTCGCTCAACGCGAGCGTATGAACGCTCGATTTGCAAACCGTGCGAAGGCGCCAGCTACTGCGGACTTCGACCTCCCTCCGGCCAATGACCAGGCGTAAAGGTGCGAAGTGGTGGAGTGGAATCGTGATACACCATGGCGCCAAGGATTTCTGCTCGGCAAGGACGCCATTGATGCGTTGGAGCTTCGCCATGCGGCAGGTCCTGACCAGACAATAGTCGTCGTTGCAACTCACGACTGTGACCTCGCACAGGACCCACAATTCGAGCCGGTCGTCGAGGTCGTCGTGGGATGTTTGACCGCGAAGGACGGCAACTGCACCCATGCCAAAAACGCGCGCAAGCTCCACATTGAATTTGTGGGCGATGCTCCTTTCTGGGCGGAGTTTGAGGCCACGGCCAAGGTTCACATCGATAAGTTCAAGCTAAATGAATATTCGCCTCGGCCCGATGTCCGGCTCGACTCCGACGCCTATGCCGTCCTGCAGATGTGGCTCGCTAGTCGCTACCGGCGCTCCGCTTTTGCGGACGAGTTTGAGCGTCGATTGACCAAGGAAACCAAGCTGGCGGAGAAAATCGCTAAGGCGGTTAAGCCGTACGGAGAATTGATAATCGGCGTCTTTTTTGACGTGGATGAAGGCGCGGAAGTTACTCGGAACGGTCCGGACGACACTTATAAGCTCGACATCACTATCCTGCACCAGGCAGAGCCCGATTTTGGCGCGGCGGAAAGCGCTGCAAGGGCTGCTGCTGATGCCATCGAGAAGGCGTTCAAGGAAAAGCTCTTTGCCCCATTGAAGAAATGGCAGCAAATCGAGCTCCGCTTTTGCGAACCGATGTCGGAGTCGGTGCTGACCTATCAGGTGTTCAAGCAGCTCAAGCGATGGAGACTGGAGCACATCAGCCTTGCTGCCGACCCTCAACAGCCTGTGTTGGCCGAATAATGGGAATGGCCCCGACTTCGCGTACGGACCTCGGCAAATGGGTATCTCGAAGACGCGCAGCATCCGGGCATCTTCAAACAGGCTGTCGGTGGCGGCGACGAGTGCGTTGCGTCGGCGCCTGGCTTCTGCCTTTTCGCGGGTGTGGAGCGAGCCACCGAGCTCGAGTCGGCCGAAAAGCATCTGCAGGTCTGCGGGGATGGCAAGTACCGCGGACTGGCGGCGGATCGTCGGGCAGTGTTGCGAAGGCATGGTGTCCTCTCAGGGGCAAGGTTGTCCTTGTGCCACCGAAGCCGGACGCCGGGGGCGTCCACTGTAGCGGTTCGATGTAGCACCCGACAGCCTAGAGAGACGGGTTTATACCTTCGCCAAGTCCTTGATTCTCAAGGACCCAAAGCGAAACTGCGCGCTCCTTTCGGAAGCGCGCAGCCTTGGTAATGCGTGGTGGCGAATCAGGGACTCGAACCCCGGACCTGCGGATTATGATTC
>CAYPWK010000501.1:0-4249 GCA_964414365.1 uncultured Burkholderia sp.
AGCTTCGCGCAACGTTCGGTGCGCGCTGGTGAGTCCCTGACCGCTCCACGGGGAGCGGCCGTACGCGATCAACAACGATAAAGCCGGCGGGCCGCATTCGCGAGACCCGTGACGGCGAAACTCAGACGGAGACATACGATGCGACTCACCCAAGCCGCCGTTTCGGCGCACCCGGGCATCAACCCGGCCGTTCGTCCCGACGCGATTGCCGACGCCATCCCCCCGGTTGGCGCCGAGCTCGACCGGGCCTATCGACGCGTCTTCTGGCGCATCGTGCCTTTTCTCATGCTTTGCTACGTCGTCGCCTATCTCGACCGCGTCAACGTCGGCTTCGCGAAGCTTCAAATGTCGCAAGAGCTGGCATTCAGTGAAACGGTGTTCGGGCTCGGGGCCGGCGTATTCTTTTTCGGCTACTTCCTGTTCGAGTTGCCCAGCAATCTGCTGATGCACAAGCTTGGCGCGCGCATCTGGATTGCACGCATCATGATCACCTGGGGCATTCTCTCCGGGCTCTTTGTCTTCGTCCGGACTCCGACGCAGTTTTATGTGCTGCGCTTTATGCTCGGGCTGGCGGAAGCCGGTTTCTACCCGGGCGTGATCCTGTACCTCACCTACTGGTTCCCGTCCCATCGCCGAGCGAAAATCGTGGCCGTGTTCATGTCGGCGATTCCGCTCTCGGGCATCTTCGGCAATCCGCTCTCGGGCTGGATCATGCAGACGTTTCAGGGCAGCCAAGGGCTGGCGGGATGGCAGTGGATGTTCGTGCTCGAGGCCCTGCCGGCAATCGCCATCGGCATCGCAACGATCGTGTATCTCGACAATGGCATTGCGCAAGCACGCTGGCTCAGCCTGCGCGAGAAAGCGTTGCTCCAAGCCGAAATCGCCGCGCAGCCGCAACACCGCGAAGCGCACGCACATCGCCTCGGTGCCGTGCTGCGCGACGCGCGGGTATGGGCCATGTCGTTCATCTATTTCTGCTTCGTCACGGGTCAGTACGGGCTGACGTTCTGGATGCCGACGTTTGTCAAGGCGACCGGCGTGACGGGCGCGTTGAGGATTGGGCTGGTCAGCGCCATTCCGTTTCTCTTCGCCATCGTCATCATGAACATCCTCGGTCATAGCGCCGACCGGCAGCGCGAGCGCCGCTGGCACCTGATCGCGCCGGCGATGCTGGGCGCACTCGGCTTCATCGTGGCGGCATATGGGGCCGGCAGTACATTCGCCGCGGTGGCCTCGCTCTCGCTCGCGGCCGCGGGCGTGCTGACCTGCGCGCCGCTATTCTGGTCTTTGCCCACCGCGTTTCTCTCGGGCGCCGCGGCCGCTGCCGGCATCGCGATCATCAATTCCGTCGGCAACCTGGCCGGGTTTGTCAGCCCCTATATGATCGGCCATTTGAAAGATCTAACGCACAGCACTCAGGCTGGCATGGCGGTGCTTGCCGGGGCGCTCGTGGTCGGCGCGTTGGCCGTCTGGCTGACGCCGGCCCGGCTCGTCAATCGCTGACGCGTTCTCGTCTTGCGCATTCATAGGAGTCACATCATGCCGCGCTTTGCCGCGAACCTGACGATGATGTACAACGAGGTCGCGTTCCTCGACCGCTTCGCTGCTGCGGCGAAGGATGGTTTCAGGGCCGTCGAGTTTCTGTTTCCGTACGACTTCCCGGCTTCTGAGCTGAAGGCGCGGCTCGAGGCAAACGGGCTCGTGCAGGCGCTCTTCAATGCTCCGCCCGGCGAATGGGCCGGCGGCGAGCGCGGCATTGCGGCTTTGCCAGGGCGCGAGGAAGACTTCAAGCGCGGCATCGATACGGCGCTCCAGTACGCGGCCGTGCTCGGCAACCGCAAGCTACACGTGATGGCGGGGATCGTCGGCGCCAACGAGGATCGCGCGCGTCACCGCGATGTCTATCTGCGTAACCTCGCTTACGCGGCAGAGAAGGCGCATTCGGCCGGCATCACGATAGTGATCGAGCCGATCAATACACGCGATATGCCGGGCTACTTCCTCAGCCGCCAGGATGACGGTCAAGCCATCTGCCGTGAGCTCGGCGCATCGAACGTGGCTGTGCAATTCGATTGCTATCACTGCCAGATCATGGAAGGCGATCTCGCCGTGAAGCTGAAGCGCGATATGGCCGGCATCGGTCATATCCAGATCGCAGGCGTGCCCGAGCGGCACGAACCCAATATCGGCGAAATCAACTATCCCTATCTCTTCGAACTCATCGACGCGCTCGGCTACGACGGATGGATCGGTTGCGAATACCGGCCGCGCGCGGGGACGTCGGAGGGGCTCGGATGGTTCACGCCGTACCGCTAATCGATTGAAAAGGAAGCCAAGGTCATGAAAGTATTGATCACGGGAGGGGCGGGTTTTCTCGGCCAGCGTCTTGCGCGCAAACTGCTCGAGCGCGGCGCTTTGGCAGGCCCCGACGGCAAGCCGCGCCCGATCGCGGAGCTCGTGCTGCTTGACGTTGCGCCCGCGCCCGACATGGGCGATTCTCGCGTACGGGTCAAGACGGGCGATATCTCCCAACGGAGCGTGCTCGAAGCCGCCATTGATTCGGACACCTATGCAGTTTTTCATCTCGCGGCGATCGTAAGCGGCCAGGCCGAAGCCGATTTCGACCTCGGCATGCGCATCAACC
This sequence comes from uncultured Burkholderia sp., assembly GCA_964414365.1. Classification (GTDB taxonomy): domain Bacteria; phylum Pseudomonadota; class Gammaproteobacteria; order Burkholderiales; family Burkholderiaceae; genus Trinickia. The sequence goes on from CAYPWK010000501.1 coordinate 2,645, forward strand.
TCGAGGCTTCGCGGCTCTTGCTCGAAGTCTGTCGGGCGCGCGGTCATCGGCCGCGCGTGGTGTTCACGAGTTCGGTGGCCGTGTACGGTGGGGCGCTGCCCGACGTCGTGCGCGACGATACGGCGCTCAATCCGCAGTCGTCGTATGGCACGCAAAAGGCGATCGCCGAGCTGCTGCTCTGCGACTACACGCGCCGCGGATTCGTCGATGGCCGCGTCTTGCGGCTTCCCACGATCAGTGTGCGGCCAGGCCGACCGAATGCGGCGGCATCCTCGTTCGCAAGCGGCATCATCCGCGAGCCGCTGGCCGGCGAAACGGCGATCTGCCCTGTCACTCCGAAGACGCGCCTCTGGCTGCTGTCGCCCCGTGCGGCGGTGGACGCGCTCGTTGCCGGCTGCGAGATCGAGCAGCGCGCATTTGGCGGTCGGCCGATCGTCAACCTGCCCGGCATCTCGGTCAGCGTCGAGGAAATGGTCGACGCATTGCGTGTGGTCGCGGGCGAGCGGGCGGTGGCGCGGATTGTCTGGCAACGCGACGAGCGCATCGAACGGATCGTCTGCAGCTGGCCCGGAAGGTGGGATACGGCGCGCGCCGAGGCACTCGGCTTGCGTGGCGACGACAATTTCGTGGAGGTCGTAAGGGCGTATAGGGAGGAAGCGTCGACGGGCGGCGACTAAACTAAACTACATCATGCGCCGTCTTTGCGCGGGCGAGGGTAGCACCGGCGCGCTCGCGCGACGTCCACTCCTTCACGCCATTAAACGGGAACCAGACCATGTCCGCTTCGATCAAGACTATCCTCACTCCGCGCGAGAGCGACATCGGCAATCTCGTCGTGCGGCGCGTGCTGCCCTCCCGCGCCGCGCGCTTGCTCGGCCCGTTCATCTTCTTCGACCACATGGGCCCCGCCGTTTTGCCGCCCGGGATCGGCGTCGACGTGCGCCCCCACCCGCATATCGGTCTGGCCACTGTCACCTATCTGTTCGACGGATCGCTGATGCATCGCGACAGCATCGGCTCGACGCAGAAAATCGTGCCTGGAGACGTCAACTGGATGACGGCGGGACGCGGCATTGTCCACTCCGAGCGTACGCCCGACGAGGACCGTCCCGAGCGCCAGCTCATGCATGGAATACAGACATGGGTTGCGTTGCCGCTGGAATACGAAGACGTTGAACCCGCCTTCGCCCATCATGGCGCTGCGACGCTGCCCGAGTTCGAGCGCGACCGCGTCAAGGTTCGCGTTATCGCCGGCAACGCGTTTGGCCACAGTTCGCCTGTGGCTACGTTCTCGCCTACGCTCTATGCGGCGGCGGATTTCGCCGCGGCGAGCGCGCTCGTCGTCGAGCCTGAACACGAGGAGCGCGGTGTCTATTTGGTCGAGGGCGACCTCGCGATAGACGGCGAGAGTCTGGCAATGACAACGATGGCCGTGCTCGAGCCCGGTTCGACCGTGACACTGACGAGTTCGAACGGCGCGCGAGTGATGCTGCTGGGCGGCGCTCATCTTCCCGGCGAGCGCTTCATCGATTGGAACTTCGTCGCGAGCTCGCGCCAAAAGATCGAATCGGCAAAGGCTGCGTGGACAGCGCAAGCGTTCGGCAA
>CAYPWK010000502.1:0-4229 GCA_964414365.1 uncultured Burkholderia sp.
TGCCGTTCGTGTCACTCGTTTCCGGGCACAAGGTCACGAGACTGCTGCAACGTGCCTTCGGCGATCTGACCATCGAGGACCTGCCGCTCGATTTCTTCTGTGTGTCGTCGAATCTCACCACCGGCCATTCGGAGGTACATCGGCGCGGCGAGCTATGGCGCTGGTTGCGCGCGTCCGTCGCGATCCCCGGAGTATTGCCGCCGGTCGTCCACAAGGGCGAGATACTGGTGGACGGCGGAACCATGAACAACCTGCCTGTCGACGCCATGCGCGATCTGGGCCGCGGCCCCGTCATCGGCTGCGATGTCGGCGCGGACCGTGCGTTCACGACGGACATGGATGACGTCGACGTCCCGCTCCCCTGGCAGCTCCTGCGCTGGGCGCGCGAAAAGAAGCATCGCCCCAACATCTTCCAGATCCTCTGGCGCGCCGGCATGGTGAACAGCAACGCGATGACCGCCGCCCACCGCGAAAAAACCGACCTGCTGCTCCAGCCGCCGCTGGCGCAGATCGACATGCTCAACTGGAACGGCTTCGACCGCGCGATCGCCGCAGGCTACGAGTACGCGGTCCGCCGGCTGCAAACACTTCCCGCCGACTCTCCGCTGCGCCGCAGCGCCTCCGCCTAGCTGCCGAAGTCGGACTCTGACAGGTACCCGGGGGGGGTTCTTGTCCAGCGCAGCACTCCCTTCAATAGGCATTCGGAAAAGCCGCTCATGACACCGAAACTGTTCAGGATCAGCTACTTACAGACCCCATGGCATTTGCGTATTGGGCGTCTGCACACCGGTATTAGGCATTAGAGTTTCAGTTGAAGCTCAATTCGCCGCGAGAATCCAGCGCCCGGCTTTAGTTCGGCCCACGGTGCGAATCCGTCCTTGAGTCTGCAATTCACGGAGTAACCACCGGATCTGATCGCGAGAGAGGTGGGGAGCCGCACGAAGTAGGTCCGCCATGGAGCAGCCTTCTCCGTCTGAGTTCTCGATCAGAGCTAGAACGTGTCGTTTCGACGCGTTTCGAGTCGGCACCTGACTGGTGCCACCCGGTTCGTTGGAAGGGTTATACAACGCGGCGCTCAGGAAATGCCGAGCCCCTCGACCGCGTCCTGTCGACGTGATGAGACCGAAAGATCGAAGTAATTTCAACTCCTTGCGGTACACCCTAGGGATAGGCTCGTTTCGTCGGACCAGATCGAGAACAAGATAGTGGTGGGACGACAGGGCGCGCTTCTGCTTCGTGGGCAAGTGGACCAGAAACTTCACGAACGCTGTGTCCTGTACTTCTCCGCCGAGTTCCAGGAACACTTCATACTCGTCGGATCTGGAGTAGTCCGGCGGCGGTTTGCTGTCGGTGAGTGACTCAATAACCATCCGGTTGACGCCCTGTCCGGCGCGTTCTACCAAGCCGCAGCGCAGGAGCGCGTCCGCGATCCGACGGTTTCTCGGAAACTGCTTGTCCAGGATGTTCTGGCTGCTGATTCCGCTGGGAAATCCACCCGGACTGACGATTTCGATTCGTCTTGCGTACTGACGGACAAAAATGGAACCGCCTTGCCGGTAATCCCGGTGAGCGACTGCATTGAGGAGCGCTTCGCGGACCGATCCTTCGTTGAAGGTCGGTAGTGGCCTCATAAAGAAGCCTTCCAGGTGATGCTGCTTGTCGTTCCGAAGATTCACGAGGTTCCAAACGCGATCATGGAACAGCAGAAACCCCTCCCGAAACTCCTGCCTTTGATTGGCGGGTCCAGGTGCTTCGGACGAGCGGTATTCAAAAACAGTTTCGGCTTGAGCCAGATATTTGCCCAGCGCAGCGTTGGTGTCTAACAGAATCAAGGCGGCATATGTCACCTCGGACCCAGTGACCAGTTCGGCATCACGCAGTAGCTGCTCCGCAGAGAGCTGGAGCAGTTGGTCGTTACTTGTCGTAGCGTGCCAACGCTTGCGAAAGTGGCGCACAGCTTCAGGATCCAAGGCATCCAGCGTCGCGCCCTGGCAAACCTCGGCCGAGAAGTCCGGGCGCGTCTCGTCGAAAATGCTACGGAGCGCATCAGGGGTCATCGGGACGAGGTCCTCTCCCGCTCGCATCCAGTAGGCGCCGTCGATGCCGATAGGCACGCCGAGCGGCCGAGGGGGCGCTGTGATGATGAGAACGCGGCCTTCCGCGGCCGTTATCTCCTGGATTTCGACTCGGAAACGGAGCCTTTCTAGCAATCCCGCCTTCGTGCGCTCTACGTCGGTAAACGCCTGACTGCCGACGATGCGGCGAGGCCTTTTGTCCCCGACACCCAGGACTATTGAGCCGCCGCCCTCATTTGCCAGGGCGGCGCAGTACTTCACCAATTTCTCGAAGTGGAAATTGTTCCGGGCTTCTTTGAACTCAAGATGCTCGTTTTCTCGCGCGGCTAACCACCGTCTCAACCGGCTCATCGCCGAGATCATCGCCGGTGCCGGCTCCGCCGCAGCGGCATTGGTTTCCAGCCCCAACCCCGATCCCGACGTTCCGGTCTCGTTTGTCGGGATGAAGCATGCCGTTCTGATATGCGTGCGGCTCCGCATTTGGCTGTGAATGTCGCGTGGAGAGGGTGGAGTCAGCTCCCGTTTGAAAAATAATAACTCTCGGCACCAACAATTCAAGGGCCACGACAGAGATTTCCAACATCGATTTGCTTCTGGCGCGCCTCTCTGACGCGGGCGGACATTCCGCGCGCATTTCGCGTGGAGGGACGGCGTCCGGTTCACCGCGCGTTTACGACGCTGAGCTCCTGCGCGTGATGACGCCTTTAGGACAGGAGGATTAACACGAGTCTGCTGACCTGCGTTCCTCAGGTTGGCGCTGGCGCGCACCCCTCAGCTCAACAAAAAATCCACGATCTCCCGCTGTGCATCCGTCATCTGTTCCCGAGGCGTGACAATGGCGGAGCGTAACGCCTGACGGCACGGCCGCGTTTCGTCTTCGACGTATTCCGCGACGGCGCCGGCAATGAGTTGTTGGACGCGGCTGAGGTTCTTGTGAAAGAGCGCGATGACCTGTTCGACGGACACATGTTGGCTCGCGTCCTCGAGCCAGCAGTCGTAGTCCGTGGCGAGTGAGATGGTGCAGTAGCCGAGCTGCGCCTCCACCGCCAGGAACGCTTCGGGAACGTTCGTCATGCCGACGAGGTCCGCGCCCGCGCCGCGCAGAAAGAAACTTTCCGCCCGCGTACCCAGTCGCGGACCCTCGACGCAGGCGTAAGTCTTGTTTTCGTGCACCGGCGTTCCGAGTGAACGCGCCACGCGCGCGATGAGCCCGGCGGTCGCGCGACAGACAGGTTGCGCCGTGGAGACGTGGGCGACGATCCCACGCCCGAAAAAGCTCGCCGCCCGAACGCCCTTCGTGAAGTCGAGGTATTGTGACGGCAGAGAGATGTCCCCCGGACGGATTTCCTCGCGCAGGCTGCCGACCGCCGAGACCCCGATGACGGTCCGCGCCCCCACCATCTTCAATGCCCAGATGTTGGCGCGGAAATTGATCTCGCCCGGCAGCAGGTCATGATGCAGCCCATGCCGGGCGATAAAGGCGACTTCGCGCCCGGCCAGATCCCCCATCATAATGGGCGATGAAGGCGCTCCGAACGGCGTGCTCATCTCGCGGGTCTGGGTTACCCGCAGCGCGTCCATTCGGTACAGGCCTGTTCCGCCAATGATTCCGATCATACGTCTCTCTCTTTAGATAATTGCGCGACCGACCTGCGAAGCGGCAAGATGCCTAAACAGCAGCTGAACAACAAGTCGAAGAGCGCCGCGCGTCATTGAACTTAAGTGTGAAAGAAAATGCTTCCCACCGGAACTGACCCGCTTCGCGAGGCTGCGCGCCCCGGCAAGCCGCGCCTTTTGCTCGCGTGTCGAAACGGCCCCAGGCTGGCTGCTGAAAGCGTGGACGGCGATTTTCGGCCAGTAAACTCACGATCATGAGCAGATTCGGAATCGATCGCACCTTCGAGCGGCGACTTGCCGCGCTCGTCAACGGCGGCCAACCGCAGATTCTGCAGGGTGGGCGCAAAGGCGTCGAAAAGGAGTCCCTGCGCGTGACGCCCTCCGGCGCCCTGGCGCAGACGATGCATCCGCGCCTGCTCGGCTCGGCTCTCACGAACGAGCACATCACGACCGACTATTCGGAGAGCCTCATCGAGCTCGTAACCCCGGCGTTCACCACCAGCTGGGAGTTGCTGCAGTATCTGCTCGACCTGCACC
>CAYPWK010000503.1:0-4224 GCA_964414365.1 uncultured Burkholderia sp.
CGCGCACGCCCATGTCCGCGAAGGCCTCGATGTAGCCGAGGTTGTCCTCGAACGCATGCGCGTTTTGGAAGCCAAGGATAATCCCGGTCTTGTTCTCGCGCTTGGCACGCGCGATATCGTCCGTCGTGCGCACGAGCGTCAATATTTCGCTGTGCTCACGAATCTGCTGCTTCATCAGCGCGATGTTGTCGACCGTCTTCGTGAAGCTTTCCCAAACGGACACCGTGCAGTTCGCGGCCGTGATGCCGCCTTTGCGCATGTCCTCGAAGACCGATCGCTCGAACTTCGAGATGTTGAGACCGTCGATGATGATGCTGCTTTCGTGCAAGGTGGACATCGGTCGCTCCGGGGATTAGACGCCTGACGTATAGATCGGGAAGCGCTCGCAGAGCGCGAAAATCTCGCGGCGCACGCGCTGCTCCGTTTCGGCATGGCCTTCCGGGTGACGTGTGAGCGCATCGAATACCTCGAGAATGAGCCGGCCGATCTGACGGAACTCCGCCACGCCGAATCCGCGCGAGGTGCCCGCCGGCGTGCCGAGGCGAATGCCCGACGTGATCGTCGGCTTCTCTGTGTCGAACGGGATGCCGTTCTTGTTGCAGGTGATGCCGGCGCGCTCGAGCGCGACTTCCACTTGCGTGCCTTTCAATCCCTTCGGACGCAGATCGACGAGCAGCAGGTGATTGTCGGTGCCGCCCGTCACGAGATCGACACCGCCTTCGCTCAGCACGGCACCGAGCGCCTGCGCGTTCTCGAGCACGCTGTCGATGTATTGCTTGAAGCTTGGCTGCAGCGCTTCACCGAATGCGGCCGCCTTGCCGGCGATCACATGCATCAGCGGGCCGCCCTGCAGGCCGGGGAACACGGCCGAGTTGATCTTTTTCGCGATGTCCTCGTCGTTCGTCAACACGAATCCGCCGCGCGGTCCGCGCAGCGTCTTATGGGTTGTCGACGTGACGACATGCGCATGCTCGATCGGGTTGGGATGACGGCCCGCGGCGATGATGCCGGCGATATGGGCCATGTCGACCATGAGCTTCGCGCCGACGCTATCGGCAATGGCGCGAAAGCGTGCGAAGTCGAGCACGCGCGGGTAAGCCGAGAATCCGGCGATGATGAGGCTCGGCTTGTGCTCGTCCGCGAGCGCTTCGATCTTGTCGTAGTCGATGCGCAGCGTCTCGCGGTCCACACCGTACTGCACCGCGTTGAACCATTTGCCCGACAAAGCGGGCTTCGCGCCGTGGGTGAGATGGCCGCCCGCGTCGAGCGACATGCCGAGCACAGTATCGCCGGGCTTTGCCAGCGCGAGCATCACGGCGCCGTTGGCTTGCGCGCCCGAATGAGGCTGCACGTTCGCATAGCCGGCGTTGAATAGCTGCTTCACGCGCTCGATGGCAAGCGCCTCCACTTGGTCGACGAACTCGCAGCCGCCGTAGTAGCGCTTACCCGGATAGCCTTCGGCGTACTTGTTGGTCAGTACCGAGCCCTGCGCCTCCAGCACGGCGCGCGAGACGATGTTTTCGGAGGCGATCAGCTCGACCTGCGATTGCTGCCGCTCGAGTTCCTTCAGAATCGCGCCGCGGAGGGGCGCATCGCGATCGGCGAGTGTCTGCGTGAAGAACGACTGTGTGTTCGACATGACGTATCCGTAGGAGGGGCTTGCGCGGGCGCCGTGACCAGCTCTTGGACTGGCCCGGCGTCGACGGCTTTCGTTGACGACGGCTCTATTCTTGTCGTTCGCCTTTCGCTGGGATTGACGAATTCAGACGCGTTCTTTGCCTTTTCCGACACGCAAGTCCGTTTTGGACAAGTCGCCGCGCGCGCACCGCGACGGCGCCTCCCATGCGCCTTGCCGAAGCGCTTCTCGCACGATCGCAGTGCGGTACGCCGCTCCGGCCCTTATGGCGATTAGGGTTAAGCCGTATGGCATGCTTGTTGCCACGCATCCCACAATGCAATAAGCCGAACCCACGTCGGCCGCATCGCCGATTCGAAGGAATGCCCCATGCCAAACGACCGTACCGCGTCGCTCGCGAAGTTTGCCTTCATGGCTTTACCGAACTTCACGATGATCGCCTTCTCGAACGCGATCGAAGTACTTAGGATGGCGAACTACCTGAGCGGCGAAACGCTTTACAGCTGGTCGGTCGTGAGCCCCGAGGGCGGCCCGGTGACGGCAAGCAACGGGCTATCGGTGGCGACGATGCCCGTCGCCTCGCTCGAGCAACTTCCCGATATCGTGTTCGTTTGCGGCGGCGTGGACGTGCAGCGCGCCACGACGCCCGCGCATCTTTCCGAGCTGCGCCGCTTCGCGCGCTCCGGCGTGATGTTAGGGAGTCTCTGCACGGGCACCTATGCGCTTGCGCGAGCCGGGCTGCTCGACGGATATGCCTGCGCGATCCATTGGGAGAACATGTCGGCGCTCAAGGAGGAGTTTCCCGGGACGCGGTTCCTCAAGGAACTCTACGTCGTCGATCGCGATCGCGTCACCTGCACAGGCGGCGTCGCTCCGCTCGACATGATGCTGCATCTGATCGCGCCGCGTGTGGGGACGCCGCGCGTGACGCAGATCGCCGAGCAGTTCATCGTCGAGCATGTGCGCGATCCGAAGGCGCAGCAACGGATGCCACTCGTCGCGCGGCTCGGCTCGGCCAACAAGTCGCTGTTCGAAGTGATCTCGCTGATGGAGAGCAACATCGAAGAGCCGCTTTCTCGCGAAGAGCTCGCGAGGCTCGCGAATATGTCGCAGCGGCAATTGCAGCGCCTTTTCCGCGAACACCTCGGGATGACGCCGACCCATTACTATCTGACGCTGCGGTTGAGGCGCGCGCGCGAACTGCTGCTGCAGACCGACATGTCGATCATGCATATCACCATGGCGTGCGGATTTCAGTCCGCTTGCCATTTCAGCAAGAGCTATCGCGACGCGTTCGGCACCGCCCCGACGCGTGAGCGTCGCCAGCAGGTTGCCCCGCTGTCAGGCAATGGGGCAACCATCGGAAAGGAACTGGCGTTCCACGCTTGAGGCGCTCTTGCCCCTCGGCCTGCCGCTGACGTCCGTCGTTCAGCGGATCTCGAGCGCCACCTGAAAACGGAATCGATGCTGGTCCGCGGCCGCCAATCGGCGTAACGCCGCGTCGCCTCCCCTCCCCTGCGCCAAACGGCGCCCCGCCTTCCACGCCCGCCCCCGCTGCTCGCCCGCCCATTACAACCGCACGCCAAACTTCTTACAAATGTTATTGCGAATGATTCTTATTTGTATTACTGTGCATCGGTCTTCACCACGACGCGTGCAGACCCGCGAAGAGCGGCACCCATCACCAAGAAGAGGAAATCCATCGTCATGCAGTGGCATCGCAGCGCCAGGGCCAGGGCCAGGACTAGGGCCATAGGTCCGTCAGCATCGTCATCGCCGAACTCGCCATCACCCATTCCATCTCGGCTCTCGACGGCCGTGCGCCTGCTGTTCGTCGGGGCACTGTCCGCCGGCGTCGCGCAAACCTATGCGCAGACCCCGGCGGAAGCTACGGAGGATGCAACCGCGACCAAGAAGGCGCAGACCGAACACGCGTTGCCCGCCGTGGTCGTCCGCGCTCAAGCATCGACGGAGTTGCCCGCCTTGCCGGGCGGCCAGGTCGCGCAGGGCGGGCGTTTGGGGCTGCTCGGCAACAAAAGCGTCATGGATACGCCGTTCAGCGTGACGAACTACACGTCGCAAACGATGGAGGACGAAAACGCCGTCACGCTTGCGGAAGTCGTCGGCAAAGATCCCTCGAGCCGCTTCACAGGGCAGATCGGCGGCGTAACCGATTCCTTCTACATCCGTGGCTTCCCCATCAACGAAGGGAACATCAGCGAAATCGCGTTCGACGGTGTCTATGGCGTCTCTCCCAACTATCACCTCTTCACCGAATACCTCGAGCGCGTCGAAGTGCTCAAAGGGCCGGGGGCGTTGCTCTATGGGATGTCGCCGAACAGCGGCGTCGGCGGCGTAGTCAACGCCGTGCCCAAGCGGCCGCTGAACAAGGACCTGACTCGCTTCACGCTCGACTATGCGTCCGACTCCCAGGTGGGCGAATCCGTCGATGTGAGCCGCCGATTCGGCAGCGAGCGGCAGTTCGGTATCCGCTTCAACGGGTTGCATCGACAAGGCAGCACAGCGCTCGACAATCAGAAGTCGCGTGCCGAGGTCGGCCACTTGTCGCTCGACTATCAAGGCGAGCG
>CAYPWK010000504.1:0-4223 GCA_964414365.1 uncultured Burkholderia sp.
CTCGTAGGCGAACTGATCCTGCCGCAGCTTGCCGAGGCGCACGTTCGGCTCGAGCATGACCGTGCCCGAGCTCGGCTCGAGGTCGCCGCCAAGAATTTTCATGAACGTCGACTTGCCGCAGCCGTTGGCGCCGATGAGGCCGTACCGGTTGCCTTCTCCGAACTTGACTGAAATGTTCTCGAAAAGGGGCTTCGGCCCGAATTGCATGGTGATGTTTGCGGTAGACAGCACGGCGCGAATCCTCGGAATGTCGTTCGACGAAAAACCTAGAATTCTACCAAGCTTTGGTGACTGTCACCCGCCGCGTCCGACGCCCGAGCTCTCGCTTTCGGCAGGCGCCGCGGCGCTGGCCGGCGCGGCAGGAGCGGCAGGAGCGGCAGGAGCGGCCGACTTCGCCGCGGCCGGCGGGTTGACGCTCGGTGCCTCGCGCATTCGGGCGATCAGCTCCTCGCACGGGGCCGGCTTGTTATGGCTCGGTGCGATGAGCGGGATTAATGCGGCGAACGGGTTGACGAGGCCGAGCGCCACGGCGGCCCCAGCGCGCAACGCGAGCGCCGTCTTGCTGACGCCGACGTCCGGGTGCTTGAACGTGCCTTTGACGTAGAGCGGCGAACGCAACGAAAATACGCGCAGCCCTTTCGTCTGAGGGTGGACCGTCAGGCGCATCGTTTCATTTCGCAAATTCATGTCGCCGTTCATGGAGATGAGCGCATCCTCGGTGTCGAGCGCAAACGTGCGCGTCTCGAGTACGCCGTTATTCGCCACGAAATCGGCCGCGCCACACCGTATGTTGATATCGCGGTCGCCGAACAGCTTCCGATAGACGACGTTCGCCACATTGAGGCCAGCCGCCTCCATCAACAGCAGGCTGAGCCTGCCCTCGGTGACGAGCCCTTTCATCTCGCCATCGAGCGTGGCCCCCATCGCCGCCGGGGAGTTGCCCGTCGCCGATAGCTGCGCGTCGCCGTTGAGCTCGCCCAACGCCGATTGCATCGTCTTTTGCGTCGGGAACAGCTGTTTGAGCTTCAGATGCCGTGCCGCCAACGACATGCGCGCCTTGAGCGGCACGGCACTGCCGTCGAGATTGATGTCCGAAGACAGCGCGCCGCCCGCGAACCCGAACCGAAGCGGCACCAGCGACAAGGCTCCGTCCTTCATCACGACGTGCGTGTAAAGGTCCGAGAATGGCAACTCCGGGTTCTTGACGATACGGCGGCCCGTGAAGGTCACGTCGGCATCGAGCACGCGCCAGCGATCGGTCCGGAAGGGCTCGACGGGCAGTGCCTTGTTCGGCGGCTGTTTCGTCGCGGCGCCGCGGCGCGCCTTGTTTGCGTTGGTGTCCGCCCCGATGATCGGCGCAAGGTCCTCGAACCGCAGCAGCTTCGAAACGACATTCCCCTTTAGCAGGGGACGCGGGCCTCGGCGATCGTATGTCAGCGTGCCTTCGAGGTCGCTCTCGCCTACCCGGCCAGTGAAGCCGCTGTAGGTGAGGACGGTGTCGCTCGAGCCGAGGTGGCCGGCGAGGCGTCCGTCGGTCGCATAAGGCGGCGTCTCAGGCAAGGGCACGCCGAGGATCGGATAAAGATGCGCCGCGCTCACGCCCTGCAACCACAGGCGTATATCGAGCGCCGCCAGATGCAGCGGGTCCGTCAGCGTGCCGACGAGCGCAAGCCGCGTGTCGCCAATTTTCACATCGACCTGCACCGGGAACGGCCGAGTAGCGTCGCGCAGCTCGAGCGCGCTGCCGATTTTGCCGCGACCGTCCACCGTCGTCTTCCGATAGGTTCCCTTTGCCGTGAAGCCCAGCGCGTAGAGATCACGATCGCTCGAAGGCGCACCGCTAGTGGGAGCCGAAGCCGCCGGGACATGTGAAGCGCCGGATGCGGCCGCCTCGGTCGATGGGCTCGACGCAGTCGATGCGCCTGCCGGCAAATTCGAGGCGCTGGCCGCGTTTGCTGCGCTCGTCGCCCCGGAGGACGCAGCGGACGCCGGCGACGCCGCCACGCCGGCCGATGCGGCGTGTTTCTGCTTCTGTTTCTGCTCGGCAAGCCGGCGCGCGCCGTGCTTGCCGACGACGTTCGCGGCGGTCTGACGCGACGTCGCCTCCTGCTGCTTCAGCACGTCGCCGATCGGGATGGGCTTGCCGAGCGTATCGATGCCGATCTGCATATTGACTTTTTGAACCGCATCAGCGAGCGTGATATTCCCCTTCGTGAAACCGAGTGTGCCGAGGTCCACGGACCAATGCATGGGTTGTCGCGAATGCGCGAACTCGAAGGTCCAGTTGTCGCGGCCGTCTGAGAGGCGCTCGAGGTCGATCGATGGGTTGACGAATGTGATCGCTGGCACAGAGATCGTATGCACGATCAGCGGCAGCACCTCGACGTCGAATGTGATCTCGTCGACGGTCGCGAACTGCGGCGCTTTCGCCCAGGACGGATTCGCGATCGTCACGCGATAAGCGGACAACCGCGGCCAAGGCACCCATTCCCGCCAGCCGTGCTCGCCAACTGGTCGATGCCAACCGATGCGGACGTCGCCATTGATCGCAAAGGGGCGCCCGAGCGCCTGCGATACCTTGTCGTCAATCCACGGCCGGGCCAGGTTCCAGTCGAACGTGGTCGCGAAGATAACCAGCGCCGCGACCAGGATCAGTACGACGCCGATTACCCAGGCGAGAACTTTGCCCACCGTGCCGGGAACGGACCGGCGTGTGCGCTCAACGGGCATAGCAGCTCCGAGAGTGTTGGCCGCGGGCAATCGCGTAGCCGCGTCGATCCCGCGCGCGACCGTCATGGCTGAGTCGCAGCAAATCCTATGCCGCCGATCTCATCTATCATGACGGACCGCCTTGGGCGCTGCGACAACCAGCGTCAGCCGATCCGAACGTCGATCGGAGGCGGCGATTCAGAGGCTCCGCGGCCTCCCGTATGATCGGAAAGCGAGCACATCGACCTTCACCGCGACAACTCGGCATGAACACCCCAATTGTCATCGAAGCGCAGGGCATCGTCCGGCGCGACCCGCGCACCGGCACGACCCTGCTCGCCGCCACCGACTTCACGCTCGCCGCCGGCGACCGCCTTGCAGTCACGGGCCCGTCAGGCGCAGGCAAAAGCGTGTTCTTGCGCGCGCTCGCCCTGCTCGATCCGGTCGACGCGGGCCGCATCGCCTGGCATGGGCGGCCTGTCGAACGCAAGGAGATTCCGCGCTATCGCAGGAACGTCGCCTATGTCCGGCAGCGACCGGCCGTGCTCGACGGCACGGTCGAAGACAATTTGCGTTATCCGTTCTCGCTCCGCGCCTACCAAGGCCTGCACTTCGACCGCGCTCGCGCGGCGTGGCTCGCCGCACACGCCGGCCGCGCGGGCGATTTCCTCGACAAGCGCGCGAGCGAGCTGTCGGGCGGGGAGGCGCAGATCACGGCGCTGATCCGCGTGCTTCAGCTCGAACCCGAAGTGCTGCTGCTCGATGAGCCGACCGCATCGCTCGATCAGCAATCGGCGCAAGCGATCGAAGCGCTTGTAGCCGACTGGTTCGATACGCGCCCTGCCGAGCGCGCTTCCATCTGGATTTCGCACGATCCTGCACAGCCCGAACGCGTGGCCACGCGGCAACTGACGATGCACGCCGGCCGGCTCCGATGGGCTGAGGAGACAGTCAAATGAATGCCGCCCTTCAAAATCTCAGCCTCGTCGATGTCGCTATCGCGGCGCTGCTGATCGTCGTCAACGGAGCGGTCTCGACGGCACTGTCGCTCGGTCTCGGCCGCAAGCTCGCGCTCGCCGCTGTGCGCACCGTGGTTCAGCTGCTCGCCATCGGCTACGTGCTCGGCTGGGTGTTCGCGAATGCTCACTGGTACGTCGTGCTGCCTGTCATCGCAGTGATGACGATCGTCGCCGGGCTGGCCGGTGCGGCGCGCGGCGCGCACACCTACGCCGGTCAGCGCGCAGACAGCATCGTGTCGATCTGGATCAGTGCTTGGCTCGTCGCGGCCGTCGGCCTTTTCGGCGTCATTCGCATTCACCCCTGGTACGAGCCGCAGTATGTGATTCCGATTCTCGGGATGATTCTCGGCAATACCCTGACCGGTGTTTCCCTCGCGATCGAGCGAATGGCCGAAGAACTGACCGCGCGGCGCGACCGCGTCGACATGGCGCTCGCGCTGGGCGCGACGCGCTGGGAAGCTGCGCAAGGCCCCGCTCGCCAGGCAGTGCGCGCCG
>CAYPWK010000505.1:0-4209 GCA_964414365.1 uncultured Burkholderia sp.
GCCGGAGCGATTTGCCCTCCAGCTCGTCCGGCTCTACCTTGGCCGTAGGGATTGAATTCATGGCCGATTTCGGAATGCGGATAGACTGCTTGCCAACATGTTAGCACGTACCCGGAATCGCCTTTATTTGGCGCACCCTCGTTCGGTGGCTAACGGTTTCGGCTCACCCATGAAGCGCCCTACGGGGCGCCCACCTGCAAGGGGGCGGAATGAGGTCTTTAACGCGCCACCCAAGCGCGATGAGGCCAAGCGAAAGGCTTCGCGGCTCGCCTGACGATCACGACGAAGCGCCGTGCCTGCAGGCTCATTGCATGTGCACGGCAGCACGTTCGTTCATCAGTTCGACGACCCAGTCGATGAACACACGCAGCTTTGCGCTGACATGGCGGTTGGGCGGATACGCGATGTAAAGCGGCATTGGAGCGCGTAACGGCTTTGCACCTTCACCGTCTCGTCTCGGCGATGCGCGACGAGCGGATAGAGATTGCCCGCGCGTCCCCACGAGAACCCAATGATGCGGTGATGCGAGTGTTCGAGTTCCGTGGGATGCGAAGGCGTGCCTGCCAACCGGAGATATCCAGGCGGGAGTCGCGAGGATGGAACGCCTGAACCGGATCTGCAGGAACAGGTGCGGCTCGCTTTTCGAAACCTGAATGCGATCTTGCAGGAGGCCGGATGCACGTTCGACGATGTGATGGACGTCACCGTGTTCATGGTCGATCCGCAATCGACATTCGAGCGCGTCTGGCAGGTCGTGCCCGAGTTCTAGGGCGACGCGCCGCATCCGACGCTCACCGCAGTCGGCGTGACATGGCTTTACGGCTTCGACTTCGAGATCAAGGTCGTTGCGACGCTTCCGCTCAATGATTGACCGGTCGGTCAAACGAGCCGGCGTCTTTCGCGGCCGACAGGCCGGGGTATCACCACTGCGGAATGACGGCTGCGCCTCGAAAAGAAACGTAGCACCGCGCAGGTATGGAAGGTCGGCTCCGGGTCGTGAAGAGGCTCTCGACTTTGTGGGAGTCGACCTACGGCAAATAGCGCGTGACCTGGCGCTCGGACGAGGCGCTGAATGCGCGGGTGGATACAGCGGGATGGGCATCTCCCGCATGTCCAATCGGGCTACCGATCTGTGACGCCGGCAATGACTAGTGGACTGCCAGCGCTGCAATCAGCGCCGCTTCGCTAAACGGCTTCACGCACCGGGGGTAATGCAGGTAGCGCTCGTCGATCGCATCCTCGCCATAGCCTGTGACAAAGACGACTGGAACGTTGTGCGTTGCTAGCACGTCAGCGATTCCATATGACTTCTCACCGTGCAGATTGACATCGACGATACCCGACGTTGAAGAGCGGACTTTTTCTAACGGTGTAGGCCAGTCGCAGGAACTCTGTCCCGCAGTTGCATAACTGTGGCGTCAGTCGCACTTACCTGGCGCCCTACGACTCTGGCGCCCCCCACATCAAACATCAATATTCCCCGCCCGCAGCGCGTTCGATTCGATAAACGCCCGCCGCGGCTCGACCTCGTCGCCCATGAGCGTCGTAAAGATCCCATCGGCCGCAATCGCATCCTCGATCTGCACGCGCAGCAGACGCCGCACGTTCGGATCCATCGTCGTCTCCCAAAGCTGCTCGGGGTTCATCTCGCCGAGCCCCTTATACCGCTGCTTCGAGACATTGCGCTCGGCATCGGAAATCAACCACCGCATGGCGCTCTTGAAGTCGGTTACGGCCATGCTGCGCTCTCCGCGCTTGATCACCGCACCTGTACCGATCAACCCCTTGAACGTATTCGCGGTATTGAGAAGCTGCTGATAATCGGCGGTCAGCAGAAACTCCTCATCGATGACCGAAACTTTGACGTTGCCATGATGCCGTCGCTCGACGCGTAGCGACCGCAGTTCGCGCGCCGCGTCGTACATCGGATACACGCTGACTTCAGGCTTCAACGGATCGTTGCGCAATGCCGCCTCGAGGGCCTGTGCCGTAGCCGCCGCCGACGCTTCGCTACTGAGATCGATCGCGACGCCGTCCATCATGGCCTCTAGCGCGCCCGCGTCATAGAGCCGGCTCAAACGATCGACCACCGCCTGCGCGAGCAGATACGATCGCGCAAGCTCGCCGAGCGCATCGCCAGCAATCGGCGGCATGCCTTCGCTCGGCAACAGCTCGGCTCCTTGCAGCGCGAGCCGCAGCATATGCGCGTTGAGCTCCACATCGTCCTTCAGATACCGCTCGTCCTTGCCGGCCTTCACCTTGTACAGCGGCGGCTGCGCGATATAGATGTACCCGCGCTCGATCATCTCGGGCATCTGCCGATAGAAGAACGTCAGCAGCAGCGTGCGAATGTGCGCACCATCGACGTCCGCATCGGTCATGATGATGATCCGGTGGTAGCGAACCTTGTCGATGTTGTAGTCGTCCTTGCCAATCCCGCATCCGAGCGCGGTGATCAGCGTGACGATCTGCTCGGACGACAGCAGCTTGTCGTACCGCGCCTTCTCGACGTTGAGGATCTTGCCGCGCAGCGGCAGGATCGCCTGGAACTTACGATCGCGCCCCTGCTTGGCCGAGCCGCCTGCCGAGTCGCCCTCGACGATATAGATCTCGGACTTCGCCGGATCCTTCTCCTGGCAGTCGGCAAGCTTGCCCGGCAGCCCGACGCCATCGAGCACACCCTTGCGCCGTGTCATCTCGCGCGCTTTGCGCGCAGCATCGCGCGCGCGTGCCGCATCGACGATCTTGCCGCAGATGATCTTCGCGTCGGTCGGCGTCTCCAGCAGAAACTCCTCGAGCGCCTTCGCCACGACTTCCTCCACGGGCGCGCGCACCTCGGACGAAACGAGCTTGTCCTTCGTCTGCGAGCTGAACTTCGGCTCAGGCACTTTCACCGACAGCACGCATGAGAGCCCTTCGCGCATGTCGTCGCCCGACGTCTCGACCTTCGCCTTCTTGGCGATTTCGTGATCGGCGATGTACTTGTTGATGACACGCGTCATCGCTGCGCGCAGGCCGGTCAGGTGCGTCCCGCCGTCACGCTGAGGAATGTTGTTCGTGAAGCAGAGCACGTTCTCGTTGTAGCTGTCGTTCCACTGCATCGCGACTTCGACACCGACGCCTTCCTTCTCGCCGATGACATGGAATATCGTCGGATGCAGGACGGTCTTGGTCTTATTGATGAACTCGACGAATCCCTTCACGCCGCCCACGAACGCGTAATCGTCTTCCTTGCCCGTGCGCTGATCCGTCAATCGAATCCGCACACCGTTATTGAGGAACGACAGCTCGCGAATGCGCTTCGCCAAAATGTCGTAGTGGTATTCGACATTGCCGAAGATCGTCTCGTCGGCCATAAAGTGCACTTCGGTGCCGCGCTTTTCCGTCTCGCCGAGGAACTGCATAGGCGAAACCGTTTCACCGGCCATTTGCTCGATGATCCGGTTTTGCGCCACGCCGCGATGGAACTCCATGAAATACTTCTTGCCGTTGCGCCGCACAGTCAAACGAAGCCACTTCGAAAGCGCATTGACGCACGACACGCCCACGCCGTGCAGGCCGCCCGATACCTTGTAGCTGTTCTGATCGAACTTGCCGCCCGCATGAAGCTCGGTCATCACGATTTCAGCGGCACTGCGCTTCGGATCGTGCTTGTCGTCGAGCTTGACGTCGGTCGGAATCCCGCGCCCGTTGTCGGTCACTGAGATCGAGTTGTCCGCGTGAATGATGACCTGGATGTCGTTGCAATGCCCGGCCAACGCTTCGTCGATCGAGTTGTCGAGCACTTCGAATACGAGGTGATGCAGACCGGTGCCGTCCGACGTGTCGCCGATATACATCCCGGGCCGCTTGCGTACGGCCTCGAGGCCTTCGAGGATCTGGATCGAAGAGGCGCCATAGCTGTTGTCGGGCTGCGTGTTGTGCTGTTCACTCATGGATAGGTTCCGGTTCTGCATCTACTACTGAGCACTACGTCCGAAATTTCGGAGCACTAAAGAAACGCCAAAGGGGCGCTGCGCCCCCTTTGGTCTTCTTTTTTTTTGCTTTGGATCAAATGCGCATCGGCATGACGACGTACTTGAAATCGTCGTTCTCGGGTATCGTGATTAACGCGCTCGAGCTCGCATCGGCCACACTGACCTGCAGCATGTCGACCTTCAAATTCGCGAGCACGTCGAGCAGATAAGTGACGTTGAAGCCCATGTCGAT
>CAYPWK010000506.1:0-2017 GCA_964414365.1 uncultured Burkholderia sp.
GAAGACAACAACGACGGCCATACAGACAACAGGTCATGGAATTGCGGCGTCGAAGGCCCCGCCGACGATCCCGAAGTCCGTGAGTTGCGCGAGCGCCAGAAGCGCAATCTGCTTGCGACGTTGCTGTTCTCCCAAGGCACGCCGATGATCCTGGCCGGCGACGAGTTCGGTCGTACGCAGCAAGGCAACAACAACGCGTATTGCCAGGACAATGAAATCAGCTGGGTCGACTGGGATGGCATCGACGACGACGGCCGGGCGCTGACGGAGTTCGTCGTCAAATTGACGACGTTGCGCCATACGTTGCCCGTTCTGAGACGCAACCGCTTTCTGACAGGGCAATTCGACGAGCGGCAGCAGCTTTGCGAAGTCCGTTGGCTGAGCCCGGCAGGCACCGAGCTAACGGAGGAGCAGTGGAACGACCCGTTGATGCGATGCTTCGGCGTCGTGATCGACGGCCGCGCGCAACCGAGCGGCATCCGCCGCCCCGGATCCGATGCGACGTTGCTCATCGTGTTGAACGCGCATCACGACGTCGTCGAGTTCAAACTGCCCGACATCCCGGGCAGCGATCAATGGAGCTGCCTCATCGACACCAACGTGCCGGTGCGCGACGAACTGCCCGATTTCGAGTCGGGCGACGTCTACCAAGTGACGGGACGTTCGCTACTGCTGTTCGCACTGCACGCGAAAGGGCAGACGCAGCGAATCTTCATCAGGCTCGAAAAGAAGCTGACGGAAGACGCAGGACCGAAGTGACGTCGACGATGCCGCCGCCGCGCGACAGGCTCGGCGGCGGTCGTGCATTCGGTTGGCATTCAGCCGGCATTCGGTGCCGACATCAAATCCGCGTCAATGGTAGAGCAGCGCGATCAGGATGATGATCGGAATGGGTACACCGAGCAGATAAAGCAGGATCGAGCGCATAGGTTCTCCTTCATCGAGTGAGTCGAGCGCACGCGGGACGGCTTTTCATCGTGACCATCGTGGCCGCGTGCCGACGGGGGGGCGGACAAGTAGGAGAGGCGCTCATAGATCGCGCAGGCGTCCACCGAACACGGCCATCAAACTGGCGGCGAACGCGCCCATCAGCAACGAGATGAAAAGCCACAGAGCAGCGCGGATGCCTGACTTGCGCGCTTTGTCGGCCGCGTCCTTCGCGGCGGCCTGCATCGAAGCGAGCTTCTGTTGCAGTTGCGTGTAGGTCGCGCTCACGCGTGCCGAGGCTGCCGGCTGCGGCAATCCCGTGTGCTGAGAGACGAGATACGCCACGTAACCGGTGTCCTGCGCAGAGAGTTCATCGCCTGTTGCGAGGCTATTGAGAAAAATGCGCATGACTTCATCCTTGGGCGGCGGATTGCCCGCCGCCGCTTCGCCCGTGGCGGGCGCGGCCGTTTGCGATTCGGCGGCCGGCACGGGCTGTCGGAACAGCGCATCGGCGTAGTAACCGAGAGGCCAGCTGTTCGCGGCCGCCTCCGCGTTGCCGCGATCGAGGAGCGGCTTCGTCGCAGCCGATTGGGTGACGGCTTGCGCACCGACTTTGCTCGCGGCGGGAATGACGGACGCGAAGAGCGCGGCTGTGGCCAACGTGGCGACGGCCCAGGTCAAAAAACCGTGCGCTGTATCGCGGAAGTAGACCTCATCGGGCTCAACGGCGGGCCAGCGGCGCCGCAGCCGTCCGGCCAGATAGCCGCCCAGCCCCGAGGTCAGGACTTGCGTCACGCAGATCCAGACCACGGCGGCGACACCGAACGTCGAGGCCGTTTCGCTCATCGCTCGCCAGGGCGAAACGGCGGCGAGCCCCAGGCCGGTACCGAGCGTGAGCAGGATCAATCCGAACGCCGCCGCGGCGACGGCACCCGCGAACACGGCGCCCCACGAGACGACGCCGGCATGGCGCATCCATTCGGCGCGGGTTTCGGGGAGCGTGGCGGTGGTGCCGGGTGTCTGTAATTCGGCCATGGCATATCTCCAGGCGCCGTGCACGATGCCGGCTTAGGTCATGCGGTTCGAGCAG
>CAYPWK010000506.1:2117-4185 GCA_964414365.1 uncultured Burkholderia sp.
GGCAGGGGCACTCACGTCTCGCTGATTGCAGCGGGAGGGGTGGCTGCGTGTGCTGAATGTCGCGCCATGCCTGGTTGCGCGACATGATGCAGGAGCAAGAGCATGTCAAGAGCCGCCATAGTTGGCTGGTCGCGTCGACATCTTCTTCACTTCGGCTGGATACTGGCGATTGCAACGCTTTGCCTTTTCCAGTCCTACTCCGTGGCGTGGGCCCTTCCCATATTCGCGCGGCAAACAGGGCAGAGCTGCGTGGCGTGCCATGCAGGCGGACAATTTCCGGAACTCACGCCCTATGGACGGATGTTCAAGCTCAACGGTTACACGCTGGGCGAACGTACTGTGCCGATCGCCGTCATGGGAACGCTCGACCTGAGCAGCACGAGGCGCAACCACGACGCCAACGGCAACGTCATCTCTCCGAAGGACAGCCTGCCGATATTCGACTCAGCCAGCATCTTCTTCGCCGGCAAAATCACAGACAAGATCGGCGCGTTCACGCAATTCACTTATACGAACTACGATCACCAAGGCAGCGATGGCCGGTGGATCGGCCATTGGCACTCGGACAACATGGACTTCCGTTATGTGGACAGGATCATCGGCGACGCCAACGACCTGGTTCTTGGCGCCACGCTGAATAACAATCCGACAGTACAAGACCCTTGGAATAGCACGCCGGCATGGAGTTACCCCTATGTCTCATCGCCGACGAGCACGGTGGGGGCGCCTCAATTCCTACCGATCATCGAAGGAACATTAGCTCAGCAAGCTGTCGGCGCGGGCGGCTACGTGTATTGGAACCGAACAATTTATGCCGAACTCTCGCTCTATAGCACAGCCGACGGCATCTGGTCGTTCATGAGCAAGGGCAACAAGCCCGGGGACCTCGACCATCCGCAGATCTACCTGCGCGGGCAGAACCCATACTGGCGCTTCGCCCTGACGCATGAGTGGGGACCGCATAACGTCATGGTGGGAACGTTCGGGTTGAGCGCCAACGTCTACCCCAACAATGCCAGCGCATTCCCGATATTCACGCAAGGCGTGACGCGCTATCGGGATATCGGCTTCGATGCACAGTATCAGTACCTGCTTGAGCCGAATACCGTCACCGCACAGATCCGCTACATCCGCGAGAACATTAGCGACCCCAACAATCTGGTATTCGGCGATAGTAAGTCAGCCAACCTGAAATCTCTCAGGCTGAAGCTTTCCTACGTCTATCAGGCGAAATACGGGGTGAGTTTTTCATTCTTCAACATTACCGGCAGTCGAGACAGCAACGCATACTCGGCCAGCGCAAATTTTTCGCCGGCGACGCAAGGCTGGACACCGGAGATATTCTGGATTCCTGTGCAAAACATTCGGGTTGGCTTGCAATACACGCATTTCACCAAATACCTGGGTGCACGTTCTAACTACGACGGTCACGGGCGCAACGCCAGCGATAACGACACGCTGCTTCTTTACATCTGGGCAGCCTATTGGTGACGCCACACTGGATCACCATCCAACCAGCCTGGGGTCGAGAAATGAAGCATACGTCGCGATTGATCATTCTTGCCATCTTGCTAGGCGAGACGGGTTGCCACGAGCTCGAACGGTCGCGATCGGTCGACGATCCGGCAGTTGCCGGAAGAACAATCGCGCTGCAGGTCTGCTCGAACTGTCACAGCGTAAACGGCATTTCGGTATCCCCCATGTTTCCGAAACTCGCCGCGCAACCCAGGGAGTACCTCATCGCCCAACTCACGGACTTCAAGGCTCATCGTCGCTCCGACCCGAATGCAAAAAGGTTCATGTGGGGATTCAGACATTTGAGCGACGCGCAAATCGAACAACTCGCCGCGTACTTTGCGAACCGCCCTGCTCCGCCCGCCCAACCCGGCGATCCGCTTCTAGTCGAAACGGGCCGGAAAATTTATATGGCGGGCATACCGAGCAAAGGCGTAGCGGCATGCAGTGCCTGTCACGGCATGCACGCGGAGGGCGTCAGCGAGACGCCGCGGCTGGCCGGCCAACATGCGGATTACATCGTGAAGCAGCTGCTGGTCTTTCGGCACAGCGG
>CAYPWK010000507.1:0-4175 GCA_964414365.1 uncultured Burkholderia sp.
GTCGTTCGACTCGACGAGGATCGCGCGATCCGCGCCGATCGCCAGCGCCGTACGCAGCGTTTCCTGCGCTTGCGTCACGCCGACCGACACCGCGATCACTTCGGTCGCGACGCCCGCTTCCTTCAGGCGCACGGCTTCTTCCACGGCGATTTCGTCGAACGGGTTCATCGACATCTTCACATTTGCAATGTCGACGCCCGTGCCGTCCGACTTCACCCGGACCTTGACGTTGTAGTCGACCACGCGTTTCACTGGAACCAACAATTTCATCTCAATCACCGTTCATTGAAAAATGCAAAGCGCTCGGAGGGCCCGGAATTTCTTGCTAAGCGACGGGAACTGCTAGCTGCTCCTCAACCTGGCGGCGTTCGGATGCCACCGTTCCTTCAGTGCTCTGCCTCAACACGAAGACCGATACCGCATCGCCTAGATTTTTTGCTTGCTCCTGGAGTGACTGCGCGGCGGCGGCTGCCTGTTCGACAAGCGTCGCATTCTGTTGCGTCACCTCGTCCATCTGCGATACCGCCTGCCCGACCTGCTCGATCCCGCGGCTTTGCTCGTCGGACGCGCGTGCTATTTCGGCAACGATATCCGAGACGCTGCGGATGGCCTGCTTGACGTGCGTCATGGTTGCGCCCACGTCCGTAGCTTGCCGAGCGCCCTCCTGGATCATCGCCACCGACGCGCCAATCAGTTCCTTGATTTCCTTGGCCGCAGCCGCAGACCGTTGGGCAAG
Source organism: uncultured Burkholderia sp. (assembly GCA_964414365.1). Classification (GTDB taxonomy): domain Bacteria; phylum Pseudomonadota; class Gammaproteobacteria; order Burkholderiales; family Burkholderiaceae; genus Trinickia. The sequence goes on from CAYPWK010000507.1 coordinate 737, forward strand.
GCTGCGCACCTCACTGGCAACGACTGCAAATCCGCGTCCCTGCTCGCCGGCGCGCGCCGCTTCAACCGCGGCGTTCAAGGCAAGAATGTTTGTTTGAAACGCGATGCCTTCGATCACGCCCGTGATATCTGAAATCTTGGACGAGCTGCTGGCGATTTTCTCGATAGTTCCAACCATGCCTTGTACTGCTTCGTTACCCGTGTCGGCTAGATTGGCTGCGCCAGTCGCGAGATCATTCGCCTGCATTGCATTGTCTGCATTCTGCTTCACGGTCTCCGTCAGCTGCGTCATGCTCGCTGCCGTTTCCTCCAGCGACGAAGCTTGTTCTTCAGTTCGTGAGGAGAGTTCCATATTGCCGCTTGCGATTTCGTGGGACGAACGCCCAACCGAGGCAGCGGACGCCAGTATGCGGCGAACCGTCGACGATAGCTGCTCATCCATCCTTTTCAGAGCCGCAAGCAACTGACCGAATTCACCTTCGCAGTCGACGATTAAATTGTTCTCCAGCTTGCCGACAGAGATGCTACCGGCGACACCTATTGATTTTTCGAGCGGGCGCGAGATCGAACGCAGGAGATAGATACTAATAGCGATTGCTATGAGTAGGCCCATACCCGACATCGTCAACGCGAGAATCAGCGTTGTATGATAGGTCGCATGCCCCTGGTCGGCCCATTGTCCCGCTTCAGAACGTGTAACATCGACGCCATCATCAATGGCAGCCGTCAGTGCTTTCCAGACCGCTTCATCGGCAACGATATATTTTTCCGCAGTATCTCGGTCGCCGGCCGCATAGGCCGAAGTAATTTTCGCGTCACCATCCATGATCCGAGGAAGTAACGCCACAATGCGGTCGGCCACAGCGCGTCCTTCGCCACTCGCAGCCCCACTGGCGTAGTAGTCATTCCACGCCTTATGCAGGAGGTCTTCATCTTCGCGAATTGCATCGGTCAACGATGAGACGGTGGACGCATCGGTCGTTGCCTGTATGCGGCGCAACTGTAAGCGTATGTCCGACAGCGCCTTGCGCATGTCGCCGAGGTTCGTGATAGGAAGCGCGCCTTTGAGGTAAACGTCCGCGACACGTGTATTTAGCTTGGATAGTCCGATAACGCTAAAGGAACTCATCGCAGCCAGCATAAGAACGCAGACAGTCGCACCCACAATGATCGTGAAGCGCATCGTTCCCATCATGCCTTTCATCTGTTGTCCCCAGTTTCCTGCCAGGCCAAGGTTATGGTGTGCTCACAGGCGCATTCGTGCACACCTGTGCGGTCGCAAGTCATACCCTTTCGTCGGTCTTCACCGGCTCCGGTCTAGTGACGAACGCATCGCTGAAGAAATTTCCCGCGGGAAGTCCGTTCGCTTGAGTGAAGGTGTGCCGCGCTGCGTCGACCATCAGCGGGTTGCCACAGGCGTAAACTTCATGCTGCGAAAGATTCGGGAAATCCGCAGACACGGCCTCATGCACGAAGCCTTTGCGTCCGGTCCAACCGGGCTCGTCGCCCGACAGAACCGGAACGAAGCGGAGCCCGGGATGGGCCTGCTCCCACGCGCATACCTCGTCGTATGCGTAAAGATCGCTAAGACGCACGCCTCCCCAATAGAGCACCGCGCCACGTTGCTGGATGACCGTCTCATGCGCCTTCAGCATCGCCGCAATCGGCGCGTAACCCGTTCCCGAGGCTAGGAAGATAACGGGCGCAGACGAATCTCGTAGCATGAACGTGCCAAATGGTCCCTCGATTCGCAGCATGTCACGCGGCTTCAGCGAGCGGTAGACGTGGTTCGAGAAGCGCCCGCTTGGCACCGCGCGGACATGCCACTCGATCGTTCCGCTCCCGTCGGGCGCGTTCGCCATTGAGTAGCTGCGCCGCGCCCCATCCCGCAAGACCACTTCCACATACTGCCCCGGCTGAAAAGCAAAACCCGTTTCCGTTGGCACTGCCAGCCGCACGCGGGCCACGTCCTCGCTCACGCGCTGGACTTCCAGCACCCGTGCGCCTGTCTGCAAAACACGCTGCCCCGGAGTGGACGCGACCTCCTGGGCCTCGATCGTGACATCCGTCGTGCAGCGAGCCTGACAGGTCAAGACGTAACCGTCGCGCACGCCTTCTGGCTCGAATCCGCTCGGATAGCGCGCGTCGCCGGACAGGACACGCGCCTCGCACGCGTTACATTGGCCACGCCGACAGCTATGACGCGGAAAGTAACCGGCAGCCAGCGCGGCGTCGAGCAGGCTGCCCTCGGCGGAACACGGAATTTCGACACCCGCCGGCTCGATTCTCAGCTTGAATGCAGTCATGGCACTATCCGGTTACTCGTTCGGCCTCTTTTGCCTTGAGCAGATCAAGCGCAACGTCCACAATCATGTCCTCCTGGCCACCGACCATACGACGGCGGCCAAGTTCAACGAGGATGTCGACGGTCTTGAGTCCGTACTTTTTTGCGGCAACTTCGGTGTGACGCAGGAAGCTCGAATAAACACCGGCGTAACCGAGCGCGAGCGTTTCGCGGTCGACTCGCACCGGCCGATCTTGCAGCGGGCGGACGATATCGTCTGCAGCGTCCATCAGCTTGTAGAGATCACAGCCATGGTTCCATTCGAGTCGAGCGGCCGCCGCGATAAATACCTCGAGTGGCGCGTTGCCGGCACCCGCGCCCATCCCTGCAAGACTCGCATCAATGCGATCACATCCTTCCTCTACCGCCGCGATGCTGTTCGCGACCCCAAGGCTCAGGTTGTGGTGTGCGTGAATGCCGGTCTGCGTCCGGGGATCAAGTACGTCTTTGAATGCACGGAAGCGCTCACGGACGTCGTTCATGCCAAGGGCACCGCCCGAATCCACGACGTAGCAGCACGTCGCTCCATAGCTTTCCATGAGCTTTGCCTGCTGAGCCAGATGCTGCGGCGTCGTCATATGGCTCATCATCAAAAATCCCACCGCTTCCATCCCAAGCTTGCGCGCATGCTCGATATGCTGTCGCGAGACATCGGCTTCGGTGCAGTGGGTCGCGACACGTACGATGCGTGCGCCGGCATCGTAGGCATTGCGCAAGTCGTGAATCGTGCCGATGCCAGGCAAAAGTAGCGTCGCGACCTTGGCATGCTTGACCGTCCCCGCCACTGCCGCTATCCATTCGAGGTCGGTGTGTGCGCCGAAGCCATAGTTGAAACTCGATCCTTGCAAACCATCGCCATGAGCGACCTCGATCGAGTCAACTTTCGCCTCGTCGAGCGCCTTGGCAATGGCGACCGCCTGTTCCACGCTGTATTGGTGACGAATCGCATGCGAACCATCGCGTAGCGTCACGTCGGAAATGTAGAGCTTTTTGTCAGATGTCATGCCGTCTCTCCCTTCAGGCAGTGGTACGGGCGACCATTTCGGCGGCCATGCGTTCAGCACAGGCCATCGCCGCGGAGGTCATGCCCGCACTG
>CAYPWK010000508.1:0-4167 GCA_964414365.1 uncultured Burkholderia sp.
CACGTTGCCGCGATGAAGCCGGTCTCCGTTTCGGCCGACGACGTGCCGGCCGATCTCATCGCCAAGGAACGCAGCATCGCCGAGCAAAAGGCCGCCGAATCGGGCAAGCCGGCCGAGATCGTCGCGAAGATGGTGGAAGGCAGCGTCCAGAAGTACCTGAAGGAAGTGTCGCTGTTGAACCAAACGTTCGTGAAGAATGACAAACAGACTGTCGAGCAGATGCTGAAGGCGGCCGGCTCGTCCGTGCAGAAGTTTGCGCTCTTCGTTGTCGGCGAAGGCATCGAGAAGCGCCAGGACGATTTCGCGGCCGAAGTCGCCGCGCAGGTCGCCGCGGCGCGCCAGCAGTAAGCAGTAGAGCAGTAGAGCAGTAGAGCAGTAGAGCAGTAGAGCAGTAGAGCAGTAGAGCAGGAAGGCGGCGGGCGCGAGCCGGGCAGAAGTGCAGTGCGGGCGGTTTCGAGAGCCGGACACGAGCCGCCCAGCGCCCCGCCGTGCTCGCCTGAAGCCGCCGCGAGCAGGGAGTCGCCGCATGCCATGACCGCCGTTACGGGTTAACCCGGACATCGAGGCGAAAAGCGCGGTCCGGAGCCGGCGTGCCGGAGCACGTCGCATCGGGCGGTGCGGGCATCGCAGCGGGCACCGGCGCTTGCTCCAATTCAGGTTTCACCCCTACAGTTCGACATTGTTGTCATCTCATACGGCGCGATCCGATACCGCTATGCCCACAGCCTACAAACGCGTTCTTCTCAAACTCTCCGGCGAAGCTTTGATGGGCGAAGATGCCTTCGGCATCAACCGCGCGACGATAGAAAGAATGGTGACGGATATCGCCGAGGTGGTGCGCCTCGGCACGCAGCTGGCGATCGTGATCGGCGGCGGCAATATCTTTCGCGGCGTGGCGGGCGGCGCGGCCGGCATGGATCGCGCGACGGCCGACTACATGGGCATGCTGGCGACGATGATGAATGCGCTCGCACTCCAAGACGCGATGCGCCATGCGGGTATCGAGGCGCGCGTCCAGTCGGCGCTGCGCATGGACCAGGTCGTCGAGCCGTACATCCGCCCGCGGGCGATTCGCCAGCTCGAGGAAGGCAAGGTCGTCATCTTCGCGGCCGGCACGGGCAACCCATTCTTCACGACCGACACGGCGGCAGCGTTGCGCGGCTCGGAGATCGGCGCCGAGGTCGTCCTGAAGGCGACCAAGGTCGACGGCGTATACTCCGCGGACCCGAACAAGGATCCCACGGCAACGCGCTATTCGACGATCAGTTTCGACGAAGCGATCGGCCGTAATCTCCAGGTCATGGATGCGACGGCTTTCGCGCTCTGCCGCGATCAGAAGCTGCCGATTCGTGTGTTTTCGATTGTGAAGGCCGGCGCGTTGAAGCGCATCGTACAAGGAGAGGACGAGGGTACGCTCGTCCACGTGTAAACTCTCGCTTAGACGCGGGCGCGCCCGCGCGAGCGGCATTTGAAGGCCGCCCGCGTGGCCCCGCCCGCATTGCCATGAAGGTTCGGAGGTCCAAATGAGTGTCGCAGAGGTAAAAAAGAGCGCCGAGCAGAAGATGCAGCGTTCGATCGAGGCGTTCAAGAACGATCTGGCCAAGATTCGCACGGGGCGCGCGCATACCGGGCTCCTCGATCATATTCAGGTCGATTATTACGGCTCGAATGTGCCGATCTCCCAGGTCGCGAACCTGACGCTCATCGACGCCCGCACGATCGGCGTTCAGCCGTGGGAGAAGAAGATGGTCGCCGTCGTCGAGAAGGCGATTCGCGAATCCGATCTCGGTCTGAACCCGGCCACGCAAGGCGATTTGATTCGCGTGCCGATGCCCGCGCTCACCGAGGAGCGCCGCCGCGAGCTCACGAAGGTCGTCAAGAGCGAAGGCGAAACGGCCAAAGTCGCCGTGCGCAACCTGCGCCGCGATGCGAATGAGCAGCTGAAAAAGCTCGTGAAGGACAAGGAAATTTCGGAGGACGACGAGCGTCGCGCCAGTGATGAAGTGCAGAAGCTGACCGATAAATACGTCGCGGAAATCGAGAAGCTCGTCCACACGAAGGAAGCCGAGATCATGACGGTCTGAAGCCTTCGGGCTTCGACCGACTCATCGATCTCACCTCTTTCCAAGCAGTTTTTCGTACCGGCGGCCATGACATATACCAGCTCAACTGTTCGCGTGCCTGATGTCGCGGCGGTCCCGCGCCATATTGCGATCATCATGGACGGCAACGGACGCTGGGCAACGCAGCGCCGCTTGCCGCGCGTGGCCGGCCATACGCGCGGCGTCGATGCCGTACGCGCCTGCGTCGAAGCATGCGCGCGCGCCGGCGTCGAATATCTGACGCTTTTCGCGTTCAGCTCCGAAAACTGGCGCCGGCCCGTCGAGGAAGTGTCGTTCCTGATGCGTCTTTTCGTAACGGCGCTCGAGCGCGAAATCGGCAAGCTGCATGCGAATGGGATCCGGCTGCGTGTGATCGGCGATCTGTCGCAGTTCGATTCGCGCATTCAAGACCTCATTCGCCGCGCTGAGACGAAAACGGCCGGCAACACACGCCTCACATTGACGATCGCCGCGAACTACGGTGGCCGCTGGGATATCCTCCAAGCCGCCCGGAAGGTCGCGGAACAGGCGGCGGCCGAGGGCCGCGCCGATGCCATCGACGAACAGAGCTTCGCCGAGCACCTGGCGATGGCGTACGCGCCCGAGCCGGATCTCTTCATTCGCACTGGCGGTGAAACGCGCATCAGCAACTTTTTGCTCTGGCAGCTCGCTTATACCGAGCTCTACTTCACCGAGACGTTCTGGCCCGATTTCAACGCCGAGACCTTGGCGGACGCCATCGCGTCCTATCGACGGCGTGAGCGCCGGTTCGGCCGCACGAGCGCACAGCTGGAGCCGCAATCGCAGGACGTCGATTCGCTCCCATGCTGAAAACCCGTGTCGTCACAGCCGTCGTGCTGCTGGCGGTCTTCATTCCGGTCACGCTCTATGCGCCGGCCGCCGGATTCGGCTTGTTGATCGGGCTTGTCGTCGTGCTGGCGGCCTGGGAATGGGCACGCCTTTTGAATCTTTCCGGCCTGCCAGCGGTGGGCTATGCCGCGCTTGCGGCGCTCGCGGTGCTCGCCAGCGCGCGGCTCGGCTCCGGCATGCGGGACTCGCGGCCGCTGTTCCAGGCGGCGGCCGTGTTCTGGCTGCTCACGGGGCCGTTCGTGCTCGCGCGCAAGCCGCGGCTCGCGCACGGTGCCTGGCGCGTCTTTCTGTTTCTGGCCGGCATCGTGGTTTTCACGGCGGGCTGGCATGCGCTCGTCGTGGCGCGTGCGATCGGCGTATCGTTTGTCCTGTCGATACTGATCGTCGTCTGGCTCGCCGACATCGGCGCATACTTTTCCGGAAAGGCGTTCGGAAAGCATAAGCTGGCGCCGGCAATCAGCCCCGGCAAGACATGGGAGGGGGTTTTCGGCGGCTGGGTCGCCGTCGTGATAGTGGGTGCGGGCGCGCTCGCCACGCATGCGCTCGCGCCGACGCTGTTCACGGCGCTTGGCACGCGCTTAGGATGGGTGCGTGCACTGCTCGTTCTGACGCTCATCGTTGCGTTCAGCATCGTGGGCGACCTATTCGAATCGATGCTGAAGCGCCAGGCGGGCGTAAAAGACTCGAGCGGGCTGCTGCCGGGGCATGGCGGCGTGCTGGATCGTGTCGATGCATTGCTGCCGGCGCTGCCGCTTGCGATGCTTTTCATCGGCTAGCGGGCCGCTCCGAGGATGAGTTAGGGCGTAAGGCCGGGTGCGATGAGGTCCTGGGAAAGAGATATGAAAAAACGTTTGACACTGCTCGGCTCCACGGGCTCGATCGGCGACAGCACGCTCGACGTCGTCGCCCGCCACCCGGACCGCTTCGCGGTCCACGCGCTGACCGCCCATCGCAACGGCGATAAGCTCGTCGCGCAATGCCTGAAGTTCCAGCCCGACGTCGCGGTGGTCGGCGATGCCGATACCGCGGCAAGCGTCGAGGTGCAACTGCGCGCCGCCGGTTCGCCGACACAAGTGGCCTATGGCCAGGATGCCCTTGTCGAAGTCGCGAAAAGTGCCGCCTGCGATACCGTGGTGGCGGCGATCGTGGGGGCCGCGGGTCTCGCTCCGACGCTCGCGGCCGCCGTTGCGGGCAA
>CAYPWK010000509.1:0-4124 GCA_964414365.1 uncultured Burkholderia sp.
GCGCCGGGAGGCGCGCCGCGACTTCCGCCTTGGGGAGGGCGAAACGAGCGACCTCATCGACGCCCACATGGCGATATGAAAGACCCACGACACCGATTTGGTGCATGGGGGTAGCAAACCATGGCGGCGGCAGGGTTGTGTCACCGAATGGTCATTGCCATGACCATCGCAGCCGTCGACGCGGCACAGGCGGAAGCCTGGTCCTGACGGGTGTGCGCGCCCAACTGGGGCGCTGGGCGAGGAGCCCTGGGTGTGTTCCGAGGGCTTGCCCTCACCCGAATTGGAAGGCGATTCCTTAGTCTGAGCGCCGCGACGCCAACGTCGTCAGCAGAATGCCCGCCAGGAGGCCGATTCCCAGCGCCAGTGCAGCGGCTTTGTACGGCTGTGCTTCGATGCGTTGCTGCACGTCGCCGAGTTGCGAGCGAGCCCAGTCCTGCGCCTGTGACGCTCGGGTACGTGCCCAATCCTGGGCCTGGGCTGCTCGAGCACGGGCGGCACTGGCTGCCGCATCGCCTGCGGCGCGAAGGTGCTCCTTGACCTGTGCGGTATCGCTCGAATTTTCACCGTTCGCATTCATGTCTGTTTACCCCACGCTGGAAAGTCACTGTCGTTCGATGGCAATCAAACGCAGGAAGCACCCGCGAAGTTCCGAGAATTGCGCAGCGGCCCGGCCAACGCGAGCGCGTCCGCAGCTCGTGGCGTAAATATCGGCCCTTACGTCTCATCCTGCCACGCGAATCCATCGCGGCTGATGAGCGCGCTCGAGGCCGCCGGCCCCCAACTCCCTGCCACATAGGCCTTGATCCGCTCGTCGTGTTGAGCCCAACCTTCGCGAATGGGGTCAATCCAACGCCAGGCCGCATCGAGCTCGTCACGACGCATGAAGAGTGTCAGGTTGCCTTTCACCACATCCGTGAGCAGACGCTCATAAGCGTCCAGGCGCTGCTCTTTGAAAGTGCCGGCGAGATCGAGCGCGAGATCCACAGGCTTGAGACGCATCGTCTCACCCGGCACCTTCGCGAGAATCGTGAGCGTGATGCTCTCCTGCGGCTGCAGTCGGATGACCAGCCGATTCGGCGCCTGTTCCTGATTGCGAGCGCCATCGAAGATCGAGTGCGGAACGTCCTCGAAAGTCACCACAATCTCCGTCACCCGGTCCTGCAGGCGCTTCCCGGTCCGCAAATAAAACGGCACACCGGCCCAGCGCCACGTATCGATCTCGGCCTTGAGCGCAACGAAGGTCTCCGTCGTGGTTTCGGCGGCAACGCCAGACTCGTCGAGATAGCCGGGAACGGGTTGGCCGTTGACTGCGCCCGCGCGGTATTGCCCCCGCACGGTCTTGCTCTGCACGGCGTTACCTGAAATCGGTCGCAACGCGCGCAACACTTTCAGCTTTTCATCGCGAACTGCATCGGGATCGCTGCTCGTGGGCGGTTCCATCGCGAGAATGCATACCAGCTGCAGCAGGTGGTTCTGCACCATGTCGCGCAACGCGCCGGTATGCTCATAAAACTGACCACGGCCTTCAACACCTAACTGCTCGGCAATGGTGACCTGCACATGGCGAATGCGCCCGCGCCGCCACAGGGGCTCGAACAGAGTATTGCCGAACCGCAGCGCCATCAGGTTTTGTACCGTCTCTTTACCGAGGTAGTGATCGATTCGGTAGATCTGCTGTTCAGCAAAGATGGCCCCGACACTGCGGTTGATGAGCTCAGCCGAGGCCCGATCGTGACCCAGCGGTTTCTCGAGTACGACGCGTGATTTCGGCGTAACGATGCCCGCCGAAGCGAGATTGTCGCAGGTGAGCGTGAAAAGACTCGGCGCGGTGGAGAGGAAGATCACCCGGACGGCGTTGTCTCGTCCCGAAAGGCTGGCAGCCAGGCGGCGGAAATCGCGCGGATCGGTTGCGTCGACCTGCACATAGTCCACTTGTGCGGCGAAGGCACGCCACCGCGCCTCTGTGAATTCCTCCGAGCCGAGGTGTTTACGGCAAGTAGCCTCGATCTGCGCGAGATAGGCATCCCGCGAGATGCCCGAGCGCGCCACCGCCAGGACCCGTGAGTCGGGCCCCATCTGCCCGGCCACGTGGCGACGGTAAAGCGCAGGCACCAGCTTGCGCAGAGCAAGGTCACCGGTGCCGCCAAACAGCACCATGTCGAACGTATCGAGTTTCACGCGAGCAACGACTCCTGGTTGTGGCGCACCTGCCCAGCTACGCTTAGCATCTGCGCCGTATTGGGTTAGGCTCCCACACTACCCGAGCGCACCGCCACGACGACGGTCGTATTTTTTTCACGTGAGCCTGACAGGCTCCCGGTGCGCTATCCACTCACCTTTAGATTCAAAGGGGCCCGAGCACCTGCTATGTCCATGCCAGCACTGAATTCACGTGTCCGCGACGTCACCGAACGCATCAAGGACCGCAGCCGCAGCGAGCGCGGATCGTACCTTGAGCGGATGACAGCTGACACGTCGGAAGGTCCCACCCGGGCGCGGCTTTCGTGCACGAATTTGGCGCATGGGTTTGCTGCCTCACCTTCCGGTGACAAGGAGGCCTTGAAACAACTGCGCTGGGCGAACCTGGCTATCATCACTGCTTATAACGATATGCTCTCAGCGCATCAGCCGTTCGAGAGATATCCGGGTTTGATTCGGACCGCGGCACGCGAAGTGGGCGCCACGGCGCAGGTCGCGGGCGGCGTGCCCGCGATGTGCGACGGGGTCACCCAGGGGCACGCCGGAATGGAGTTGTCGCTCTTCAGCCGGGATGCCATTGCGATGTCGACCGGCATCGCGTTGGCCCACGGCATGTTCGACGGCGCCCTGTGCCTTGGAGTGTGCGACAAGATCGTTCCTGGCCTCCTCATCGGAGCCTTGTCATTCGGCCATCTTCCCACGGTCTTCGTGCCGGCCGGCCCGATGCCCAGCGGCATGCCCAACAAGGAGAAGGCGCGCATACGGCAGCTCTTCGCCGAGGGCAAGGTCGGCCGTGAGGCTCTGCTGCAATCCGAGTCCGACAGCTATCACTCGGCGGGCACGTGCACGTTCTATGGGACAGCCAACAGCAACCAGATGCTGATGGAAGTCATGGGCCTGCACCTGCCAGGCAGTGCCTTCGTAACTCCCAACACACCGCTGCGCGATGCCCTGACTGCGGCCGCGACGAAGCGTGCGGCACGCATAACCGCCTTAGGGAAAGAATACATTCCGCTCGCCCGTGTCGTTGATGAGCGTGCAGTGGTGAATGCGATAGTCGGCCTGCTGGCCACCGGTGGCTCGACCAATCACACGCTCCACCTCGTCGCCATTGCCCGTGCAGCCGGTATCGTCATCGACTGGAACGACTTCAGTGAGTTGTCAGATGTCGTTCCGCTGCTGGCGCGGATCTACCCCAACGGCAGTGCGGATGTGAATCATTTCCACGCCGCGGGTGGTATGGGCTTTCTCGTGCGTGAGCTCCTGCACGCCGGCTTGATGCACCCCGACGTCCAAACCATCGCGGGCTCTGGTCTCGATGCTTATACGCAAGAGCCGTGGCTGTCACCCGAAGGGCTTGGCTGGCGCCCCGCTCCCACAAAGAGCGGTGATGCTTCGGTGTTACGTCCGGCAAGTGATCCGTTCAGCCCCGATGGCGGCCTCAAGCTCCTGCGCGGAAACCTCGGGCGCTCGGTGATCAAGACATCCGCGGTCAAGAATGAGCATCGCGTGGTCGAAGCGCCAGCGAGAGTCTTCGACGCCCAGGAGGATGTCATCAAAGCGTTCAAGGCTGGCGAGTTGGCGCGTGACGTGGTCGTCGTCGTTCGCTACCAGGGGCCTCGTGCCAACGGTATGCCGGAGTTGCATCAGCTCACTCCAGCCCTGGCGTCACTGCAAAGCAAAGGGTTCAAAGTCGCGTTGGTAACCGACGGGCGCATGTCAGGTGCTTCCGGCACCGTACCGGCTGCGATTCACGTGACGCCGGAATGTTTGAGCGGTGGGCCGTTGGCCAAAGTTCGTGATGGCGACGTTGTCCGGCTCGATAGCTTTGCCGGGACGCTCACGGTGAGCGTCCCTGAAGAGACTTTCTCGCAACGCACTGTGGTGACGCCTCCTCTCGAGCGAAACGACTACGGCATGGGGCG
>CAYPWK010000510.1:0-4113 GCA_964414365.1 uncultured Burkholderia sp.
GCAAGTCCGGCTATGTGCGTATCAGCTGGGACGAGGCCCTGGACATTGTCGCCAAGGAGATCAACCGGCAGAAGCGCGTTCACGGTCCCGGTTCCATTACCTTCCCGATGTCCTCCCACCACCAATGGGGCAACGTGGGCTACTACCTCAGCGCGTTGACGCGCTTCGCCAACCTGATCGGCTTCACCCGAGTCGCCGCGAATCCGGACAGCTGGGAAGGCTGGTATTGGGGCGCCATGCATCATTTCGGCAACGCGATGCGCATCGGCGTGCCCTCCGGTTCGGGCGGCGTCGAGGACGGTCTCACGGAAGCCGACATGATCGTCTTCTGGTCCTGCGACCCCGAGAGCACCAACGGAGCCTATGCGGGATTCGAGGGGACGCCGCGCCGCCTGTGGGCCAAGGAGCTCGGCATCAAGTTCGTTCATATCGACCCGCACTGCAACCCTACCGCCCAATTATTGGGCGGGCGGTGGATTCCGATCCGTCCGCAAACCGACGCCGCCTTAGCCACCGCCATCATGTACGTTTGGACCGTGGAAGGCTTGTACGACAAGAATTACGTCGCCACGCGCACAACCGGGTTCGACGATTGGAAGTCCTATCTTCTGGGTGAAACCGACGGCATTCCGAAGACTCCCGAGTGGCAGGAGCACGAGACCGGCGTGCCCGCCAAGGACGTCCGTGCGCTTGCGCGCCTATGGGGAAACAAGAAGGTCCATCTGGCCGTTGGGATGACCGGTGCGGGATTCGGTGGCGCGGGCCGCGGGGCGACTGGAGCGCAATGGGCGCGCTGCATGATCATGATGATGGCCATGCAGGGCTGGGGCAAGCCGGGAGTGAATTTTGGCTGCCTTGAAATCGGCGTTCCCCACGATCTCCAATTTTACTTTCCCGGTTACGCGGACGGCGGCATTTCCGGCGACTTGGCGTGGACCGCCAATGCGGTGGACAACTATCAACGCATGCCGCACATTTTGACCATGAATCCCGTCAAGCAAATGGTGCCGCGGCAGCAACTACCCGACGCGATTATCAACGGCCACGCCACCGGCTACCTCTGGGACGGCATGTCCCAGGAAGCTCAGTTTGCACCGTTCACCTACCCGATGCCCGGTTATTCGCCGATCCACATGATCTATCGCTACGGTGGATCCGCGTTTAGTACCGTGACGAATTCCGGGCGCTGGGCGCAGGCCTACCGGCACTCAAGCATCGAGTTCGTAGTCAACCAGTCAATCTGGATGGAGGGCGAGGCGCAGTTCGCCGACATCATCCTGCCGGCTTGCACTGCGCTGGAACGTTGGGACATCGGCGAGTGGGCGAATTCCGGCGGCTACGCTCACCAGGGGTATGGCACGGTCAACCATCGCATTCTGACGCTGCAGCACAAGTGCATCGAGCCTTTGGGAGAGTCCCGCTCCGACTACGACATCTTCACCGCCATCCTGACCCGGCTTGGGCTGGGCGGGGTGTTCACTGAGGGATGCGGCGAGCTGGACTGGGTCAAGCGGGTTTTCGATTCGTCGGATCTGACCGATCACATTTCGTGGCGCGAGTTCTGCCGCAAGGGCTATTTCGTCGTGCCGCCCGAAAAGCCCGAGTTGCGTCATCCCGTGGACATGCGTTGGTTTGCGGAGGGCAGGAAGAAGGACCTGCCGGAACCCCATCCCCTGCCGTCCCAGTTCGCCGAAAAGTTCGGCAGCGGTCTGCAGACGCCTAGCGGCAAGCTGGAGTTCGTGCCCGAGTTGCTGAAGCGGCACACTGCGGACAATCCCGAGCGGCCACCGCTGAACCGATATATCCCATCCTGGGAGGGCCTGCGTTCAGCACTCGCTCAGCGCTACCCGCTGCAGTTGATCGCCACCCACAGCCGCTACAGCTTCCACACTCATTGTGACGGCAAGAATTCCTCGGTCAACAGCGTCGAGGACCACCGCGCGCTGATTGGCGGGCACCGCTTCTGGCTGCTGAGGCTGAGTCCGACCGACGCGGCCATTCGCGGCATTGCCCATCGCGACCTTGTGAAGGTGTACAACGACCGCGGCGCCGTGATCTGCGCGGCCGACGTCTCGCCGCTCGTTAGCGCGGGAGTGGTCAAGTCATACGAGGCGAGCGCCGAATTTCAGCTGATCGAAATCGATGGCGAGCGGGTGGAGATCGGCGGTTGCATGAACGTGCTCACCCCCGATCGGCCGCAAACCGCCGGCACAAGCAGCATGAGCCCGAATTCCTGCCTAGTGCAGGTCGAGAAGTGGCGATGCGCCGAGGCGTTTATGCTCGGTCGCGCAGCGTGAGGACTTCAGAATGAGCAAGTGGAACCTGATTATCAAAGTCGGGCGTTGCGAGAACTGCCAAAACTGCGTCATCGCCGCCCGGGACGAGCACGTCGGCAACGACTTCCCCGGCTATGCCGCGCCCGCAGCCGCCAACGCTGATAGCCCGATCCGCATCCTGCGCCGCGTCCAGGGCGACTCGCATATGGTCGAGACTACTTATCTCCCGGTCATGTGTAACCATTGCGACGAAGCGCCCTGTATGCGGGTGGGCGGCAGCGCCATTCGCAAGCGTGCTGACGGCATCGTCATCATCGATCCGGACAAGGCTCGGGGCCGGAAGGACATCGTGAAAGCCTGCCCTTACAAGGCGATCGTCTGGAACGATGAGTTGCAACTGCCACAGATCTGGATCTTCGATGCGCATCTGCTCGACCAGGGTTGGCCCCAGCCGCGTTGCCAGCAGTCGTGCCCCACCGAGGTCTTCGAAACGGTCAAGCTAGATGACGCAGCGATGGCTGAAAAGGCCCGACGCGAGGGACTCAGGGTATTGCGGCCCAACTTGGGCACGAAGCCCCGCGTGTGGTACAGCGCCCTTGAGCGCTGGGAAACCTGCTTCATTGGTGGAAGCGTCAGTGTCCAGATGGGAGACATGGTCGAGTGCGTCACCGATGCGGCGGTCGCGCTGTACGTCGGTAATCGGAAGGTGGCCGAAACCGTCTCGGACGGCTTCGGCGATTTCCGGTTCGGTGGCCTTGTGAAGGGAAGCGGCATCTACAGAGTCGAAATCCGTCATGCCCTCGGCAACGCTTCGCGCGAGTGCGAACTGGGCGAGAGCGTCTACCTGGGCGAGGTCAGCCTCGCACGGTCGGCAAACGACGTGGAGCTCGCGTGATCATGAGCACCGCAACGAACCTGCTTTGCCTTACGCGGCGGATCCGAGCCACGTCGTGAATAAAGACCAACTAGCGAACAAAAGGCGCCGTCCGTGCGCTGATTTCGACAATACTTGAAATATCAAATTGTCGAGTGTACTCTCGCAGACATGGACTCCAAACTTGTCGTCCGCGCCCTTGGCGCGCTAGCCCACGAATCGCGCCTCGCGATCTTCCGCGCGCTCGTCGTCGCGGGACCTGAGGGGATGGCAGCCGGCGAAATCGCGCAGCAGTTGGGCCTCGCTCCATCGAGCCTCTCGTTCCACCTGAAAGACCTGTCGCACGCAGAGCTAGTGACGCCGAAGCAGGAGGGGCGCTTCGTCATTTACACGGCCAACTTTGATGCAATGACGGAGCTGGTCGGTTTTCTCACGGAGAACTGCTGCGGCGGGGCGAGCTGTGCCGCGAGCGATCTCTCCAAAGCCTGCGGAGGCAAACGTTGAAACGCATGCACATCCATGTGTCGGTGGAGAACCTCGACGACAGCATCCGGTTCTATCGCGCGATGTTCGGCAACGTAGAGCCGACTGTGCTAAAGCCCGACTACTGCAAGTGGGAGCTGACCGATCCGGCGGTCAACTTCGCGATTTCGAAGCGTTGTGCCAAGCCCGGCGTCGATCACATCGGTATCCAAGTCGAGACGGAAGCCGAACTGGCCGAGATGAATGCGCGTTTCGCCGCGGCGCAACTGCCGGTCGAACAGCAGACCGGCACCACCTGTTGCTACTCGAGGTCGGATAAAGCTTGGACGATCGACCCACAGGGCGTCGCATGGGAAACGTTCCGGACACTTGAATCCGCACCGGTCTACGGCACATCGCGCGAGCCGGCGGCAACTTCGACGGCCTGCTGCTCGCCGGTCGAGTCAATCGTCACGCTGTCGAGGCGCGGGTGAGCGACAA
>CAYPWK010000511.1:0-4096 GCA_964414365.1 uncultured Burkholderia sp.
TGTCCCTGCCGTCCTTGCCTTTTCCGACGGGCTCTGTCATCAAATCGCGCGTGATCGTGCCGGCGATCGCGTAGGCGACGACGAGCGGCGGCGACGCCAGGAAGTTCGCGCGGATGTTCGGGTGAATGCGCGCCTCGAAGTTCCGGTTGCCCGACAGCACCGCCGCGGCGACGATGTCGTTTTTCACGATCGCATCATTGATCTCGGGCGTAAGATCGCCCGCGTTGCCGATGCAGGTCGTGCAGCCGTACGCCGCAAGCTCAAAGCCGAGCTGCGACAGATAGGGCAGCAGGCCCGTCTTCGTCAGATACTCGGTGACGATCCGCGATCCCGGCGCAAGCGACGTCTTGATATGCGGCGCCACGGTCAGGCCGGCTTCCACGGCCTTTTTCGCCAGCAGGCCGGCGGCCAGCAAGACGCTTGGGTTCGACGTGTTCGTGCACGAGGTGATGGCGGCGATCAGAATGTCGCCGTTCTTCAGCGTGATGCCGTCCGACGTCTCGTACTCGGCGCTTAAATCCGCCGGCTTCTTCGCGAAGCCGTTTTCACTGACGGGTTTCGAGAAAAGATCGGTAAACGTCGACTTGACGTAGCCGATTTCGATGCGGTCCTGCGGACGCTTCGGACCAGCGAGCGACGGGGCCACGGTTCCGAGGTCGAGCGTGATGACCTTCGTGAAGTCGATCTGGCCTGCCTTCGGAATACCGAAGAGCTTCTGTGCCTTGAAGTAGTTCTCGAACGCGGCGATTTCGGCGTCCGTGCGGCCGGTGCCCCTGAAGAAATCGATCGTTTTTTCGTCGACGGGGAAAAAGCCCATCGTTGCGCCGTACTCAGGCGCCATGTTGCCGATCGTCGCACGATCCGGCACGGAGAGCGACGCGGTGCCTTCGCCGAAGAACTCGACGAACTTGCCGACCACCTTCTCCTTGCGCAGCAGCTCGGTGATCGTCAGAACCAGGTCCGTGGCCGTGACGCCTTCGCGCAGCTTGCCCTTCAGCTCCACGCCGACGACGTCTGGCGTCAGGAAGTAGACGGGCTGGCCGAGCATGCCGGCCTCGGCTTCGATGCCGCCCACGCCCCAACCGACGACGCCGATGCCGTTGATCATCGTCGTATGGCTATCGGTGCCGACGAGCGTATCCGGATAGTAGACCGTGTCGCCGTTCTCGGCCTTCTTGTGAACGCCGCGCGCGAGATACTCGAGGTTAACCTGGTGCACGATGCCGACGCCGGGAGGCACGACCTTGAACGTGTCGAACGCCTGCATGCCCCACTTCATGAACTGGTAGCGCTCGTTGTTGCGCTGGAATTCCAGCTTCATGTTGAGGTCGAGCGCGTTTTTCTGACGGTAGTAGTCGACCTGCACGGAGTGATCGACCACGAGATCCACGGGTACGAGCGGCTCGATCAACTTGGGGTTCTTGTCCATGCGCTGCGCCACGCCGCGCATCGCGGCGATATCGGCGAGCAGCGGAACGCCCGTGAAGTCCTGCAGCACGACGCGCGCGACGACGAACGGAATCTCGTCGACGCGTGGCACATTCGGCTTCCAGTTGGCGAGCTGCGCAACGTGCTCTTCGGAAACCTTCTTGCCGTCGAAGTTGCGCAGCACGGCCTCGAGAACGATGCGGATCGACACTGGCAGGCGCTCGATCTTGACGTTCAATGCCTTGCCGAGTTCGGGCAGTGAGTAGAACTTGCCTTTGCCTGAGCCGCTATCGAATTCCTTGAGCGTGTTGTGGAGGTTGTGGGCCATGGTTTGTCCTAGGTTTGGAGCGAGGAAACGATCGTGTTGCCTTTGTTTCGGAAACCCTACTTGAACCGTTTGACGAACTGTGTCCGATTCGATGCTCAATCTTAAATCACGTATAAGTCGACATACTCGTTGACGGGCGTCGCTTCAAGCCGCGTCTGATCGAGCGAGACGTCGAGAATCGCTTGCTGCTGCTTCGTTGGAAAGCGCTTGGCGAGGTTCGTCCTGAACTTTTCGACGAGCAGCGGAACCCCCTCTGCACGCCGGCGTCGATGGCCGATCGGATATTCGACGACGACTTCATCCAGCTTCGTTCCGTCGTCGAGCTCGACCGTCAGCGCGTTCGCGATGGAGCGCTTGGCCGGATCGTAGTAATCCTTGGTGAATTGCGCGTCTTCGACGCATTGCATCTTCGCGCGCAGCGCGTCGATGCGCGGATCGGCCGCCAGATCGTCTTCATAATCGGCCGCTGTCAGCCGTCCGAAAATCAGCGGCACGGCGATCATGTACTGGAGGCAGTGATCGCGATCCGCGGGATTGTTTAGGGGGCCTTTCTTGTCGATGATGCGAATCGCCGCTTCGTGCGTGCGGATCGTGATTTTCACGATGTTCTCGACTGTTTTCCCTCTCGCTTTGAGCACACCATGCAGCGTCATTGCCGCATCCGCGGCCGTTTGCGCATGGAATTCGGCCGGAAACGAGATCTTGAACAGCACGTTCTCCATCACGTATGAGCCATAAGGGCGCTGGAAGCGGAACGCGCCGCCCTTGAAGAGGACATCGTAAAAGCCCCACGTTTTGGCCGTGAGAACGGACGGGTAGCCCATCTCGCCCGTCTTCGCGATCAGCGCGAGACGTACGGCGCGCGACGTGGCGTCGCCCGCCGCCCATGACTTGCGCGAGCCCGTATTCGGCGCATGGCGATAGGTTCGCAGCGAATGGCCGTCGACGAACGCAAGCGACACGGCGTTGATGAGCTCGTCGCGGGAAAGCCCGAGCAGCCAGCCGACGACTGCCGTCGAAGCCACTTTGACGAGCAGCACATGATCGAGTCCGACGCGGTTGAACGAGTTCTCGAGCGCGATGACGCCCTGGATCTCGTGCGCCTTCACCATTGCGACGAGCACGTCCTGCATGGCAAGCGGCTTCTTGCCCGACGCGACGGCATTGCGAGAGAGCCAGTCGGCCGTCGCGAGAATGCCGCCGAGGTTGTCTGACGGGTGACCCCATTCGGCCGCGAGCCATGTGTCGTTGAAATCGAGCCAGCGAATCATCGCGCCGATGTTGAACGCGGCCTGCACGGGGTCGAGCTGGAACTGCGTGCCGGGCACTTTCGCACCGTGCGGCACGATGGTGCCGGGCACGATAGGGCCGAGCAGCTTCGTGCACGCGGGAAACGAAAGCGCTTCCAACCCGCAACCGAGCGTATCGATGAGGCAATGGCGCGCCGTTTCGAGCGCGAGCGTGCTGTCCACCTCGAAATCGAGGACGTAATCGACGATATCGACGAGCACTTGATCAGGCTCGGGCCGTACGTTCGAAATCGGGGCGGACATGGTGATTGCCTCGTCGGGCAAGAACGATCAGTTGCCTTTCTTCAATGCGTTGGATTGCGTCGGGGCCGGGGCGCCTTGGGCCATGTCGGCCGTATGGCAATCGTCGGCAAGACGCCCGCCGTCGTTGTCCGAGAATAGCATCGCCTTGGTCGGAATCACGACGAGGTCGAGGCCCGACGCGGCATCGTGGAAACGGTCAGCGCCCGTCGTCGTCGATTCGCGCGGGAGGTTGTAGTTCTTGTTCGCCCAGTGAACGGTCACGAGCTGGTCTTTCTTCATATCGCCCTTAAGGTCGAAGTGGAGGCCTTCGCTACATGCCCACTCCACCGAGCCTTCCGGAGCCGGCTCGGCTTTCGCGGTCGCCGCTTCGTGCGACTTGCGCTTCACGAGCCGATGCTTCGGCGCCGGCGCCTTGCCCACTTTCTTCTTGGCAGCCGTCGATTGCGTCGACTCGGTTTGAGCGGCCGCATCCGCTGCCGCGAGCGACATTGTGGCGGAAATTGTGCCGATAAGGGTTGCGATCAGCAATTTTTTCATGGAATCTCGGACCTTTCGATTTTGGAATAACAGAGACAGATGACAAGCCCCCTCGTGCGTCGCCTCCGCGAGAGCCGCGGGGCCGCCAAGGGGCGCGGCCGCCCAGGCCGCCGATCAAAACACGGCGCGCGCGGCGGTCGCTATTTTCTCCTATTTAGCGGCACGAACTTCATACTTTCTGGGCCGGTGTAGTTCGCGCTCGGCCGGATGATCTTGTTGTCGATCCGCTGCTCGATGATGTGCGCGCTCC
>CAYPWK010000512.1:0-4092 GCA_964414365.1 uncultured Burkholderia sp.
TGCTTCAGGCAGACGCTGATTGGCGCAGTGTCCTGACCAGCAAAGCGTGCAGGCTATCGATGGCCTTCGAGCCCCGTGAATCGCGGCTTCTATAAACCGCGACCTCCATCGGTGCGAGCGGGCCCAATCCCTCATCGCTCGCCAGAATCCGTAGATGCTTGGGCGCGCTGCATTGCGTCAGTGCAGCCACGGCAAGCCCGCTCTCCACCGCCGCGATTTGCCCGGCAAGGCTGGAGCTGTTGTAGACAACTTTGTATCGACGCCCCTGCTGCGCCAGTGAATGGATCGCACCGCGTCGCGCAAGACTCTCGCTTTCATATACGGCGATCGGCATCGGATCGCGTCGCCACAGCTCGAACTGCGCCGCGCCGACCCAGACCATCGGCTCATGAAACAGCAGCGTGCCGCGCCGCGCGTGATCGCGCGACACCAGCGCGATGTCCACCTCGCCGCGCGCGACACGCGGGATGAGCGACGTCGATTGCTCACAGATCAGTTCGATCTCCACACCGCTATGCCGCGGCGCAAACCTTCTCAGCACCGGCGTCAGGTATTTCTCTGCATAGTCGTCAGGCACGCCGAGCCGCACTCGGCCGGTGAGGTGCTCGCCTTGCAGCGCAATCTGCGCTTCTGCGTGGAGGTCGAGGATACGGCGCGCATAGCTAAGCAGCGTCTGGCCGTCCTGCGTGAGCTCGAGCGTGCGCGAGCTGCGGTCGATGAGCCGCAGTCCCAACGCGCCTTCCAGCTTCTTGAGCTGCATGCTCACCGCCGACTGCGATCGGTGCACTTCGCCTGCAGCGCTCGACAGTGAACCGGCATCGACCACGGCCACGAAGCATCTTAGCCAGTCTGTTTGCAAATCGCGCTGTTTCATTGCTTTCCACCACTTTCGAATTTCGAATGGATGAGCTTCGAATTATGCGCTTTTCGTTTCGGTGGTGTCGCGAGACACTGGGTGCATGAATACGAGCCAGCACATTGACGACGCGACATCCGGCTTTGCGGCGATCCGAGCATCGACCGGCGCATGGCGCCTTATTCTCGGCTGCGCGCTGCTCGGAACTATTGGCGTGTTTGTGAACGAAGCCCACGCCGATCCGTTGACCGCTACTTGGTTTCGTTGTGCACTCGGCCTGATCTGCCTGACCTTCTGGGTGATGTTGCGTCGCCAGACGCGATTTCTGCGGTTGACGCGAACCACCGGACCCTCTGTGCTAGCCGCCGGATCGTTGATGGTGTTGAGCTGGGGCTTGTTCTTCACCGCCATCAGCCGGATGTCGGCGGGTGTCGCGATCGTGCTGTTTAACGTCCAGCCGATGTGGGTGCTGCTCTTAGGCGCGTTGTGCCTGAAGGAATCGATCGGCAAGAGGCGCATCGGCGCGGTCTCCGCTTCGATGTTCGGCCTCGTGCTGGCGACGGGAATCGCCGAGCACTCGGCAAGCGGCGCTGATCGGGACGGTTACTGGCTCGCTGTCGCCTTGTGTCTCGTCGGCGGGTTCTGCATGGCATGCGTTACGATCATCGCGAGGCGCCTACGCGACTTGCCCGCGGGCATCCTCGCCTGGTGGCAGTGCACAATCGGCACGCTAACAGTATGGGTCTGGCCGGCGCAGCACGGCTGGCCTGCGTTCGGCGTCTCGTGGCTGTGGCTTGCCGGGCTCGGCATCATTCACACGGGTGCGGCCTACACTCTGATTTACAGCGGCATGGCGCGCCTGAACACTGGCCGCATCGCGTTGTTTCAATTCGTGTATCCCGCGGTCGCGATACTTATCGACCGGGTCTTCTTCGGTCAACATTTGAGCGGCCTGCAGCTGACTGGCATCGCGGTAATGTCGGCAGCAATCTGGTTTGCGGAACGCGTGCCTCGGCGGTAGCGGGAACGCGAGTTTGCAGCCCGTGCTGAATCTCGAAACCGGGTCCGCACAACGTGCGAACCGAGACGCGGGAGTGACCTGGACTCGATTGGTTTTCGCAAAAGGCGCGGACGGCAAGCGAGGAACTCTCTTCAGTTCACGACGCGAATAACCATAAACCGCGAGCCGCCGCGCCCTTGTCGTCAACGCCGTTTCTTCGCCGTAACCTCGATCTCGATTTTCATGCGCTCATCGAGCAGCCCGGCCTCGATCATCATCGCAGCCGGGCGCGCGGTCCCAAAGTAGCGGCGCAGCACGGGCCAGCATGCTTTGAAGTCGTTCCGGTCGGGCAAGACGTAATGTACGCGCACCACATCGTCGAAGGTGGCGCCCGCTTTATCGAGTGCATCACCGATGTTGCGTAGGCATTGTTCGGTCTGCTCCACGATATCGTCCGAGATGGTCCGCGCTTCGTAATCGAAGCCGGTCGTTCCCGAAACGAAGACCCAGTCCCCATCGACGATGGCTCTGCTATAGCCAATGAGTTCCTCGAACTCCGATCTCGATGAAATCTGCTGTCGCTCTGTCATGAGTTGCCTCGGCTGTTGATCTGCGGCCGAGTGTAGACGGTCGCGAGTCGGTCGTCCAATATGCGAACGGCATAGCGCAGTTCAACCAACACGGTGTGCCTCGATCGACGTACTCGCGAAGTGAGTAATAATCACGGCTGCAACCGCACATTCCGGAGATTTTTCATGAGAAGCATCGACGATCCTCTGCACGACAAAGAGGTAGGCGTTGCCGACGTTACGCAGGATACGACCCGCATCGACGACGTGCGCATCGGTGCCGTGCGTCCGCTGATTTCACCCGCGTTGTTGCAGGATGAACTGCCCGTCTCGCCCGAAGTGCAGGCGCTCGTGGAGCGCAGCCGCGAAACGATCGGCGATATTCTGCACGGCCGCGACGATCGACTGCTCGCGGTCGTCGGCCCGTGTTCGATTCACGACCATGACCAGGCGCTCGACTACGCACACCGGCTCAAAGCCGCGGCCGAAGCGCTGAAGGACGACCTCTTCATCGTCATGCGCGTCTACTTCGAAAAGCCGCGCACGACCGTGGGATGGAAAGGCTATATCAACGACCCGAGGCTCGACGGCAGCTTTCGCATCAACGAAGGGCTGCGCTGCGCGCGGCAACTGCTGCTCGACATCACCGGCCTTGGCTTGCCGGCAGGCACGGAGTTTCTCGACTTACTGAGCCCGCAGTACATCGCGGACTTGATCGCCTGGGGTGCGATCGGAGCGCGCACCACGGAAAGCCAAAGCCACCGTCAGCTCGCATCGGGTCTCAGCTGTCCGATCGGATTCAAGAACGGCACCGATGGCGGCGTCCAGATCGCCGCCGACGCGATCGTGGCGGCACGCGCGAGCCACGCGTTCATGGGCATGACGAAGATGGGGATGGCGGCGATCTTCGAGACGCGCGGCAACGACGATGCACACGTGATTCTGCGTGGCGGCAAGAAGGGCCCGAACTACGACAGCGCAAGCATCGACGAAACATGCGACGTTTTGAAGACGGCGGGCCTTCGAGAGCAAGTCATGGTCGATTGCTCCCATGCGAACTCGGGCAAGTCGCATATTCGCCAGATCGACGTGGCACAGGATCTGGCGAAGCAGCTGTCGCAAGGCGACCAGCGGATCGTCGGCGTGATGATCGAGAGCAACCTGGAAGAGGGCCGCCAAGACCTGAAACCGGGCGTGCCGCTGCGTTACGGCGTGTCGATTACCGATGCATGCCTGGCATGGGCGCAAACGGAGCCCGTTCTCGAGCTGCTGGCCAACGCGGTGCGCGAGCGGCGCCTCGCAGCATGATCCAGCGCACTGCTCGCACTGATCGACGAGCGCCAATAGCGATTCGCACATTGCAATCGTCATAGCATTGCGGCGTCGCGGCGCTCCATCACGATTTTGCCTGGGCCACCGATGTTTTGAACTTCCCCTGGCGCGCAAAGCGTTGCGCTAGACAGCTTGATGAAAGCCTTTCGTCATTACCGCTTCTTACCAGTAGCCCACATTTAGCCTTTTCGCAGTCTCGTGATTGGTGCACAACAAGGAGGCAAGAATGGCAAATGGGAAGCGGCGGTCTTTGTTCGGCGTACTGGTGGCGACTAGTGCGATCACACTCGCGGGCGTTCATCCGGCCGTGCAGGCGGAACCCCGGCCCGACGTGA
>CAYPWK010000513.1:0-4087 GCA_964414365.1 uncultured Burkholderia sp.
GCGTCGGTCTCCAAAACCGAAGGTTGGGGGTTCGATTCCCTCTGCCCCTGCCAACTTTCTGCGCGTTGTAGGCGCACTTAAGGCGTTATGGCGAATCCTTCCGTCGAAGCTGTGGATACCTCCAGCGACAAATTGATGCTTATCGCGGGCGTACTGCTGGTCTTAGCCGGATTCGTCGCTTTCTTCTGGCTGAATGGCCAGGAATGGTATGTGCGCGGCGCGGCCTTGCTGGTCGGCGTAGCCGCGGGTGTTGCGGTCGGTCTGTTCTCCTCCCCCGGTAAGAGCTTTATCGCTTTCGCCAAGGACTCCTACAAAGAAGTTCGCAAGGTCGTCTGGCCGACGCGCAAGGAAGCGACGCAGACCACGCTCGTGGTCTTCGGCTTCGTGCTCGCAATGGCGGTCTTGCTTTGGATTAGCGATAAGTCCATCGAATGGGTCATTTTCTCGGCGATTCTGGGTTGGAAATGATATGAGCGGCGATTCTCCGGCATCACCGAGCGGTAAACGTTGGTACGTCGTGCACGCCTACTCCGGCATGGAGAAGAGCGTGCAGCGCGCGCTTCAGGAGCGCATCGAACGTGCGGGCATGCAAGACAAGTTTGGCCAAATTCTCGTTCCGACCGAAGAAGTCGTCGAGGTGAAGGGCGGCCACAAGTCGGTGACGGAGCGGCGCTTCTTCCCCGGCTACGTGCTTGTCGAAATGGAAATGACGGACGAGACCTGGCACCTGGTGAAAAACACGGCCAAGGTGACCGGCTTCGTCGGGGGGGCGCGCAACCGCCCGAGCCCGATTTCCCCGCGGGAAGTCGAAAAAATCATGTCGCAGATGCAAGAGGGCGTCGAGAAGCCGCGCCCGAAGACGCTGTTCGAAGTCGGCGAGATGGTGCGTGTCAAGGAAGGCCCTTTCACGGACTTCAACGGCAGCGTCGAGGAAGTGAACTACGAGAAGTCGCGCGTCCGCGTCTCTGTCACTATTTTCGGTCGCGCGACGCCCGTCGAGCTCGAGTTCGGGCAGGTCGAAAAGCTGTAATCAGTTTCGTATGGGCCGCTCGCTTGCGAGCGGTCCGCTGTCAGCGCTTACGGTCCGCTCAATGACCGTTGAGGAGCGTCAATAGTCGCTGGTATCGGAAGCGGCGAACGCGCGTTACTACTCACCGAACGCCCACGCGTTCCAACGAGGTTGTCCACATGGCAAAGAAGATTATCGGCTTTATCAAGCTGCAGATCCCTGCAGGTAAAGCCAATCCGTCGCCGCCGGTTGGTCCGGCACTGGGCCAGCGCGGCCTGAACATCATGGAGTTCTGCAAGGCGTTCAACGCGCAGACTCAATCGATGGAGCCGGGTCTTCCCGTTCCCGTCGTCATCACCGCGTTCGCCGACAAGAGCTTCACGTTCATTCTGAAGACGCCGCCGGCCACGGTGTTGATCAAGAAGGCCGCGAAGATCGACAAGGGCTCGAGCAAGCCGCACACCGACAAGGTCGGCAAGATCACGCGCGCTCAAGCTGAAGAAATCGCCAAGACGAAGATGCCGGATCTTACGGCAGCCGATCTGGACGCCGCGGTCCGCACGATCGCCGGCAGCGCCCGCTCGATGGGCATCACCGTGGAGGGCGTGTAAATGGCTAAGGTTTCGAAGCGTTTGCAAGCATTCGCAAACAAGGTCGATCGTCAGAAGCTCTACCCGATCGACCAAGCCCTCGCGCTCGTTAAGGAATGCGCGACGGCGAAATTCGACGAGTCGATCGACGTGGCCGTGCAGCTCGGCATCGATGCGAAGAAGTCGGACCAGGTCGTGCGCGGCTCCGTCGTGCTGCCGGCCGGTACCGGCAAGTCGGTGCGTGTCGCCGTGTTCGCACAAGGTGAGAAGGCTGAGCAGGCGCGTGCCGCCGGCGCGGAAATCGTCGGCATGGAAGACCTCGCCGAGCAGATCAAGGGCGGCAACCTGAACTTCGACGTGGTGATCGCCTCGCCGGACACGATGCGCGTGGTCGGTACGCTCGGTCAGATCCTCGGTCCGCGCGGTCTCATGCCGAACCCGAAGGTCGGCACGGTTACGCCCGACGTCGCAACGGCGGTAAAGAACGCAAAGGCTGGCCAGGTGCAGTTCCGCGTCGACAAGGCGGGGATCATCCACGCCACGATCGGCCGCGCTTCGTTCGAGCCGGGCGCGCTGCGCTCGAACCTGTCGGCGCTCGTTGAAGCGCTGCAAAAGGCGAAGCCGGCGTCGAGCAAGGGTGTCTACCTGCGCAAGATCGCAGTGTCGAGCACGATGGGCGTCGGCGTACGCGTCGACCAGACGTCGCTCGCCGCACAGTAAGCACGCGCGGTAAGCAGTAACCGCGGGAAGAGCAAGGCAGTAAAGAATTGATCGCGTCGGCGGCCCGGACTATCCGGTAGTCGGACAAGCGGGTAGCCGGCGCGGTTTTAAGCGCTTTGGGCGGTCGCAAGAAGCTTGCAGTTGGCGTCTGCGGCCGGTTGTCAAAGACCGTTGGCGGAAGTGCAGTTGTCGGGCGTTTCCTTAATCCCAAAGCCAACGCAGATGGCGAACCCGAACGAGTTTTGCAGTGATGAAGCCGGCCGCCGGCTGCAGCGATGCGAAGGCGGATGGTCGAAATACTCCTAACACCTCGGACGCCGTTGTTGAACGCGGCACGCGAAGCATGATGCGAGATGTATCGCCAAGCGTGCCGAATCTGGAGGTTGACCGTGCCACTCAACAAGGAAGGTAAGCAGGCCGTCGTGGCTGAGGTTTCCGCGCAAGTCGCGAATGCCCAGACCATCGTGCTGGCCGAGTATCGTGGAATCACGGTTGGCGATCTGACGAAGCTGCGCGCGAAAGCGCGCGAGCAACAGGTGTACTTGCGCGTGTTGAAAAACACGCTGGCGCGTCGCGCCGTCGAGGGTACCCCGTTTGCTCCGCTGGCTGAGCAGATGACCGGTCCTCTGATCTACGGCATCTCCACAGATGCCATTGCCGCCGCGAAAGTCGTCAATGACTTCAGCAAGGGCAATGACAAGTTGATCATCAAGGCCGGTTCCTACGAAGGCAAGGTGATGGATAAGGCTGGCGTGCAAGCGCTCGCCAGCATCCCGAGCCGCGAGGAACTGCTCTCGAAGCTGCTGTTCGTCATGCAGGCGCCTGTTTCGGGCTTTGCGCGCGCGCTTGCCGCGCTCGCCGAGAAGAACCAGGGCGAAGCGGCCTGAGCTTGCTCAGGCTACGCATGAGGTACCGCGGCTGAGCGTAAATGATCGCTGGCTGTATCCGAATTCAATTTAGGAGTATTTCAAATGGCAATCGCAAAAGAAGACATCCTCGAAGCCGTTGGCGCGATGTCGGTTCTGGAACTGAACGAGCTCGTCAAGGCGTTCGAAGAGAAGTTTGGCGTGTCGGCTGCTGCCGTCGCAGTGGCGGGCCCGGCTGGTGCAGGCGGCGGTGCTGCCGCGGCGGCTGAAGAGCAGACCGAATTCACGGTCAACCTGCTCGAAGCCGGCGCAAACAAGGTCTCGGTCATTAAGGCCGTTCGCGAGCTGACGGGCCTGGGCCTGAAGGAAGCGAAGGATCTCGTCGACGGTGCACCGAAGCCTGTGAAGGAAGCAGTGCCCAAGGCCGCCGCCGAAGAAGCGAAGAAGAAGCTCGAAGACGCCGGCGCAAAGGCAGAGATCAAGTAAGATCCTGCGCGCTGCGCGAAGGCTGGCGGTTTTTCCACCGCCGGCCTTTTTGTGCTTTGTGGGGACCGTGTTTTTGCGATGCGTGAGCAGCGCGGCACGGGCCCCAGAGGCCAAAGAAAATTGCCCCATCGGCCGCGCGTTCGGCCAGATTGACCGGCATTTTTCTTTGTCTTCTGAAGCGACTGCAGAAGGCAAGTTTGGTCGGGCAACGGAACGTAGTACTCCAAAAGTAGCAGGTATCCGTTGCCGTCAGCCAGCGGTTGGTAGCGGCCAACCACCAAGCTTCTAGGCTCGTTCAAGCCTTAGGACGGCCATCGGGTCTCAGTCGGTGAACACTCGGGTTACTCATCTGGCGTCTATAGCCTCGACAACATGCCCGCCGTGATTCGGAGATCGTATGCAATATTCCTTCACCG
>CAYPWK010000514.1:0-4076 GCA_964414365.1 uncultured Burkholderia sp.
AATTTATCGGCACGCATGTCGGCACCACCGATGAATCGACGCAGGCCTACCTGAGCGAGCGCGTGCGCGTGGCCGAATTTTTTCCGATGGGCACTTGGGCCGAAAAGGTGCGTGCAGGGGCGATGGGCTTAGGCGGTGTGCTCGTGCCCGTGGGGGTGGGCATTCTCGATCAGCCGGGCATGTTCCCCGCTCGGGGCGCGCCCAAGCCAACGATCACCGTCGACGGCCTCACCTGCTTTCTCGAACCGCCGCTGCGCGCTGACGTGTCCATCATCAAGGGCTGGCGCGCCGACACCTTCGGCAACGTGGAGTTTCGTGGCACAGCGCTGCAGAATCAGCGCGACATCGCCATGGCCGGCGACTACACCATCGTCGAGGTGAACGAGATTGTCGAGGTGGGCGAGATTCCGCCCGAGCGCGTCGGCTGCCCGGGCGTGTTCGTCGACGCGGTCGTGCAAGGATTGTCACTGGAGGACCAGCACACGCTCTACAAGCAGCAATGGACGAAACTGGGCCGGCTTCCGGCCGCGGCCGTTGCCTGATCCGTTCACAGACGAGAAGGACACAACATGCAAGCCCTGCCCGATCACCCCAAGCAACGCATCGCCGCTCGCTGCGCGCAGGAATTGCGCGCCGGCGAAGTCGTCAACCTTGGCCTGGGAATTCCCACGCTCACGGCCAACTATCTGGACGCGGATGCCGGCGTCATCTTCCACACCGAGAACGGCGCGTTTGGCTTCGGCGGCCGCCCGGCGCTCGATGCCATCGACAGCGATCTCACCAACGCGGGCTGCGAACCGATTACGCTGGCGCCCGGAGCGGCCATCATGGACCTTGCCACGTCCCTGGGTGCGATGCGCAACGGCTATATCGATGTGACCATCCTCGGCGCATTGCAGGTCGATGCACTAGGGAACCTCGCCAACTGGGCCTGCAAGCGCGACGGCAAATGGTGGCCGGGCATCGGCGGGGCGATGGACCTCTGCTATGGCACGCCGAAAGTCATCGCCGCGCTCGCGCATACCGACAAGCATGGCAACTCGAAGATTCTGCCGCGCTGCACGCTGCCGCTCACGGGCAAGGGATGCGTGAAAGTCATCGTCACGGAGCATGCCGTCTTCGATGTGACCGAGACCGGGCTCGTACTGCGTGAGATCCTCTCGCATGCGACACTTGCAGACATCCGCGCCATGACCGCGGCGCCTTTTGAGCTTTCACCGCTGTTGCAAGCGCGTACTGCCTGAGGAACGTTCATGCCCGACACTATCGATTGGTTCTTCGACGTCGTCTCCCCGTTCGCGTACCTGCAGCTCGAGCAACTCGACAAGCTGCCCGCCGGCATTGCCATCCGTCCGCGCCCGGTGGTGCTGGGCGCGATCCTCAGCCACTGGGGCCAGAAAGGTCCCGCCGAGATCGACACCAAGCGCACGTTCACGTACCGCCACGCGCTCTTTCGCGCTCAGCAGCTCGGCATTGCCTATCGCATGCCGCCCGCCCATCCGTTCAATCCGATCAAGCCGCTGCGGTTGACGATTGCGATGGGCGGCTCGCTCGACGCCGTGCGCGCGGTGTTTCGGTATATCTGGCGAGATGGGCACGACGTTGCGTCGCCCGAGGGATTTTCCGCGCTCTGCGAAGCGGTGAACTTTCCAGAAGGCGTAACCGCCGTCGACCAGCCCGCCGTGAAAGATGCCCTACGTAGCCACACCGACGCGGCAATCGAGCTTGGGGTGTTCGGCGTGCCCACGCTCGTCCACAACGGCGAACTGTTCTGGGGCGAAGACGCCACTGCGCTTTTCCTGCAATGCCTGAGCAGCGACTGGCTAGCCACACCCGAGGTGCAGCGCGTGAGCACGCTGCCGGTCGGAATCAAGCGTGGCTGATCACAACGCTCACGCGCGCCCCGGCATCAGCCGCGCGCGCCTCGCGCACATCGCCGCCTGGTCGATCGAGCTGCCCGGCGACGAGGCCGACCGCGCCTGCGCCGGCATCGTCGAGAAGGCCTATCCACGCGGCACATGCATCTGCCCGAAGAATACGATGCTGGAGAGCTGGACGGGTGTGGTCACGGGGCTCATTAAAGTCGGTACGGTATCCCCCGAGGGGCGCGGCATCACGTTTACAGGCGTACCGGCCGGCGGCTGGTTCGGCGAAGGCACTGTGCTCAAGAACGAGCCGCGCCGGTATGACATCGTCGCGCTGCGCGATACGCGCATGGCCTTCATGGACCGCGCCACC
Source organism: uncultured Burkholderia sp. (assembly GCA_964414365.1). Lineage (GTDB taxonomy): Bacteria > Pseudomonadota > Gammaproteobacteria > Burkholderiales > Burkholderiaceae > Trinickia. Next base: position 2,239 of record CAYPWK010000514.1, read on the forward strand.
TTCATGTGGCTCGTGGAAAACAGCGTGGCCTTCAACCACTTCCTGATCCGCCAGCTTAACGAGCGGCTCGGCCACTTCATGGCGCTGCTCGAGTATGACCGCCTGCTCGATGCTACGCCGCGACTGGCGCGCTGCATCGCCTCGCTGTTCAACCCGGTGCTTTACCCCGGCGCGGGCAACCATCTGGAAATCACGCAAGAGGAGCTCGGCCTGCTCTCGGGCATGACGCGGCAGGTGGCCAATCAGTCGCTGAAGGCGTTGGAGAAAGACGGCGTGTTGGTGCTGGAGTATGGCGGGGTGACGGTGATCGATCTAGAGCGGCTGCGCAGCTATGGGGCGTAGCTATCTTGCGAAGTCCCCTCGAACAATGCGCGTTCGCGAGCGAGACCATCGCCGACCACGTCGAAGAACGCCCTGACCCGCGCGGTGCCTTTCAGATCGGCATGCGCCACGATCCAGAGTTCGCCCTCCAACTCCGGCAGGGGCTCAGGCGTCGCCCGCACGACCCCGTCCTCGCTATCGCCCAGATAGCACGGCAGCAACGCCAGCCCGATGCCAGCGCGCGCTGCCACTAGCTGGTTCACAAGGCTGTTGGTCCGATAAACGAAAGCGTCCTCGGGCACCGCTTGCGACAGCCACTGAGCGGCCTGAATGCCTGTGGCGCCGTCCTCCCATCCGATCAACGCATGGTGCGCTAGCGCGTTCGCGCTCGTCGACGGACTGTCGCGTGTGGCCAAATAGGCCGGTGTGGCATAGAGCCCCCATGCGATCCGCGCGAGCCGGCGCCCCCACAGATCGCCCTGCCTCGGCCGAACCGGGCGCAACGCGACATCGGCTTCGCGGCGCGAGAGGTTGAGCACGCGATTGTCGATGGACAAGTCCACTGCGACGCCCGGATGCGCCTGCCGAAACGTGGCCAGGTGCCGCGTGAGCCGGCTGTACGCGAGCGTCTCCGACGACGTCACGCGCAGCCGCCCGGAAAGCCGATGATCGCGGCCCGTCAGATCGCGATCGAGCGCCAGCGCTTCGTCTTCCATCCGCTCGGCGGCGGCGGCCATCCGCTGCCCCGCCTCCGTGGCCTGGTAGACACCGCCCGACAGCCGCTCGAAGAGCCGCACGCCAAGGCGCGTCTCGAGCGCCTTCAGGCGACGGAACGCCGTTGAGTGATCGACGTTCAGTTGCGCCGCGGCGACTGTCAAATTTGACGCGCGATGCACGGCCAGCACGAGACGCAGTTCGTTCCAATCGTTCATGCAGCAACGTTAAACGATCGCTTGCGCATATGCAAACCCAGATGGCGATTGTGCAATGGACATTGCACGAACGCACACCGTATGCTGAGTCCGCAGTCCATTTTGGGAATTCCATTCACGAGGCCACTTGATGAAGCTCTATTACTCCGCCGGCGCATGTTCGCTGTCGCCGCATATCGTTGCCGCCGAAGCTGGCATCACGCTCGAATTGGTGCGCGTCAATCTCGGCAAAACGCCGCATACCACAGCATCAGGCGCGGACTTCTCAGCCGTGAATCCGAACGGCTATGTGCCTGTGCTCGAACTCGATGACGGCCAATTGCTGACAGAGGGTCCGGCCATCGTGCAATACTTGGCCGATCAGAAACCGGAAAGCGGCCTTGCCCCGGCTGCCGGCACGCTGGCGCGTGCGCGATTGCAATCGTGGCTCAATTTCATCGGCACGGAGCTGCACAAGATGTACAGCCCTTGGCTGTTCCATGCCGAATATGGCGAGCAAGCGCAGACGGTGGCGCGCGGCAAGATCGCCGAGCGGCTTGGCTTCGTCGACCGGCATTTGGCGGCCGGGGGCCCGTTTCTGATGGG
>CAYPWK010000515.1:0-4068 GCA_964414365.1 uncultured Burkholderia sp.
GGCAGCCTTGTTCGTAAACGTGACCGCAAGGACTGTCGCGGGCGTCGCGAGGCCCTGCCGAATCAGCCAGGCGATGCGCGTGATGAGCACGCGCGTCTTGCCGCTGCCGGCGCCGGCCAGAATCAGCGCCGGCTCGTTGGGCAACGTGACGGCTGCAAGTTGTTCGGGGTTCAGGTTGGCGAGCAGATCGGGCATCGGAGGGCAGAAAAGCGAGGCGCGGCGCTCATTATACGGCGCGATGCCGCGCGAAGCCCTCTGACGAACGGCCGATGCCGCTCACGCAGAGTCCACGCGCTTATAATTCAAGGTTTCGACGCATTTTTCACGATCTTTTTACGCATCTTTCGGCGGATTTGAACCATGAGCGACACCACGCTGGCGAAGAGTTTCGAGCCTCAGACGATCGAGGCCTTTTGGGGTCCCGAATGGGAGAGACGCGGCTACGCCACCCCGAAGTTCGAGCCGGGCCGCCCCAACTTCTCGATCCAGCTGCCGCCGCCGAACGTCACGGGCACGCTGCATATGGGCCACGCGTTCAACCAGACGATCATGGACGGCTTGACGCGCTATCACCGCATGCTCGGCGACAATACGCTCTGGCTCCCCGGCACCGATCACGCGGGCATCGCGACGCAGATCGTCGTCGAGCGGCAGCTCGATCACGCGGGCGTGTCGCGGCACGACCTCGGCCGCGAGAAGTTTGTCGAGCGCGTCTGGGAGTGGAAGCGCGAATCGGGCTCCACGATCACGGGCCAGGTCCGGCGGCTCGGCGCCTCGATCGACTGGTCGCGTGAGTACTTCACGATGGACGAGAAGATGTCGAAAGTCGTCGGCGAAGTGTTCGTGCGCCTTTACGAACAAGGGCTGATCTACCGCGGCAAACGGCTCGTGAATTGGGACCCGGTCCTCTTGACGGCCGTTTCCGATCTCGAAGTGGCGAGCGAAGAAGAGAACGGCCACCTGTGGCACATCCGCTACCCGCTCGCCGAAGGCAACGGGCATTTGACGGTTGCCACGACGCGCCCTGAAACGATGCTCGGTGACGTCGCGGTGATGGTCCATCCCGAAGACGAGCGCTATCGTCATCTCATCGGCAAGCGCGTCAAGCTGCCGTTGACCGATCGCGAGATTCCGATCATTGCCGACGACTACGTCGATCGCGAGTTCGGCACCGGCGTCGTGAAAGTCACGCCGGCGCACGACTTCAACGACTATCAAGTCGGCCAGCGTCACGGTCTTCCGCAGATCGAGATCCTTACGCTCGACGCGAAGATCAACGATAACGCGCCCGAGGCCTACCGCGGGCTCGACCGCTTCGAGGCCAGAAAGCGGATCGTCGCCGATCTCGATGGAGAGGGCCTCCTCGGTTCGGTGCAGCCCCACAAGCTCATGGTGCCGCGCGGCGATCGCACGGGCGTCGTGCTCGAGCCGATGCTCACGGATCAGTGGTTCGTCGCGATGAGCAAGCCCGCGCCCGACGGTACGTTTCACCCGGGCAAGTCGATCGCCGAACGCGCGCTCGAAGTGGTGCGGCAAGGCGAGATCAAGTTCGTGCCCGAGAACTGGACGACCACCTATTACCAGTGGCTCGAAAACATTCAGGATTGGTGCATTTCGCGCCAGCTCTGGTGGGGCCATCAGATCCCGGCCTGGTACGGCGAGAATGGCGACGTGTTCGTCGCGCGGGACGAAGACGAAGCACACGCACAGGCCGCCGAGCGCGGCTACACCGGCGCATTGAAGCGTGACGAAGACGTGCTCGACACGTGGTTCTCGTCGGCACTCGTGCCGTTCTCCTCGCTCGGCTGGCCGAACGAGACGAAAGATCTCGAATGCTTCCTGCCGTCGTCCGTGCTCGTAACCGGCTTCGACATCATCTTCTTCTGGGTCGCGCGGATGATCATGATGACGACTCACTTCACGAACCGCGTGCCGTTCAACACAGTTTATGTACACGGCCTCGTGCGCGATCACGAAGGCCAGAAGATGTCGAAGAGCAAGGGCAACACGCTCGATCCGATCGACATCGTCGACGGCATCGATCTCGAGGCCCTGGTCGCCAAGCGCACGACGGGTCTCATGAATCCGAAGCAGGCGAGCTCGATCGAGAAGAAGACGCGCAAGGAGTTCCCGAACGGCATCCCGTCTTTCGGCACCGATGCGCTGCGCTTCACGATGGCATCGATGGCAACGCTTGGCCGCAACGTCAACTTCGACCTTGCGCGCTGCGAGGGCTATCGCAACTTCTGCAACAAGCTCTGGAACGCGACGCGCTTCGTGCTGATGAACTGCGAGGGTCAAGATTGCGGCTTCAGCAAGCCGGGCCCGTGCGCGCCTGGCGATTGCGGGCCCGGCGGCTATACCGATTTTTCGCAAGCCGATCGCTGGATCGTCTCGCTGCTGCAGCGCGTGGAGGCGGAGGTCGAGAAAGGCTTTGCCGACTACCGGTTCGACAATGTCGCGAACGCAATCTACAAGTTCGTCTGGGACGAGTACTGCGACTGGTACGTCGAGCTCGCCAAGGTGCAACTCGCGAACGGCACGCCCGAGCAACAGCGCGCGACGCGCCGCACGCTCTTGCGCGTGCTCGAGACGGTATTGCGGCTCGCCCACCCGATCATTCCATTCATTACCGAGGCACTCTGGCAAAAGGTGGCGCCTCTCACGGACGCATGGCCGCAAGGGGCCACCGAAGCGACCGCATCGATCATGGTGCAGCCCTATCCGCGCGCCGAGGAAAAAAAGATCGACGAGGCAGCCGAGCGCTGGGCCGCCGAGCTCAAGGCTGCGATCGACGCCTGCCGCAACCTGCGCGGCGAGATGAGCCTATCGCCGGCGACGAAGGTGCCGCTGCTCGTGCACGGGAACGCCGACGCCTGGCGCGCGTTTGCGCCCTACGCTCAGGCGCTCGCGCGGCTCTCGGAAGTGCGCGTCATTGCCGATGAGGCCACGCTCGATGCCGAGGCGCATGGCGCGCCGATCGCGATCGCCGGCTCCGACAAGCTAGTATTGAAGGTCGAGATCGACGTGGCCGCCGAGCGCGAGCGCCTTGGCAAGGAAATTGCTCGCCTCGACGCGGAGATCGCCAAATGTGCGGCAAAGCTCGGAAACGAGGCGTTTGTCGCAAAAGCACCGGCTGCCGTCGTGGAGCAGGAGCAGAAAAGGCTGTCACAATATCGGGATACTGTCGCCAAGCTGAGCGCGCAGCTGGCACGTTTGCCCGCATAATCGGGCAACACGAGTCGTTTATTCCGACTGAGCAATCGACAAACAGGGTAATGCCATGCTAAAAGTCACCAAGGCAGTCTTCCCCGTGGCCGGTCTCGGCACGCGGTTTCTTCCCGCCACGAAGGCGAGTCCCAAGGAAATGCTGCCGATCGTCGACAAGCCGCTGATCCAGTACGCCGTCGAGGAAGCGATGTCGGCCGGCATCACGGAGATGATCTTCGTGACAGGCCGCAGCAAGCGCGCCATCGAGGATCACTTCGACAAGTCGTACGAGATCGAGGCCGAGCTCGAGGCGCGCGGCAAGGAGCGGCTGCTCGAGCTCGTACGCAGCATCAAGCCGAGCCACGTCGACTGCTTCTACGTGCGCCAGCCCGAAGCGCTCGGGCTCGGGCATGCGGTGCTATGTGCCGAGAAGCTCGTCGGCGACAATCCTTTCGCCGTGATCCTCGCCGACGACCTGCTCTACGCCGTGCCAAGCGTGATGAAGCAGATGGTCGACGTTTTCGATCACTACCATAGCTCTGTCATCGGCGTGGAAGAGATCCCGCCGCAGGATACGAAGTCCTACGGCATCGTCGACGGTAAGGAATGGGAAGACGCCATCATCAAGATGTCCGGCATCGTCGAAAAGCCGGCGCCGGACGTGGCCCCGTCGAACCTCGGCGTGGTCGGCCGCTATGTGCTGAAGCCGCGCATCTTCGAGCACCTGCGCTCGATCAAGCCGGGCGCGGGCGGCGAGCTTCAACTGACCGATGCGATCCAGTCGTTGCTATCCGACGAGCAAGTGCTCGCGTATAAGTATCACGGCACGCGTTTCGATTGCGGCAGCAAGCTCGGCTA
>CAYPWK010000516.1:0-4057 GCA_964414365.1 uncultured Burkholderia sp.
GCTGGTCAGTGGGATGCCTTTTGATGCTTTTCGATCAGCGAGCGAACCACGTCGGTGTCCGCGGGTGTCGCCGGGGAGTAGATGACCATGCTGAGGTCGGGACGGCCATCGATGACGAAGGACGAATGCTCGAACACGAGCGGTCCGCCCTGTGGATGCAGCAGTTGTTTAGTGCCTTCACCGAAGGAGCGAACGTCATGGGTCTTCCACAGGATCGCGAACTCTGGACTGGCACGGCTAAGCTCCTCTACGAGCGCCGCCACGCTCGGAGCCGCGTCGGTCGCTGCCGCGCGTGCCGCATCGGCCCGGAAGACCGACACTAGGAGCCGCGCAACGCTGTCCCAGTCGGACTGAAAGTCTCGGACCTGCGGATCACAGAAGATGCGCCGCAAGATGTTGCGCTGTGACGGTTCCAACTCGTCGTAGTTGAACACAACCCCTGCGGCGTGATTCCAGGCAACGAGATCCCAGGTCAGCGTCTTCACATAGGCCGGGCTATAGACCAGCGCATCGAGCACGCGCTGAATGCGCGGCGAAATGCCTTCGGTTTCCTGATAACGGACTTCCGGCGGTCGCCCCAAGGCAAGCAGGAAAAGATGCTCGCGCTCGGCATTCGTCAGCATCAGCGCGCTCGCGATCCGGTCCAGCACCGCGGCGGACGGCGGTCCGCCGCGCCCGCGTTCGAGCCAGGTGTACCAGGTCACGCTGATGTTCGCCCGCTGGGCCACTTCCTCCCGACGCAAACCGGGCGTGCGTCGCCGCCCGCCGGCAATCCCGAAGGCAGCAGGATCGAGCCTGGTGCGGCGATCCTTCAAATAGGCCCCAAGGGCGTTGTCGTTTGTGGCTGGTGTGCTCATCCGGTTAGGAACTATACCTGTATAAGTTTACTTCTTTACGCGGATAGATTATGAGCCGAGAGTTAGCCCTGGTCTACTTTCGATCGGGTGCTTTCCATACTTTCGAGACTCTTCCCATCTCTGCGTATCGCAATTCTCGGCGTGGGCAACTTACTTCCGCAATTCCAGAAGGAGATTTTGAAATGCGTGTATTTGTTACTGGTGCAACCGGCTGGGTTGGCTCGGCCGTCGTGAACGACCTGATCGCCGCTGGCCATCAGGTGATCGGCCTGTGCCGCTCGGAAGAGAAGGCGGCAGCCCTGGCCGCCACAGGCGCCGAAGTCCTGCGCGGCACGCTGGTAGATCTCGACATCCTGCGTCGCGGCGCCGCGGCTGCGGACGGCGTGATCCACACCGGCTTCAACCACGATTTCTCGAAGTTCGCAGAGAACTGCTTGGTGGACAAACTCGCCATCGAGACGATCGGCGGCGTGCTCGAAGGTTCGGACCGTCCGTTGCTCGTGACGAGCGGCACCGGGCTGCTGGCGCCGGGTCGTCTCGTGACCGAGGACATGGTGCAGGTTTTCGATCCCGCATGGCCTCGCGCTTCCGAAGAGGCCGCCATCGCACTGGCGGCGCGCGGGGTGCGCGCGTCGGCGGTGCGCCTTCCTCCGTCGGTGCATGGTCACGGCGAGCACGGCTTCGTGCCGATGCTGATCGACATCGCACGGGAGAAAGGCGTCTCTGTCTATGTCGGTGATGGTTCTAATCGCTGGGCCGCAGTGCATCGCCTTGACGCGGCGCGCGTCTTCCGGCTGTCGCTCGAACACGGCGCGCAAGGGGGCCCTTTTCATGCCATCGCCGAAGAGGGCGTGCCGTTCAAGGCAATCGCCGAAGTGATCGGCCGACACCTGAATGTCCCGGTCGTTTCGAAGTCGCCTGAAGAGGCGGCGGAGCATTTCGGTTGGTTCAGGTTCGCAATGATGGACATCCCGGCGTCGAGCGAGCGAACCCGGTCCCTGCTCGGCTGGAAGCCGCAACAACCAGGGCTCATCGCCGATTTTGATCACCCGGCCTATTTCTCGTAGCAGCGCACTCGCATGATGGATGTCATTGGCCGGCTGGAAACTGGCGGCGCGGAAGGACGTCTGAGTAGTATCGCGCCGGACGAGCCTTCACCCATGACAACTGGGAACGACTGACCGCTAGATCGCCGCGACGGCCGACGACGCAGGAGCGTCAGAAAATGTAGCGCCGGCAGTTGACTCTGCCATCGGCTTGTGAGCGGCCGATAACTGAGTGCAGCTGCCACCCGAGTGTCGGACTTACGAATGACGCGAATGTCGCTTCATGGGCCGGTCTCTGCCTGTCGGTCCGATGCCTGCGATTCAACGACACCACGGTTCAGAATACGCTGCCGATCATCGCAGCGAACCGGGACGTTGCGCAACGATCCGCAGGCTTCCGCGCTGGCACTATCCGGCCTAAATATTGGAATCTTTGGTTGTCAACATTCCGCCACCAAAGAGGTTTATGGCTGGAAATCAAGCACTCGCGAGCGATCGCGGTGCTTTTTTTTTCGTCTTTAGCCCGCGTGTACAGGCGTCAAAAACTGGCCTTTGCGGATTTCTGCGTAAACCGGTCCACCGAAGAACACTGAAGAGCCGACTATGTAGGGATTTGCTGAAAGGAGGTTAAGGATTCGCTTGCTTCCTGGTAGGAAGTGCGCGTGATATGTCGCGGCAGCGAGGCCATTTCATGCTTAAGCAACGGCTTGCTGTACAAGAAGCCTTGCGCGACCTCGCAGCCGTTCGCCGCGAGAAACGTCGCCTGCTCCGCCGTCTCCACCCCTTCGGCGACGATTCGCAGCCCAAGGCACTGGCCAATCGAAAGAATCGCTTTGACGAGCTCCGCATGGCGTCGGTCTTTTGTCGCCTTCTGAACGAACGACTTATCGATCTTCAGCGTATCGATTGGAAACCGAGCGAGATAGCTCAGCGACGAATAGCCCGTGCCGAAATCGTCGATTGCAATCGATAGTCCCATCGACCGGAATGCCGACAGCGTGGTCAAAACCGCCTCGTCTTCCTCGAGCAGCAGGCTCTCGGTGATTTCGAGCTCGACCCATTCGGGGCGGCAGCCTGTTTCCTCGAGAATCTCACCGATCACCGAAACGAGCCCTTGCGATTCAAACTGCCTGGCCGACAAGTTGACCGACACTTTGTGCAAGACCGCGCTGCCGGCATTCCATTCGGCAGCGGTGCGGCACGCCTCGCGCAGCACCCACTTGCCGAGCTCGACGATGAGCCCTGTTTCCTCGGCAACCGGAATGAACTGATTTGGCGGCATGAGTCCGCCCGCCGGGCGGCGCCACCGGAGCAGGGCTTCCGAGCCGACCACCTCGTTCGCCTGAAACGCCACCTGGGGCTGGTAGTGCAATTCAAATTCCGCGCGCTCGACGGCGCGCCGCAGGTCAGACTCAAGCGCAAGGCGTGCGGTGGCGTCGTGAGTCAGTTCTTCCGAATAGAAGCGAAAGCTTCGGCGACCGGAGCGCTTCGCAAGATACATTGCTGAATCGGCGTATTGCATCAGGTCGCAGGGCTCGACGCTGTCGATCGGAAAGAGAGCGATGCCGATGCTGCAGGAGACGAACACCTCTTTCCCATTCAAGACGAAACGCTCGTCGAACCTGTTGATGATCGTCCTCGCGATGTCCTCCGCTGCCCAACGGTTGTGTATTCCAGGGAGCAGAACGGCGAATTCATCCCCCCCGAAACGGGCCACGGTGTCGCCCGGGCGGACTGCAGTCACGAGCCGGTCTGCCGCCTCGCGCAACAGTTCGTCGCCCGCGGCGTGGCCCATCGTGTCGTTGACTCCTTTGAAACGATCCATGTCGATCATCATCACGCCAACCAATGCATGATGCGCCGCACGCGAGAGCGTCTGCTTCAGGCGCTCATTGAACAAGACTCTGTTCGGCAGCAAAGTCAGCGGATCGTGATAAACCATTCGGCGAAGTTGCCGCTCCATTTTTTTCATCGCCGAGAACAACTGGCCGATTTCATCGCCCGAATCCACCGTGACCTGATTGTCCAGCTTCCCCGATGCAATATCGTTAGCCATTCCGACTGCCCTTTGCAGCGGGCCCAGGATCGAGCGCAATATCGCCATCGACACAACGAGGACGATGGATAGGTTCGCGATCACCAATGCACCCGAAA
>CAYPWK010000517.1:0-4057 GCA_964414365.1 uncultured Burkholderia sp.
CAACCTCGAATCGATTCGTTTGAGCAGCTTGCCGGCAATCAGCATCGCGAACATAGTGCCGGCGCCGCTTGGCGCCGTAACGAGCCCCGCTGTCGCGACGGGATAGCTCATCAAGTTCTGCAGCATCGGCGGAATCAGGGCTCGAGTTGCGTACAAGACTGCGCCGACGACGAAGATGAAGAGCGTCCCGACCGCAAAATTCGGATCGCGCAGCAACTCGCGCTTGAAGAACGAAACTTTCCCTGCCGTTGCGGTATGCGCGACGAAAAACGCGAAGCTGATCGAGGCGACCAATGCCTCCGCGACGATCTCCTTCGACGCGAACCAGTCCAACTGCTCTCCTCGGTCGAGCATCGCCTGCAGTGCGCCGATGGCGAGCGCAAGCGTCGCAAAGCCGAGCGCGTCGAACGTCAACCCGTGTCGAGGTGCTTTCGCCGGCAAGTAGGCGGCCACGCCGGCTAGGGCCATGACCCCGATCGGCAAGTTAATGAAGAATACCCAGCGCCAGGAGTAACTGTCGGTCAGCCAGCCGCCCAGTGTTGGGCCGAGAATGGGGCCGACCATCACGCCCATTCCCCAGATGGCCATGGCCTGTCCTTGTTTCTCGCGCGGATTGACATCGAGAAGGATCGATTGCGAGAGCGGCACGAGCGCAGCGCCGAAGATCCCCTGCAGCAGCCGCGCAGCGACAATTTGCGCAAGCGTCTCAGACAAGCCGCAAAACGCCGATGCGATCGTAAAGCCCGCGACTGAAATCGTCAGCAGCCGCTTTACGCTCAGACGATCCGACAGCCAGCCCGTCAACGGCGTGGCGATAGCAGCCGCGACGATGTAGGACGTCAACACCCACGTAATCTCGTCTTGTGACGCAGAAAGGCTGCCCTGCATGTGGGGCAGCGCAACGTTCGCGATCGTGCTGTCGAGTGTCTGCATGAGCGTCGCGAGCATGATCGACGCCGTCAGCATCGGACGGTTCAACGATGGGTCCGCCTTGGGCGAGGACGTCGGCTGTATCAACGAAATCTCCTCTGGGATAGCCTGTGCCTCGACCGTCACCTACTGCGATGCCCGGCAGCTAGTCCTTTCATGGAATCGCCCGCGCGCGATCCGCGTGGGTCAGCTCAGTTAGTAAGCATGCTTATTATAAGCCCATGCGGCGTATGTGTCCGCAATCGCGACGTGAGCGAGCCCATTCAAACCGTTCCCCTATAATTCGCGCATGGACAAGAGCTACGAAAGCCGGCTGGGCTTCCTGGTCACCGACGTCGGGCGGCTGTGTGGGCGCCTCTACGACAAGCGGGCGAAGCGGCTCGGGCTGACGCGCGCGCAGAGCCGCGTATTGGCCCATCTGTCGTGGAAGGGCGAGATGAACCAGGCGCGCCTCGCGGAGCTGCTCGAGATCACGCCGATCTCGTTGACCCGGCTGCTGGACCGCATGGAAAGTTGTGGTTGGATTGAACGGATCGCAAGCGACGAGGACCGGCGCGCGTTCACGATCCGGCTCACGCGCAAAGCGCGCAATATGTTTCCGCGCGTGCTCGAAGTAGGCGACGAGGTGACGGAGGAAGGGTTTCGCGGCATTTCGCCCGCGGACCGAGATACGTTAATCCGTTTGCTTCAGCAGGTGCGCAAGAACTTCGTCGAAAGCATCGGCGAAGGCGCGGAGTAGCTGTTCCGTTCCCTGGATACGTCAAACGGCGTGAGTTCATCATGCCGTCACACAAATCGTGCAGCTTGCTGCGTTTTGCCAGCCATACCCTTCCTGCGATTAATGACACGACTAACTGCAACCTTGAGCGCGCATAAGAGGCATTTTTTTACAGCCATCATGCTTGGATGGCTTCTGTCGCCGTTCGGCACAGGCTATGCGCAGGCCGCCGACGATACGCTCGTGCTCTATACCAGCCAACCGACCTCCGACGCGCAAACGACGGTGGACGCCTTCAGAAAAGCCCATCCGGGAATACAGGTCGAGTGGGTGCGAGACGGCACGTCTCAGTTGATGACGCGCCTCGAGGCCGAGATCGCTGCGGGCGTGACGAAACCCGACGTCCTGTTGATCGCCGATAGCCTCACCATGCAAGCCCTGAAGCAAAAGGGCCTGCTTCAGCCTTATCTGAGCGGGGAGCGCGGGCAATACGCCTCGACTCTGTACGACAAAGAGGGCTATTACTACGGAACGAAGTTGATTACGACCGGCATCGCGTACAACACGGGCAGCCCATTCAAACCGTCGAGCTGGAACGATTTGACGCGGCCCGAGGTGAAGAACCAGGTCACGCTGCCAAGCCCGCTGTATTCGGGCGCGGCGATGATTCACCTCGCTGCGCTGAGCGCAGATCCGCAGCTTGGCTGGGCGTATTACGAGAAGCTCAAAGCCAACGGGGCGAGCGCACAAGGCGGTAATGGCGGTGTACTGAGCGCGATTGCGACCGGCGCGAAAACCTGCGGCATGCTGGTTGATTTCATGGCGATTCGTGAGAAGGCAAAAGGTGCCCCGATCGAATTCGTATTCCCGAAAGAGGGCGTGAGTCTGGTCACCGAGCCGGTCGCGATCCTCAAACAGGCGCGACACGTTCAGGCGGCGCGGGCATTCGTCGATTTCCTGCTGTCCAAGGACGGTCAGAAGCTCGTGCTTTCGCAGGGCTATATTCCTGCGCTCGATTCGCTGCCGGTTCCGCCCGGTTTCCCGAGTCGCGATCAGATCAAGCCGCTGCCGGTCGATCCTGCCCGGGCGCTTGCGGCTGCCGAAACCAACAAGGCCCGTTTCAACGCGCTGTTTGGGACGGCTAAATGACGGGTTCCCGTGCGGCCCGCGCGGCGGGCTCCATGCAAATGGGTGATCGAGCGTTCCTGCTACCGGTGCTGGCCGTGGCGGCGCTCACCGTCGCGCCAACCGCGCGTTTAGTGTGGGAAGCGTTGAGCCTGCGGCAATGGTCGACCCATCCGTCAGGATTCGACGTGCTGGCAGAGCCCTCGACCTGGCAGGCGCTGAGCCACAGCGTCTATACGTGCGCTTTGGGTACGATCGTCGGCCTACTGTTGGGCGGTTTCATTGCGTTCGCGCTGACGTTGACCGACTTGCGCGCAAAGGGAGTCTTTGCCTTCTGCTTCGTCCTGCCGATGATGATTCCTCCGCAAGTGACGGCGCTCGCATGGCTGCAATTGACGGGCCCGGCCAGTCCACTATTGAAGACGCTGGGGCTTGCACCGCCTCTCGGCAGTCCGCAGCCGCTCTATTCGGCCGGCGGCATCGCGTTGTTGTTGGGAATCCAATACGCGCCAATGGTATTTCTGTCGTTGCGGGCGAGCCTGGTGGCGTTGCCCGCGGATCTGATCGAGGCGGCGCTACTCGCAGGCGCCAGCCAGGCGCGCGTGTGGCGCGACATCGTCGTACCGCTGGTGCGCCCTGGTCTTCTTGCCGCTGCTGCGCTCGTGTTCGTATCGGCGCTCGGCAACTTCGGCATTCCTGCACTGCTAGGCATCCCAGCCAGCTATTACGTGCTGCCTACGCTGATCTACCAGAAGATGGTGAGCTTCGGCAACGCGACGCTGCCCCAGGTCGCGGTGCTATCGCTGTTGATCGGCGCGGTGGCGCTGGCCGGCATCGGGTTGCAATCTCGACTACTGGCGCGCCCCGCGCATCGGCTTTCCGGCCACAGCGCTCGCGTCATGCTGCGCCTGGGCCAGGCGCGCGGGGTCGTCGAAGCGGTGATGGCGTTGATACTTGCGGCGATGTTGTTTGCCCCATTGCTGGCGCTGGTCGCGAGCTCCCTGGTGCCTGCAATGGGTGTCGCGCTCAACGCTCATACGTTGACCCTGCAGGCCTATGGCGAAATGCTCGGCCGACAGGGCGTTACGTTGCGTGCGCTGCGTAACAGCACGACGCTTGCCGGTACGGCCGGGATCGTCTTGCCTTTGTTGATCGTGCCCGTGGCATGGCGATTGGTGCGCCGTCCCGGGCGGTTAGGCGCGTGGCTCGGTGCAGCCATCGAGATCCCCTACGCGGTGCCGGGCGTCGTGCTGGCGATCGCCTGCATCTTGTTGTTCGCCCGTC
>CAYPWK010000518.1:0-4051 GCA_964414365.1 uncultured Burkholderia sp.
GCGTCGCGCTTATGCTCTTTCCAGCGTTCGCGAATCTCGATCGGCGGCCGCTCGAAGCTGCGATGACGCTCGGCGCGAAACCGTGGCGGGCATGGATGGACGTAGCGTGGCGCGAGCTTTGGCCATCCGTGCTGTCGGCCTGGTGTCTCGTCACCGCGATCGCGCTCGGAACGTACGGAACGGCGCTTGCATTGGCCGGCACGCAGATTAACATCCTTCCGCTCCTGATGTTTTTGAAGCTTTCGGACGGACAGACGGACTTTCCGCAGGTGGCGGTGCTGTCGATCATGCTGACAACGCTTTGCACCTGCGTGCTTGCGATAGGAGAGTGCATTGTCGGACGTCGGCAGGGATAGAGAATCTGTGGTGGCAGCCGCGCTCGAGCGCTTGGCATCGCGTCAAAACGGAGAAGACCGGCTCACGATGCCGGTGGCGATGATCGGGCCGCGTGTCGCCACGGATGAGCAACTTCGCACGGCGGAGGCGATTGCGTATGCGCTCGCAGGGGCTGGGATCGCGCTTCTCTGCGGAGGTAAAGGCGGCGTCATGGAGGCGGCCGCCCGCGGCGCCCGGAAAGCGAATGGGATCGTTATCGGCTTGCTCCCCGAGGAGGATGCCAAGCAGGCGAACCGCTATCTCACCGTGGCATTGCCGACGGGGCTCGGCATTACACGCAATGCGCTGATTGCCCGCGCGTCGCTCTGCCTTATCGCGGTAGGCGGCGGGCTCGGCACGCTTTCGGAAATCGCGCTTGGCCTGCAATGGGGCAAGCCGGTCTTCGGGATCCGCGGCGCGCCGCACGTCCAGGGCATCGAGCAATTCGAAGAGCAGTCCACCTTGCTGTTGCGCGTCGCCCAATGGCTTGCCGATGTCGACACGCACTAGGACCTGCGTCCCTCGGCGCCAGCGCCGGTGAAGTTCCAAGATTCGCATTACGTCCTTGCGCTTCCATAAGCTTCTCGTAAGCAAAGTCCAAGCACACTCTCAGCACAGCGTTCCTGCCTTGCGAGGCGCACATCGTCGGCCCCGCCCGATTGCCCATGACCGAACGATGCGTAGACTAGGAGAAGAATGTGAACAAGCTTGGAACTGGCCGCGCCACCGAAATGCTGAACAAGGTGCCGGAGGTCACCGCCGTTTTCTGGTTGATCAAGGTCCTGTCGACGACCGTCGGCGAGACGGGCGCTGACTATCTCGCCGTCCATGTCGGACTTGGCGCGGCCGTAACGGGCGGGCTCATGTTCGCGCTGTTGATGCTCGCACTAGTCCGGCAGCTTCGTGCCAGCAAATATGTGCCGTCGATCTATTGGCTGACGGTCGTGCTCGTCAGCGTCGTCGGCACTCAAATCACCGACGCCCTCACCGACACGCTCGGCGTGAGCCTCTATGTCAGCACGGGCGTTTTCGCCATCGCGCTCGCGGCCACCTTTCTTCTTTGGTATCGATGCGAACGGACGCTCTCGATTCACACGATCGTCACGCATCGCAGAGAATTGTTCTATTGGGCCGCGATCCTGCTGACGTTCGCACTGGGCACGGCTGCCGGCGACCTCGCGACCGAAGCGCTCGGCCTCGGATTCAGGCTCGGCGTAGTGGCCTTCAGCGCCCTCATCGGCCTCACCGCACTCGCCTATTACCTCGGCGGCAACGCAGTGCTGACCTTTTGGGTCGCTTACATATTGACGCGCCCGCTGGGCGCTTCGCTCGGCGATCTGCTTTCGCAAGCCAGCGAATATGGCGGAGTGGGCCTCGGCACGATTCGCACAAGCATCGCATTCCTCGCCGTCATCGTCGCCCTCGTGGCCTGGCAGAGCGCCGCAGAGCGCGGCCCGCGCGGCCAGACTGCCCGCTGAGCCAAACCTTCGATCGATTCAACCAAACGGGGGCGATACCGCCTGTCTCCCACCGCCCCATGCGGATTCAATGCTAAGGAGCACTAAACAATGAGCGTCAAAAAAATTGCGATTACTTTCGCATCGGCTGCTGCATTCGCCGTTGCGGGCTTGGCGCAGCTTCCGGGCGGCGGCATGATCGTCGCATCGGCTCGCGCCGCGACGCCGTCGAAGCTTGGCGATCTTGCGCCTTTCCGCAAGATCGCGAGCGACTCGGCTGCGCTCGTCGACAAAGGCGAACTTGCCGGCGCGAAGATGCGTATCAAGGACCTCGAAACCTCTTGGGACGATGCTGAGCCATCGCTGAAGCCGCGCGCGCCGGCGGATTGGCATTCCGTCGACAAGGCAATCGATCGTGCCCTCGCGGCATTGCGCGCCGCTAAGCCCGAGCAGGCATCATGCAAACAGGCGCTGACCGAACTGCTTACGACGATCGATCGAGTAACCGGCAAGTAGTGAAGCGGTCATGACCGGCCTGCGGCGTATGAAAAACGAGTGGTCTGGGCGCGCCAGCGCACGCGCGGCAGACCGGTCTCTCGCATCATAAGCCAGTCTTCCATCGTCCACGCGGCTCGTCGTTTCGGCACGCACGGCCCGCAATATTGATTCGGTGAATGCGCCGAATTCACGTTCCTATGTCGACGGGTTGGGGCGGCGCGGTTTAACTTCCTTTCATAAAGAAAGGTCGACAACCGTTGGCCATGATGAAAGGAGACAGCCCAATGCCCTCGGCACCGCCCGCTATCGACGTTCGAGCCTGGCTCGACGAGCGCCCCTTCTCGCTCTTTCAATGGCGAGTCCTGCTCTTGTGCTTTTGCATCGTTGCCGTCGACGGTTTCGATACGGCTTGCGTCGGCTTCATCGCTCCGCTTTTGATGCGCGAGTGGCACATCGGGCCTCAGGTGCTCGGCCTTCTGTTCGGCGCAGGGCTCGGCGGCTTGATGGTCGGCGCGCTGCTGCTCGGGCCCGTTGCCGATCGCATCGGACGAAAGAAGACGTTGATTGCCACCGTGGCTTTTTTTGGCGTGGCGAGTCTGGCAACGGCCCATTCGCCGACGGTAGCCATTCTCGTGGCATTGCGCTTCGCAACCGGTCTCGGGCTAGGCGCCGCGATGCCGAACGCAATCGCGCTCACGTCCGAGTATTGCCCCGAGCACCGGAGGGCGTTCCTGACCACGGTCATGTTCTGCGGGTTCACGATGGGTTCGGGGCTGGGCGGCGTCGTCGCGGCGCAGTTGATTCCCGAATACGGTTGGCGCGGCGTATTCGTCTTCGGTGGTGTCGCGCCGCTCGTTCTCGCCGCCGTAATCGCGGTGTGGCTGCCCGAGTCAGTGCGTTACCTCGTCGTGCGCGGCGCAGACTCAAGCAAGATCGCGGCACTGCTCAACCGTATTTCCCCGCTGCGGGCCGACGCCAATACCCACTTTACGTTGCATGAAGTCAGAACCGAGGGCTCGCCCGTCAAGCAATTGTTCGACGCGCCCTTTCGCGCTGGAACGCTGCTGCTCTGGTGCGTGTTCTTCATGAGCCTTCTCATCATCTACCTCATGACGAACTGGCTGCCGACACTCGTTCACGCCTCGGGGCTCTCACTGGCCGCCGCAGCGCGAATCGGCGTCTTTTACCAAGTCGGCGGCACCTTGGGTGCACTCGTCATCGGAAGGCTCATGGATAGGTTTTCGGCCACGGGTGTTTTGAGTCTCGCTTACGCATCGGGCGCCGTCTTTCTTGCGCTGACAGGCTTCGTGCAGGGCGACATGCTCGCCGTCACGGTAACCGGCATCGGCTTTTGCATCAGCGGCTCTCAAATCGGCGCCAACGCATTCGCGGCGCGCTTCTATCCTACGTCAAACCGCGTCACCGGCCTTAGCTGGGCGTTGGGCGTCGGCCGGCTCGGGTCCGTGTGCGGCGCGCTGTGCGGCGGCGCCCTGCTTGCGGCCAATATCCGCTTCTCGTTGCTGTTCCTCATCGTTGCGGTCCCGGCCGTCATTGCGGCCGCCGCCATCTACCTGTGCGGCGTGCAAGCTCGACGCCGCGCAGCCCTACCCGCGCTTGCCGCATCCGCCGGCATCGACGCGGTTTGAAACCGGCAAGCGGCGGCGGCCGCGCCCGCCGCCGTCGCCTGCCGTTCATCAGACCGGCCGCAAGGCCCAGCAGCA
>CAYPWK010000519.1:0-4045 GCA_964414365.1 uncultured Burkholderia sp.
GGACAGACGTGACGCACTATTCGGTACCGGGATGCTTGCCCTTTCCGCCTTGGCGGCGATGGAACGGGTTTCGGCCCAGGAACCCGCCCACATGCATCATGGCGGTCATTACAAGGCGCTGGCTAATGCGGCGGGGGCCTGCGTGTCGAAAGGACAGGTCTGCGTGAACCACTGCCTCGATCTGCTAAGCAGCGGAAACCAAGAGATGGCCGCGTGTGCCACAAGCGTGTCACAAATGCTTGTCCTGTGCTCGGCGCTACAAGGGCTCGCCAACCAGGACTCGCGCTATCTGCCGGGGCTCGCGAAGGTGGCGTTGGATGCGTGCAACGATTGCGAGGCGCAATGCATGAAACACGCCGACAAGCACGAGCCCTGCAAGGCATGCATGGAGTCGTGTCGGACGTGTGCCAAAGAATGCAAGGCACTGTTGACCTGACCTTCGCAAGAGGTCCCGTTCTGCCACCCAGCAGCGGAACCGTTTTCATGCGACGGCTGTGATCGGCGGCCGTCACAGCCTCAGCCCTTAATTGATTGTCGTTACGGGTTTCCACCTATCCGAAACCCTGGCCAACCTGACGTGAATTGTTCGCATACTATGGGCTTCGCCGTCTCATTGGTCTGTCATGCTCAGCCGCCACCGTCAGAAGATCGGGGCTTTACTCGGGATGTTCGCGATCCTGCTGAGCGTGGTCGCGCCAACGATATCGCAGGTACTGCGCAACGCGCAGACCGACACTGAGCATCACTCGCATCATCATTGGCATCACGCGCATCTTGCAGCAGAAGCCATCCATCTTGGCCACGCCAGGTCTGCCGCGCACCATCATGGTTCCGATTCCTCGCTGCTTTGTGACGCGTGTCCCTATTGTGGATTCGTCACGCACGCGCCTGCACTGCCTGGTGCGCCCGTGGGGTTCACCGTCGCAATCCAGGACGCTGAGTTTGCGCCACCCATCTCAACTGCGACGTTCCGTCCGTACACAGTCGTAACGCCGGCGCAGCCACGCGCTCCCCCCGTCTTGTCCTGATCTTTATTGAGGCTTTCTCGCGACGTCGTTGAGCGATGTCGCTATGTCGTCGTGCGTCTGTCGCGGCGACATCTCACTAATTCAATCAGGACCTGAACATGCGGACCACACTCAAACGGGGCGCTGTCGCGCTGTGCGCGCTTGCGCCGAGCCTCCTGTCATTCGATGCCGCCGCTCACTCGGTGGCCGGCAATCGAGTGTTTCCGTCGACCCTGGCAGTCGATGATCCTGGCGTCGGGGACGAAGTCAATTTCGAATTCGGCCATGTCAAAACCCAGACCGATGATGGCAGCGACATCAATACCAATACGACGACACTCGAATGGGACAAGCTGATCACGCCCAGTTTCGCTCTGTCCGTCGTAGGGACCTACGTCAACATCAACGCGCCCAATGGCGGCTCGGCACGCGGTTTCGACAACTGGGTAGTCGGCGCGAAGTATCGCTTTTATGTGAACGAGCGGCACGAGTTCATGGCGTCCGTCGGGGCGTTCGCTGAACTGGGCGGAACTGGCGCGAAGTCAATTGCCAATCCACACTCGGCAATCACGCCCACGCTTTATGTCGGCAAGGGTTTCGGCGATCTGCCGGATGCGCTGAAGTACCTCAAGCCGATCGCGATTACCGGAACCGTTGGGCCGCGCGTGACGCTTAACAGCGCCGATCCCAATTCCTTGAGCTGGGGCGTCACTGTTCAATACAGCCTGCCTTATCTGCAAACCTTCGTGCACGACTTGGGACTCAAGCAGCCGTTTAGCAATCTGGTACCCGTCGTGGAATTTCCGATGAATACCTGCACGGGTAGCCCGTGCTCGGGGCACACGACTGGCAGTATCAACCCCGGGGTGATCTGGCTCAACCGTTGGGGCCAGTTGGGCGCTGAAGCAGTCATTCCGGTCAACCACCAAAGTGGAACTGGTGTCGGCTTCCTGTTGCAAGCGCATCTTTTCCTGGATGACGTGTTGCCGCACTCGCTGGGCAAGCCGCTGTTCGGAAAGGGGGAATAAGATGAGTGCCTTCGACAGCCTTCGTCGCGGGATATGCGCGCCTGCCATCGCGATGGCGATCCTGATGCCGTCCGCAACATTCGCGCATGTGTTTCCGCAAACGCAATCACCTTCAGCTGGTTCCGAGGTGTCGGCGCCGGCAAGCGTGACGATCGTATTCGACGGTCCGCTCGAACCCGCATTCAGCTCGGTTACCGTCAGCAATTCGACGGGCAAGCAGGTAACTGTCGCTAAAGCACAGGTCGATCCTCACAACAAGAAGACGATCAGTGTCGCATTGCCTCCGTTGCCGCCTGACAAGTACACCGTGTACTGGGTGGCCGTTGCGTCGGACGGACATCGAACGCATGGCGACTATTCGTTCAGCGTGAAGTGATGGAGCAGGCGACGATTTTTGCATCGATCGTGGCGGCCGCTATTGCCAATGTGTCGTTTGCATGCGCGGTAGGGGCCTCTTTCGCGGTCCTGATGTTACGCGATGCGCCGCCGCTCACGCGCGACCGGCTGCGACGGTTTGCGGCAGGCGGCGTCGCTATATTGATCGTCGCGAATATCGTCAATTTGTTGTTCGAAGCGGCACTGATGAGTGGGTCGGCGCCGGTTGCCGCATTTGCGGAGATAGCTCCCGTGCTGACCCAATCGCACTTTGGCGCGGCATGGCTCTCGGGGTTGGTCTCCCTGATTGTCTGGACGGTGTTATTGGTCGGGGCACGAAGCTTCGGACGGTCTGCCCCGGCGGGCCTCGCACTGTTCGCCGCAGCAGTCTTCGCATTCACCAAGGCGGCGTCCACTCATGCAGCAGATGCGGGTGACTTTTCATTGCCGGAGTGGGTTCACTGGGTACACCTTTGCGCGACGGCTGCATGGGCCGGGCTCGTCATTGCAAGCGCGCTTTTCGTATTGCCCATGCTGTGCGCGGACGCGCCCGGCGAGGCCCGCGTCCTGTTTGTCGGGCGCCTGTCGCACGCCGCGCTCGTTGCCTTCTTCGTGGTCCTCGTAAGTGGCATTTACAACGCTAATCGTGGGCTTGGCGGCACTCTCGTGCCGCTCACGCGCAGCGGCTGGGGAGTGATTCTCGTCATCAAGCTCCTGCTCGTTGGAGCCGCGACGGCGTTGGGCGGGGTCAACCGAACGGTTTATCTGCCACGCATACGACACGGTGTGCCAGGCAGCGCCGCGCATTCGTTCTTGATTATCTTACGGGCCGAGGCCGTCGCCATGATTGGCGTTCTATCTGCTGCTGCCGTGCTCGCTCATACCGCGCCGGGGGTGCAACCAGGGTCGTTGCCATGAATTGAAGACCTATCCTTGAAACGGCGAGCCGTCAAGGAGCTCGCCGCGCGCTATCTGTTGCCGAGCGCGGAGATTGGCGGCGATCAGCCGCTGTTCGGTCTCGGCCGCGGCCTTCGGTTACTCGGCGCACATTGCGCTATGGCCACATGTTAATGCCGATGACCTGACGCGCGCGCCCCGGAAAGATACGCGTAGCCACGGATCAGCGGCTTGTGGCGGGGCAAAACCCGGGCTGGCTACTACGCGCCGGATGGTTCACTTTGAAGCGGATGTGCGTCATCCGAGCGTTGCTGACGAGCATTACGCCGGAAGCAAATGCACATTCGAGGTCGAGGACGGCGGAAATTGGACGCTCACGGTGCTCGGCAAGGGCCGCAAGACGCGCGCAATTCCCCTGCCGGCGATCTGCGTGTCCGTGTTGCGGGCCTACCGTGAATTGCACGGCCTGTCGCCGCAGCCGCCGCTCTTTGAGCACGCGGCGCTCACCCATGGGCTCAAGGGCGGCTCTCTGAAGCTCGGGCCTGTATGACGAAGTCAAGGCGATCTTCGTGGCGGCCGCGCAGCAACTCGCGAACACGGACCCGAGGGCGCCGCGCGCCTGCGGCGGGCGTCGCGGCACTGGCTGCGGCATGCCAATGCGCGGCAGATGATCGTCGATCATCGTAAGCGCGCAGAAATGGGCGTCTAGCACTCAGTGATCTGCGCGCGCAGGCTATG
>CAYPWK010000520.1:0-4029 GCA_964414365.1 uncultured Burkholderia sp.
GCCCGCGAAGTAAGCGACCCGAGCGGCCGACCATGGGCTTGCAAAGCGTCTTCCCCGTCAAGTCGAGGAAGACGCTTTTTTCATCGATCCACTCCCCTTCATGAGGTTCAACATGCGTTTGCGAATTTCCGCGATCCTGTCGCTGACGACTTTCGCGGTCGCGGTGCTCAGCGCAACACTGCCGCACACCGCCCGCGCAGCGGCACCCGCGGCCAACGTCGCCACTTCGCCCAGCGCGCCGTTGCGGCTCGCCGGCAGCACGCCATTGCCCGACTACAAGGGCGATTTTGACCACCTCGCCGCCGACCTCGCCGGTGGGCGGTTATTTCTCGCGGGCGAAGATGGCGCCACGCTCGAGGTGTTCGACCTCGGCAGCGGCAAGCATCTGCGCTCGATCAAGGGCTTCGACCAACCGCACGCGATTCTGTACTTGCCCGACTTGAACCGTCTGATCGTCACCGACAGCGGCGCCGGCATGACACGCATCGTCGATGGCGCCCACTATCGCATCATCGGCTCCATCCCGCTCGTTGTCGGCGCGGACTCGATGCGCTACGATCCGTCGCGCCGCCATATGTACATCGTCACCGGCGGCAAAAACGCGGAGCCCAAGATGGCGCAGACGATCGTCTCGGAGGTCGATCCGCGCACCGGCCGTCACCTCGGCGACGTGACGTTCGACACCGACTTCACCGAGGCGATGGCCGCCGAACAGCACGGACATCGTCTGTTCGTCAATGTGACGGGCAAGAGCACGCTCGCGGTCGTCGACAAGGTGACGCGCCACGTGATCGCGAACTGGCCGATTCACGGCGCCGAACTCAATGCACCGATGGCGTTCGACGAGCGGCACCAGCGCCTGTTCGTCGGCACGCGCAAGCCGTTCAAGCTGCTGGTGCTCGATGCCACGAACGGCAATACGCTCGCGTCGTTCGACGCTCCCCAGCGTACCAACGAAGTGATCTTCGATGAGGCGAACCGGCGCATCTATATGGCCGGCGACGATTATCTCGGTGTGATCCAGCAGAAGGACCCCGACCACTACGAAGAAATTGCACGCGTGCCAACCGCCAAGGGAGCCAAGACCGCGATTCTCGTGCCCGCTCGCAAATACCTCTATATCGCCGTCTCGCCGGGCGAATCAGGCACCGGCGGAAAACTGCTGCGCTTCGATGTGTTGCCAAGCGGCAGCGTGAAGAGACTGACCGGGAAGTAAATGCTCGCTGCGTGACGCGCCGTGGCGAGCTTGGGAACCTCCATCGCTACGATGTGACGAGAAAGTCAGCGCAGCGAGCGCAACGCGTCATCGACAAACGCATTGGTGTAGGTCTGGTCGACCTTCACCGACGCGTAGTCCGGATTGGCCGCGGCAAGCACTTGCCATTCCTTCGTCGCGCCGTCGTCGGGCATGCGCCCGTCGTTCGCGAACATCGGGATCTCGTCCTTCAGCACTTTCAGATACGCGGCCCGATCCTTGCCACTGATCTCCGGCGGAATGACCGCCAGAATCTGCTCGGGCGTGTGCGAATTGATGTACCGCAGCGTGCGCACGAACGCGCGGGCCAGATGCCGCGCGATCTCCGGATGCGCATGGACGCGCGCGCTCGACATGTAGACCGTGCTCGAC
The DNA here is from genome assembly GCA_964414365.1 of uncultured Burkholderia sp. Lineage (GTDB taxonomy): Bacteria > Pseudomonadota > Gammaproteobacteria > Burkholderiales > Burkholderiaceae > Trinickia. The sequence goes on from CAYPWK010000520.1 coordinate 1,628, forward strand.
GGAAACAGTGTGCCCAGATTCCGGCGCGTGCCGTCGACCGTCGTCAGATCCGCGAACACCGTCGCCACGCCTTTCGACTCGTAGACGTCGCCGTCGGGCGTCGGGGCAACGACGAAATCCGCTGCGCCGTTGCGCAATGCCTCGACGTTCTTCTCCTTCCCGTCCGTCCCCAGCCGCGTGTAGTCGCCGATGCCGTGGCCGCCCGCCAGCACCAGCGCATTCGCTACGGTGCTCTTCGACGAGCCGGCGCCGCCCGCAATGAAGCGCGCGCCCTTGAGGTCGGCCGCGCTCCTGTATTTTTCTTTCGATTGGCTCGCGACGAGCACCTTCGCGCCTGGCGTCACGCCGAGCGTGGCGATCGCCTCCGAGTCGATGCCGTGCGCCTGATTGACCACGTTGTGATGGTAGTAGGCGACGACCGCGTCGACGCGACCATCCTTCAACATGTCGGCCGTCGACACGTCGTCGCGAATGTTCATGACGGTCACAGTCGCGTTGTCATTATTCAGGTAGCCGAGGCGCTCGGCGAGCACAACCGGGAAATTGCGGATCGCCTTGATCTCGTCGACAAGCAGGACGATGCGCTGCGGCGCCGCCTCGGCGGTTGGGGCGGTCGGTTCGACGGCCGACGCGTGGCCGCCGAGCATGAAGCCGCAGACCGCGGCGAGTGTGAGCTTTTTCATTGGATGTTCCCTAAAAACGGCTGATTCATCGATTCACCGCGACGGGATCGGCGACAACCACTTGTTCCTCGGTACGCACGCTCTTCTTGCTTTCGCTGATCGCCTTCCATGCCGCGTTGGTCTTCAGCCGCTCTCGCACGCTTGCCACGACCGCCTCACGTGCGCTGAGCGCAGCCTCGTCCTTGTACTGGAGGACCACCATCGCGTTCCAGGCCCGGCCGGCGGGAAACTGGCTCGTATAGAGCGAATAGCCCGACAGCACACCCTCGTCGATCCATCCCTTGAACTGCGGGATGACGTATCCGTCTGCATACTTTTCGTATTCGTCCGCGGGGACCAGCGTCTTGTACGGGATAACCACGTACACGGCATTCGGCGACTTCGCGTCGAGTGCTTCCGCACGCTTGGTGTCGACGGGCGTCGTATGGATCGCAGTCGTCATCGCGAGCGCCTTCGCGGAGAGCGCTGCTGGCTGCGTCCGCTCGACCGCGCGCCAGCGATACAAGTCTTCCGGCGTCGCGAACGTCAGCAACGCCATCGCGTCCCAGTTATCCGAATCGGCATAGCGATTGAACAGCACGCGGTACAGCTTGATCCGGCCGTCATGCTTCCAGCGCGCGAATTCGCGCACGGTCGATTGCTCGAGCTCGTGGCGCAGCGCCGGCCGATTCGCGGGAGCGGTCTGGTAGGTGATGATCAGCGACAACGCATTGCTGTCCGACGGCTCGGCAGCGCTCGCGGTACCGCAGTGGATCGCGCCGGACAGCGTAATAGCGGTTGCAGCGACGCGGCCGCAGGTTCGAAGCGAAATGAGTGGCATGAATGATCCGCTGGGGATAGGTCAATAGAGGAATCCGTGTGGCGCGTCAGAAGTCCACCTTGGCGACCACTCTCACGCTGCGGTCCATCCCGGTGCCGAGCGAGCCGGTCTGCACGGAGTTCCAGTAGCGCTTGTTGAACAGGTTGTCGACGCTCGCCTTGACATCGACGTGCTTGCCTTGGATCCGCGTCGAGTAGCCGACGCCGAGCGAGTAGATCGTGTAACCGGGGATGTATCCCTGATCCTGCGGATTCACCGGGCGCTTCGTGATGAACGAAGCACGCGCCGTCAGTGACAGGCCGGGCAACCAGGCCGGGCGGTGTGTCAGCGCAATGTTGCCGATCCACTTCGGCGTGTTTTCCGGCGTGTGGCCCTTGATCGTCATGTCGTTGACGGGGTTCTGCACCGCATGCATGTACTGCACGGCCTCGGACAGCGACCATTGGCGCGAGATGTCCTGCGTGAGCACCCCTTCCACTCCGCGGTATTCGATCGTGCCGTCGTTGCTGAAGATCTGCGTGACGGAATTGGTCACCGCATTCGCGCGTTTGATGTCGAACACGGACGCGCTGAACTGCAGCCACTTGAAGTAGTGGTCGCGCACGCCGAACTCGTACTGCGTCGAGACGGCCGGCGCCAGGATCTGGTACGCGTTCTTCGCGTTCGCAGGCGCGACGCCGCCATCTTCGAGGCCCTTCATGTAGCTCGCGAACAGCGTGGTCGTCGGCAGCACGTCGTAGAGAATGCCGAATGCCGGAGACCCGACCCAGGTCGACGTCGACAGCACGCCGTCATTTGCGGAAGACCTGCTCTCTCGGAAGCCGAGCAGCATCTTCCACTTCGGCCCAACGCCGACAATGTCGTACGTATACAGGCCGGTGTCCGCATTGACCTGCTTC
>CAYPWK010000521.1:0-4028 GCA_964414365.1 uncultured Burkholderia sp.
ACGATCTATGTCTCCGGTTCGGTCGACAGTATCCGTGATGGCTCTTACAGCTGGTTCTCTGCGCTCGACCCGACCGGCACTCGGCAGATCGCCTCGACGAACCATTCCAATGTTCTGTACGAGCCGGCGCCGATTGGTCCGGACGGAACCGTCTATGGCGTCGATCAGAAGCAGTTGATCGCGTTCGATCCCACGTTGAAGGTCAAATGGAGCGCACCGCTGGACGGACCCATGAGCCCGATCCTCGACGCGGCCGGCACTGCCTATGTAGTCGAATGGGGCGACGGCAAGAGCGCCGTCGCGATCGATGCCACGGGGCGAGAGCGATGGCGGCTGCATACCGAAGAGCCGATCGGCGCGCCGTGCGCGATCGGCCGCGATGGGACGATCTTCTTCGTCGGTTCCCTGGGCGGCATTGCCGCGATCGGTAGATAGGGCGCACGGGCGGTCGTTCTGGCAAAAAGGCGGCAGGAAGTACTGACTGCCGCCCACGCGGACGAAGTCGGCGCGGCCGTCTCCGTCGAGATCGCCGGTCGCGAAGGCCCATGCCGGCAAGCCGTCGTCGGCGCGCGCGCCGGTCCGCGAAGGCGGTGACCAGGCGCCATGGGAGCTGCCGCGAAAGGCGTGCAGGATCGGATCTGATGCACTACGGATATCCAACTGACTTCTAGAACGGAACGGTCAACGTCGGATATAGCCCGATCCTGATTGAGGCATTCTTTTAGCATCCGTCGGCTTTGACGGATTCGGTAACGATCACCTGGTTTTGGTGAAGAGACCCACAGATGTCGAATTGATGCCGGCGATGTCCTGAAGGCCGTCTTCGTTGAAGTCGCCGAGCACGGCTCTAAACGCGCCGCCGTCGCCAAGCTTGAGCCGTAGGATGGGTTGCAGATCCTTCGTGTTCGTCGCCCGCCATATCTCGAAGTCCGTAGTGCCGACGAGGAAATCCACACCCTGCTTTCCGTGCGGGTCGACGACCGCAATAAAATTGGCGATGCCGGCGGGGATGAGTGTGGTGGCGAAGGGTCCGAATTGACCATGGCCGGTGCCCTGGAAGGCGATGAGTCTGCCGATCGAGTAGCCGGTATCGTTGGTAAGGGCGAGGAGGTCGAGGCGCCCGTCGGCATCGAGGTCCACGGCCAGCACCCCGGCGGGCGTGCCGGCGACGGGCAGCAGGAAGGGCTTGGCAAAGCCGCCGTGTTGATCGCCGAGGAAGACCTCGATTGCCGCAGAATGATCCCAACCTCTTCCCACCGGCATCGCGAGATCCTGATAGCCGTCTCCGTCGAGATCGGCTACTGCTGACTTCCCATTGGCTCCATCTTTCAGGAAGAGGGTTGAGCCGGAGCGCAGGCAGCCGGTCGAAAAGGAATATTCGGTGAGCCCTGTATCGGTGCCGGCAGCGATTTCCTCCTTGCCGTCACGATCAAGGTCGGCTGCGGTCGTCCAAGAGATTGGACTCATCAACGAGAAGAGAAGTGAGGTCGGGCGGACTCCCGGAGCCTCGGCGGCCCCGAAGAAGACCGCTGGCCTGTCGTCGGTCCGTTGCCCCTCGGCGAGGGGGGTAAACCCGACGCCTGAGAAGGACACCACTACGTCGGGAAAGCCATCGGCGTCGACGTCCACGTGCGCCAATGCCCAGGGGGCGTAGCGGTCGTCCTGGGTCACCCGCCTCTCCTCGAACGTACCGTCCCCATGACCCAAGACCAGATCGGTTGCTCCCGCGACTCCAAACCCACCAAATCTACCATCGTAGGTGTTCGAATCGGCGATTACGAGGTCCAGGTGGCCATCGTGGTTGATGTCGAGCGCATCGATGTCCAGGAGCAGGGGATTGTTCCCATCCCAGTCGCTCTCGTTCCAGGAGGTGACGAGCTGATAGGGTGCGACCGAGACACCGCTCACATCAACGGTCTTTCGCGTTCGCGGTCCGTCAAACGACAGGGTACCGCTACTGCACTCGCCCGCATCCGGAGCCCCCGCATCATCGGCTCTCCCATCGTTGGTGCCAAACGCGTCCGCGCTGTCTGCGACAACGGCAACGTCCGCCGGGGCCGAGAGGTCCCGCTCGTCGGCGAACGGGGTTGCCAGGTCTACTGGCTCTACCGGCGCCGCCGCGTCCGGATCATCGAAGGGCAAGGGGCTGGCGGCGCAGCCACAGCATACGGAGAGGAGGAGCAACAAGCGCTTCATGGACGACTCCAACTGGCGTGGATGGCTTGGATCGCCCAGGGAGCGCCTCTTCCGGTTCCGGGCGTTCGGTCCTTCCGGGACCGAACCGATGACGCCGTGAATGTCATCGGCGACTCGACGGTGACGATCTCGCCGCGGCTGTTCTTATTCGAGTAGCGATGGCGTCCTACCTTGGCGTGACGTTGAGCTGAAGGATGAACGCGTTACCGGAACTGTCGTAGGGCCGGACAGCGATCTCCAGCAGATCGAGGAGGCCATCACCGTTCGCGTCGATCGCCGCGATCGAAGGACTGACGTACAACGATCCGTTCCAAAGATAATACGATGGCCGTTTCGCCCCGCCCTTCGGCCCAAGCAGGAACGTGAGGTCCCGCCCATTCGCGACGCACACATCTCGCGCACCGTCACCGTTAAAGTCGCCGCCGACCAGTTCCACTCCTGCCGGAGGATACGCGATCCGATCGATCCAACTGCCATCTCCCTTGCCCGGAAGGAGGGCGAGCGAATCTGCCGCGAGGACGAGGTCCGGAAGCCCATCTCCATTGGCATCGGTAATCAGGGCGTTGGCACATGGATAGCCGGCATGGAACCAATCCCCAAAGGGGGCAAGCCGTCCCCCGGCGTTGAGGAACACGCGGCCAACGATCAAGTCGAAGGTCAGGGAAGAGCAATACCCCGACGGGCAGGCGAAGACCACGGCATCGGGCAGGCGATCTTGATTCAGGTCCGCGGCCACAGTGAATTCGGAATGCTCCACTCCCTCGAGCGGCAATTCGTCCTGCTGCTCGAAAGTACCATCCCCTCTCCCACGTAGGATCCGGATGCCGGCCGATGTGGTCCCCAGGAGGTCGAGCGCACCGTCCCCATCGAAGTCCGCGGAGGTGATCCGAAACACCTGCGCCGACGATGCGGCACCCTCGGCGAAGGTCCCGCTGCCGCTGCCGCGCAGCAAGACGATGCTGTTCCCCCCTGTGCCATCCTGGTTCGAACGATTGACGGCAACATCAACGTGGCCGTCGCCGTCGAAGTCGCCAACCGCAGCGGACTCGATGGCGAAACCGAGCTGCAGCTCGGCTCCCGGTCGCACAGGCGGCTCGTCTCCGGTGACCAGCAACGGCAGGGCGTACTCCTGCCCGTTCCGAGTGTAGCCAAAGGCGACCGCATCGGTGCGCCCGTCGCCATTGAAGTCGCCGGTGAGGAGCTGATCGTACTCGTGCGCTGCCTTCCACGACCACGACACGAGGAAGCGAGGCTCGACGGGCTCGCTCGCGCTGGGCACCGCTGGCAGCTGGGCCACGGGCGTCTCCGACCGGGGCGAGGGGTCGGCGCGAACGAGCGGTGGCGCGGATGGCGACTCGCCCTCCGAAGAGCCGCCGCACGAGCCGAAGAGGATGACCGCCAGGCACATCGTGACCCGCATGCTCTGCCCCTTCGCGTGGGGAGGGATCGTCGGCAGGCGCCCGAAAGGATCAAGCCCGCCTCGGCGGCAGCTGCGCCTTCTTCTTCACGAGGAGCTGCAAGGCGAGCCCGGCGTCAGGCGATTTGGCCAACACCACCGGCGATGCCGATCGCCCCCAAAAACGGGAAGTGGCCGGCAAGGCTCTGGTGCACTGCGAGCCTTGTCTCCATGCACCAGTCTCCAGAGCCTTTTCTCTCCTGCCCTTCCCACCTCGACCGCTCGCTCTCCTCCCACCGCCAATCCCTTGACGCAATCGTCGCCCGTCTTGACGCTTCTAGCTCTCCGCTCCCTCCCATCTCCGCATTCCGCTTGCGGACTGCTCTGGTCTGTCCGCTGCAATGCCGAGGGGTCGCGCACTTCACGCGCGACGAAG
>CAYPWK010000522.1:0-3990 GCA_964414365.1 uncultured Burkholderia sp.
AAACTGTTCAACGTCTCGCTCGATCAGCTTGTCGGTTTTACACCGCTACCTGAGGCCCCGGCTGGGCCAGCGTCGAGCGACGCCGCCGGCGATATTGATCTAGAGACACTACGGCAGGAGCTGATTGAGACGAATAAGCGTCAGAAGACGGGCATTGGGAAGGTGCAGGAGATGGAGGGCAAGCTCGACCAGGTTCTGCACGCTCTTGAAGCGGCCGGCCTTCTAGGCGAGCGAGCGAAGCCTCGCACGAAGCGGCGAGCTGGCTGAGCGGATCAAATAAGGTCAACGGTTATTCCTTTCACCCGAGCAACACTAACGGCGCCATGTGTCTAACGCATGGCACTTTCGTTTGTGCAAGACCGCTGTGTCACTGTCCCCTGCTCTTAGCCCTTGTGGGCTCCCTCCAAGTAACTGGGCGGTCCGTATTATGTCTTTCGGTACAAAATTGAACCGTTTTACCCATTTGTGCAAATTTCGCGAAAAGTCGCGTAGGTTTCCGTGCGGATTGTCGCGCACGTTTCGGGTTATGATTGCCGTTCGTGGGAAGCAAGGAGGCAGAGACGTTCACGGAACGCTTCAACCGCCTGACGCGGCATTTATCCGATGCCGAGCTTGCTGTTGCGCTGGGCGTCTCCGTATCGACCGCGCGCAGTATCCGGTCCGGCGATACGAAGTCGCTCAAGTTTATTCCGGCCATGCGGCTATGCAAAAAACTCGGCATAAGTCCGTGGGAACTGGCCAGCGAGAAAGAACCATAGCCTTTCTAGGCCACTCTTCATCGGTAAATCGGCCGTAAATGCGCGTTGTCACGTACGCGCGTGTCTCTCACCGCAAGCAGGCGGATGAGGGGCAATCCTTGGTCAATCAAGACCGCAAGTTCCAGCGATGGAAGGACTTCGGCGGCCATACCATCGTGCACAGTTACGAAGAGCAGGCCAGCGCGAGTACTATTCGCAAGCGCCGTCTGTTCCAGCAAATGCTCGAGGAACTCGACGTCACACAGCCGGACTGTATCGTCGTAGACAGTATGGACCGGTTCTCGCGCAACCTCGAGGATGCGTTCGACGTGCTCAAGCAGCTTCGCAAGCGCGGTATCAACGTGTGGCCGCTCGAGTGGGAGCGTGAAAAACCACCGGACATCATCACGTACGATTCCGAAGACTACATCCGTGCACGCGACGAGATTATAGCCGCGCAGGCCGAACTCAAGCGAATCCGCACGCGCATGAAGCGATCGTACAAGGGCCGTGAGGAGCGCGGCGCGACGAAGACGAACCGCGCGCCGCTCGGATTGCGCAAAGAGGGCGACGTGCTGATGCCGGATCCGCAAACCGCATGGATCGTCACGGAGGCCGAAGACCGCGCGCTCGCCGGCGACCACTTTCTCGACATCGTGCGCTGGGTGCAATGCGTTGAGCCGCGCGCATGGTCGCATAATCGCAGCCTTCAGGATGCCTTCGCGAATCTCAACTATGTCACGGCGGGCCTGCGTAGCGTCGATCGACACCGCGCGCTCGCGGATATGCTCGAGTCGAGACGGCAACGGTTCGGGCAGCGGCGGGTGCATGAAAACGAGTTTACCGGGGTCTTTCTCTGCGGTGTTTGCGCCGACGAAAATCGGCCGAAGGCGCTCATGACCGGCACGCACCGCAAGGATCCGAAAATGCACGGGTATCTCTACCCGACGCTGGTATGTAACTCGCCGCATGATGAGCGTGTGCGCAAGGTTCGGCACAACTTCTCGGTAGCGCAATCCAAGATTGAAGCGGCCTGGTGGCGGTACGTCGACGACATAACGGCGGATCCTGCGCTCTTGCGACGCTGGGCGGAGCAGCATTCGGAAAACGGTGCGGAGCGCGAACGCCAGCTCACGCAACGCCTCGCGCGTATTGACCAAGAAGCCGCGGCACTCAAGAGCCGGCGCGATCGGGCATTCGACCTGTTAGGCGACGCGAACGGCGCGATTCAGCGTCAGGCCCGCAAGGCGCTTGAAGACGTCGAGCGCGACGAGATGCAGTTAGCAATTCAACGGCAAGCCGTTGTCGCCGAACTTGCCGCAGCACCGCCGAGCGCGAAGCGCGACCCGGAACTGATTCACGCGGAGCTGCGCCGCTACCGCGAGGTGTACGAAGGCGAGGACCCTCGTTCGCGCAATGAACTCAATCGCGCGATGTGCGCGCTCATCGGCAGTCACCCCAAGGTGTACCGGTTCGGCGGACCGAGTGAGCCGGCGATCGTCGAGTGGCCGGAACTTGACACTCTGCGCCGGGCGAGCGCCCGCAAGTAGGCACAGGTCCGCATATCTCGCGGGTTGTGGAACCACAAACCGCCTAATATGCTAGCGCCCTCCCGCCGAAGCAAGGGGGCCGCTCTGTGTCTGAGCAAACGTGGGCTTAGGCTTTTTGCTTGCGGTTTCGGACTACGCGATCGCGGCAGTCCTGGCACGTCTTCATGGGGTCGCCTTCAGCCGTGTAGCTCGCGGCATTCTTGCAGCATATCCGGCAGTAGCCGTTCGCGATCGCCCACTTCCGGCGCTTCGCCTTCTTCGCCCGCTCCCGCGCGCGACGCGTTTCGGTTTTGTCGTCCATTAGGTCCCCTGCGCTGTCGCGCGTTTGGATTAAGAGCGCCTCGGCCATCGCGCACGGGGGCGCGAATCCTAGCCGCTTTTCGATTGCTTCACGAAACGCCGTGACATCGGCGCGCGTGAGTCCGTGGATACTGAGGTGCGCATCGCGCCCGCCGGTCGCGCGGAACATGCCGCCCACGACCTTGCGAACGTCGCCATACTGGTCCTTGAGTACAGCGTTTGTCTTTTGCTTTTCGTCCGGCGATCGGTGGCGGCACAGCTCCCGAAGGAACCGTGCCGCCTCATGCTCGAGGGTTTGCGAGAGGTCGAGCATCAAGCGCACCTCGGACATGAGAACCTGCGAGCACCGCCGGCCTCGAGCAAGAGCAGTCCGCCACACTTGCCGCAGGTTGGCGCTTCCCATTGCGGCGCGACGAGCTCCGCCCGCTCCTGAGACTTGGGACGGCCGGAGGCAAGCGCCGCGCGTTCCGCGGCCACGTCAAGTAAGTCGAGCTGATGCGCCGACGTTTTGCGCGAGCGCGGTTGCGGGCGATCGTTGCCGAAGAGGTCAAGCACGGCACGGACCCTCCATGACGAGGAGCACGCGCGCCGCGGTGCGGCTGAGTCGATACTGTGCGCGGTTGCGTCCCTTCGTCCGAAAGGTACGATGGAACTTAAACGACTCGCCCACTTTGCGAAGTGGGAGGTTCCCGTGATACCAGCAGAAGCGATCGGTGCAATTCCGCACGGTTGGCCCTAAGCAAGTCGTCGTCATTAGCGAACCGCCTCGTTCCAGCGGTCTGCCGCCAATTCGCCCGGGTCGAATGTATCGGCCGTGGTGGCGTTATAGTCCGGTGAGATCCATTGGCTTGTGCCTGTCCATTTGCCATTAGGATGAGGGTCGACGGCCGCATACCGCTGCGTGCGGTTCGCCTCGCTTTGCGCGAATGCGTGCGCCTCAGCCTTGTCATAGAACTTCGTGAACTTGCGCCCTACTGCGACGCGATAGAACGAGCGTGCCATTAGCGCACCGCCCGCTTCTTCATCGCTTCTGCAATGAGGACCGGGCACTGATGGTCGGCATACAGAATGCCGTACGAATCCACCTTGACGATAACCGGCGCCGAACACTGCGCGCACGGTACCGTAACGGGGGACGGGGTGTTATGCTTGTAGAGCACTGAAAAGCTCCTATCTTTTCGGTGTACGCGCTCGTCCGGTTGCCGCCGGGCGGGCGCTCCTGTTATGTCCCCACGTTAGCACAGCATGTTATGTCCCGTCAAGCAGTATGCCAATGGACTGCAAACTGCTTGCTGTTGGCTGTATTGCGTTATGCCGCTACCGCGCTATAGGAGGCGAACCGCTACCGCCACCGACTGCGCAAGAGGGGACAACAGGTACGCAGCCGGCGCGGCGCTCGCACG
>CAYPWK010000523.1:0-3985 GCA_964414365.1 uncultured Burkholderia sp.
GAAGCGACGAAAAGGTCGATGCAGCGGCACCCCATTTTTTCGAGCAGCGGGAACGTCCTATCGCGCGGCGCGATGATCATGACGGTCGCGCCCTTGCCGACGAGTGTCCGGATGAGACCGTGCCGGTAGGTGTAAATCGCCCACGCTGTATTGCAGACGAGGCTTACCGAAAGGGCGCGGGGAGAACGGTTCGGCGAGCTCATCGTTCAGGCTCGCTTCGCAAACAGCGACCGCTTCATTCTCTGCAGCAGCGCGTAGGGTGTGATGAAGTGCATCAGATTCTTCAGGAGTCCTAGCCAGTCATAGACGTTGAGCGCATTGAAGTAGCGCAGTTGCAGCTTGAGCGTCGATGCCACCTGATGCCGCCGCTTGCTCGCACTGATCCCACCTTCGTTGATCTCGTAGTAAAGACCGAGCTCGGGCAGATTCGCGCAGTCATAGCGCTCCATCAGGCGCAGAAAAAGGTCGAGGTCTTCAGCGGCCCGGTAGGTCGCGCGATAGCTCCCGACGGCCAGCACGGCATCGACACGCAGCATCATCGCCGGATGCACGAGCTGGGTGCGAAAGAACCTGAGGCGGCGTACGCCATCGGGCGTGGCTGCCGGCTTCAGCATGAAAAGCGGCCTGCCGTCGCGCGAGACGACCTGCGTCCACATGCCGACGCCCGCTACGTTCGGATGCGCTTCGAGGTAGGCGCGCTGTCTGGCGAGGCGAAGCGGGGCGGCAAGGTCACCCGCATCGATGCGCGCCGCGTATTTGCAGCCGCGCGCGGCGAGCGCCTCAATGCCGGCCTCGAGCGCACGTTCGATGCCGCCGTTCTTCGGCATACGGAGAATGTCGACGGCAACGTTCGGCAGCTTTGGAGCCACGATGGGCGGCTCGCTGCCGTCGTCGACGATGAGAACGTTCACCGTCGAATGCTCGTCGAACGAGGCAAGCGTGCGCTCAACATCGGCCTGCGCGTTGTACGCAGGCATCAACACCGTCACGTCGGCGAGCGAATTGTCTTGGGCGGCGCGGGCCTCGAGCGTCGTCATGGGCGCAGCTTGAATCGGATGTAGTAGAGGTTCACGGACGCCGCGGCGAGATATCCCGCGGCGAGGCCCGCCAGTGCGCCGTACGAACCGATACGCGGAATGGCGATGAGATTGACGGCGAACGCGACAACGAGCGCCAGCAGCCACTTCGCGAGCAGCACGAACTTCGCTTGATACTTGAGCACGACGAGGTTGCCGATGGCTTCGATCCCGGCCGGCACCGAAAGCCACACGCACCAGCGGAAAATCGCGATCGCGCCTTCGTAGTCAGGCCCGAACACGCGCGTGATGATAAGGCGCGACAGCAGGTCGAGCACGCAGGCGCCGGCCGCCATCAGTGCGGCGGCAAAAACGATGAGGCGGCGCACGTTGCGCAGCAGATGCCGGTCGTCCTGCACCCGATAAACGAACGCCGGCGCGATCGTCTGAGCGAGCATGAGCCCGAGCGCGATCCAGTTCTCATTGATTTGCTGAGCGGCGGAGTAGCGGCCGAGATCGGCGAACGAGATCGCCCGCTCGAGCATGAGCCGGTCAAGCTTCAGAAACAGGTACATGCAGATGAGGCCCGCCCAGAAGACGGTTCCGGCGCTCGCGAAGTGGCGCAAGAGCGGCCGCTCGATGCGCCAGCCTAGCGCGCCGCCGTGACGGCGCATGTAGTAGAGAACGAGCACGGCGCCGATCGCGGCGGCCTCGGCCGCCCACAGCCATCCGAAGCGCGCCGGCGAGACGGCAAGGCGGACAAACAGATAAACGAGCCCGGCCTTGATGAGTGCGGTCGCGATGCTCGTCACCAGCTGCGGCTTGCTGTAGGTCATGCTTTGCAGCCACGAGTTGATGACGCCGATGAACGGCTCGCGGAACAGCATCGTGACCGCAAGGCCGGCCAACATTGCGCCGACAAGCGGATCGGTCGCGCCCGCGGCGATGCCGATCCACGTCGCAATGAGCGCGAGCACCGAGACGGTCATTCGCAGCGCGAACGCACTGCCGAGCACCACGCCTAAATCGGAAGGCGACCGGTGCACGATCGTCGGGACGAGGATTTCCGCCCCGCATACCCACGTCACAGGGGCGAGCACGAGCAGCAGTGTGTTGGCGTATTGCCATTTGCCGAAGACGTCAGGCCCGAAGTAGCGTGCGAGCAAGCCGCTGATGGCGATCGCGACGGCAATTTGCGTGAGCCGTTCGAGCCCGAGCCAGACGATGTTCGCGACGGCCTTCGCGACGTTCTGGTTCGCGAAGCGCTTCAGCATTCGACGCGCGGCAGGAATCTTGCTCGCCGTTTCGACGTGGCACCCGCTCGCCGGAGCACGGCCGGCGCGTCCGGCGTGGCGAAATAAGCCGGAAAGACGGCGTCGGCTAACGATTGTCCGGCGGGGGAGCGTCTAGGCATTAAAATGAGCGCGTCGTGCGTCAGTCGAAAAACGGCAATTATAAGTGGGAAATCCCTGCGCACTTTCGTGCGGCGGCGGCAGAGTCGAGGCCGGTGACCGGTGTGCTCATCACCGTACCGTGCGCGTATGCGAGCGCCTTTTATGTTTCTTTTTTGTGAAGGACGCTACGCTCGCCGCAGGGCTAACCGCATTTTTTCTTTGAATAGCCAAGAGAGCCTATCCAAATGATTTCGCAATCCATCTTCAAGGCGTATGACATTCGCGGTGTCATCGGCAAGACGCTCGATGTCGACGTCGCCCGTCTGATCGGCCGGGCGTTCGGCAGCGAGATTCGCGCGCAGGGCGGCGATGCTGTCGTCATCGGGCGCGATGGACGTTTGTCCGGCCCGTCGCTCTCGGCGGCGTTGGCCGACGGCTTGCGCGCAGCGGGCGTCGACGTCGTCGATGTCGGCATGGTGCCGACGCCGGTCGGCTACTTCGCCGCAAGCGTGCCGCTCGCGCTTCCGGGCGGCGAGCGGTCGGTCGATTCGTGCATCGTCGTGACCGGCAGCCACAACCCGCCCGACTACAACGGCTTCAAGATGGTGCTGCGCGGCGCGGCGATCTACGGCGACCAGATCCAGGCGCTGTACAAGCGCATCGTCGACGGCGACTTCAGCGCGGGCGATGGCCGTTATTTCGAATACGACATCGCCGACGCCTACATCGAGCGCATCGTCGGCGACGTGAAGCTCGCGCGGCCGATGAAGCTCGTCGTCGATACGGGCAACGGCGTGGCGGGCGGCTTGGCGCCGCGCCTTTTCAAGGCGCTCGGCTGCGAGCTCGTCGAACTCTTCACGGATATCGACGGCAGCTTTCCGAACCATCACCCGGACCCCGCGCACCCCGAGAATCTGCAGGACGTCATTCGCGCGCTGAAGGAAACGGATGCCGAGATCGGCTTCGCGTTCGACGGCGACGGCGATCGTCTCGGCGTGGTCACGAAAGACGGACAGATCATTTATCCGGACCGCCAGCTCATGCTGTTCGCAAGCGAGATTCTCTCGCGCAATCGCGGTGCGAAGATCATCTACGACGTGAAGTGCACGCGCAATCTCGCGAAATGGGTTCGCGAGCACGGCGGCGAGCCGTTGATGTGGAAGACGGGGCACTCGCTCGTGAAGGCGAAGCTGCGCGAAACGGGTGCGCCGATCGCCGGCGAGATGAGCGGCCACGTGTTCTTCAAGGACCGCTGGTACGGCTTCGACGACGGGCTCTACACGGGCGCCCGGCTGCTCGAGCTGCTCTCGCGCGAGAAAGACCCGAGCAAGACACTCAACGATCTGCCGAACTCGCTTTCGACGCCCGAGCTGCAATTGAAGCTCGAAGAAGGCGAGAACTTTACGCTGATCGCAAAGCTGCAGAAGGAAGCGCGCTTCACCGGCGCGGACGAAGTCGTCACGATCGACGGCCTGCGCGTCGAGTATCCGGACGGGTTCGGGCTGGCCCGCTCGTCCAATACGACGCCTGTCGTCGTCATGCGCTTCGAAGCGGATAGCGCGGACGCACTCAAGC
>CAYPWK010000524.1:0-3956 GCA_964414365.1 uncultured Burkholderia sp.
GGCCAGAGTGCCGTGGAACAAAGGGCGGTTGACGGGGCGGAAGCCACCCCTGAAGCTCAAGGAGATCTGGGCCATTCGCATCCGTCTGCAGCTTTCGGCGAGCGTGCGAGACCTTGCCATGTTCAACCTGGCCATCGACAGCAAGCTGCGCGCATGCGACCTGACAAAACTCGAGGTTCGCGATGTATGCCACGGGGAGCACGTCGCCACTCGGGCGACGATCATGCAACAGAAAACGCAGCGGCCGGTTCAGTTCGAGATTACCGAGCAGCAAACGCGGGATAGCGTCGCTGCATGGATCAAGGCGGCCGGTCTTGGAGCATCAGACTTTCTTTTCACGAGCCGCCAGCATGAGTCGCCGCATCTCTCAACGCGTCAATATGCGCGCCTCGTGCATCACTGGGTGGCGTCGATCGGATTGGATGACACGGCGTACGGCACGCATACGATGCGCCGGACTAAGGCGTCGCTGATCTATCGTCGGACGAAGAACCTCCGTGCGGTCCAACTGCTTCTCGGACATAGCAAGCTGGACTATCTCCCGCGCCGAACTATGTCCCGGTGCGCAGAGTACCGTGGTACGGTAACGCGCGGCCGAGCGCTAAGCGGGACATAGAATCTGGTCACAAGTTTTTCAGAAACGCCAGCAATCTGTCATCTGGTCGATACCGTCCTGGCTTCCCGTTAGGGGGCGTAGTCCTGTCAAGAACCTCCTGTTTCAACGTCAGATTGGCGTCGAGATAGATTTGTGTAGTTTCCACCGTTTGTGACCAAGCCACAGTGCAATAACCGACGGGTCGACGCCTTCTTGCAGTAGGTCCATTGCAGTCGTGTGCCGCAATACGTGTGGGCTTACGCGCTTGTTTTTCAGCGACGGGCATTCTTTTGCGGCGGCTGCGACGTGCTTGTGAACGAGGTAATGTACGCCGTGTGCGCTCAGCTGACCGCCTCGCGCATTAGGGAACAGCGGCTGATTTTTGGCCCGCGAAGGCTCGCGAAGCCAGGCGGCCAGCACTGCGCGTGTGCTCTTGCTCAGCGGCGTACAACGCTCCTTACGCCCCTTGCCAATTACTCGCACATGCGCGCCGATGCCGATATATAGATCTTCGCGTTGAAGGTTGGTTAGTTCTGACAGGCGCAACCCTGTCTGAACCGCCAGCAGCAACAGTGCGTGATCACGACGACCTGACCAAGTATTCTGGTCGGGTGCGGCCAGCAAGGCATCGACCTGCTGCCGGCTCAGGAAGGACACCAGAGTTCGGCTAAACCGTTTTGCCGGAATGGCCAGCACCCGTTGGATGTGCGCAGCGTGTGATGGCGTCTCGAACGCCGCATATTTGAAGAACGAATGCACTGCCGTTAGGCGCAGATTGCGCGTTCGGGCCGTCACCTTCCGGACCTTTTCCTGTTCATCAAGGAAGGCCGAGACCAGCGGCGCGTCGACGTCTTCCAGGGCCAGGCTGGATGGCGCTTTATGCAAGTGCCGCTGGGCAAACTCAAGCAGCAGCCGGAATGTGTCGCGGTACGATGCAATCGTATGTACGCTCGCCTGACGCTGTTGGATCAGGCGCTGGATAAAAAACTTCTCCAGCAGGACGGCGAAACTAGGCTCGCGTGTCATGATGAGCCTCCCCAGCGACGTTCGAACCGGTCCATCGCCTGTGCCATCAACTCGGGCGAGCCGCTCAGATACCAGTAGGTACCGGCTACGTATACGTGCCCGAGGTAAGTCGACAGAAGCGGCAACAGGCGCCAGGCATCTTCCTCAGATCGATACCAACGTGTCAGCACTTCGACAGCGAAGCGGTGACGGAAATCGTGCAGCCGCGGTCCTTTGCTGGCACCTTCTGCCCGCAAACCAGTTTGCCGCGATAGCGCGTAGAACACCCGATGAACGCGACCCATATCCAGCCGGGTTCCGCGGCCGCTAACAAAGACGTAAGGGGAGACCGGATGACCGAAGAACTGCTCGCGGCGCCTAAGGTACTCTGCCAGCACGGCACAGGTGGTCGCATGAATGGGGACCAGGCGCGAACGACCTTGCTTTGCGCCGCGAATCGTGAGAACAGCGTTTTCAAGATCCACGTCATCCAGCTCAAGACCCATTGCCTCCCCGATGCGCATGCCCGTGACACTGAGTAAGCCGATAAGGCAGTAAAACACCCACGGCCGCAGCGGCGTCGATGGCCAGGCCACCGGCAATTTCAGTGCTGCCTCCATGAGGTTTTTCACTTCCTGGTCCGTGTACAGATACGGTCTGGCCCGAGTGGAACGGTGCGGCAGCAGGCCTACTGGTGGAATCTCAGTGCGGCTATCGGTGGCGCTGCGATATCGGGCAAAGCCGCGTACAAAGCAAAGTCGCCTGGCCCACTCGGCGGGTTGAACCGAAGGACGTTGCGACCATTCGATCGCCAGGCCATTGCTGATGTACTCCGCCCGCCGTGCTTCCATGAAGTCGACGAACTGAAGCAACTGCCGGCTGGCCTCGCGCATCTTGAAGCCAAGGCTGCGGCGCAGATCAAGGTACTCTCGGAGTCCTCCACGAAGCGTGTTCATAGCACACCTCCCGGCCAGGCCATCGCCAACGTTCGGAGTGTGTTTAGATCCACCTTCGCGTAAATGCTGGTGGACTGCACGCTATGATGGCGTAGCACCCGGCCAATCTCAGGAAGCGACGCGCCGAGCTGCAACATGCGTACAGCCAAAGCACGCCGGAACTGATGCGAACCGCGATGAGGCGCGTCGACTTTGGCTCGTAGGATTGCGTGACGCACAATCGTGCCAATCCCGTCTGAGCCCTCCATCAATCCGCCTATCGGCGCTACAGAACGGAGGAAGAGGTGCCGATCTGGACTGGCGGGCCGCCCGTGCTGCAGATAGTCAGCGATCGCTTCACCAACATCAGTGGCCAATGGAAGAAGGCTCTCGCGCCCACCTTTTCCGAGCACACGCAATTGAGCACGATCCCAATCGATGTCGTCCAGCGTCAGCCTGACGATCTCGCAGGCGCGCAGCCCGAGCCGCGCCAGAAGTAATAGCACGGCGCGATCGCGTAGCCCCACGGCACTCCGTCGGTCGCAACTGTCGATTGCGCGCTGTGCGTGTTCTGCGCAGATGGCTCTCGGGATAGCGGGCGTGCTCGCCCAGGTGGCTACCGTTGGCACGCTTGCCACGCGTCCCGCGGAGACCTCCCCGCGAGACTGGGAGTAACGGAAGAACGACCTCAAAGCGTTGGCAATATTCTTCAGCGCGGCCGGCCTCATGCGCTTTGCTTCGCTCTGAATGAATGTTGCGGCGTCGGTTACGCGAACATCAGACAGGCAAATATCTCCGCGACCGAAACGCCACACCAGGAATCTGCGTACCCACCTCGCATAGTTTTCGACAGTCATTTCCGCTAACCCCTGCTCACGCCGCAGGCACAACGCGAACTCTTCGATAACTTTGTCAGCGGCCGTCGCGAGCGTTGGGGAGGCAAGACACACGCCCCGATCACGCAAGTAGTTCATCAATAGTTGCAACGCGCGCAGCTCCCGGCGTCGGGTTTCGAAGCATCTCGAACGATGCCGCGATCGCAGCCGCTGGTACCGTGCGATGTCGCTGTCTTTCAAGGCACACAATGAAAGCCGCCTATCGTTGCACCATCGCCCAAATGCAAGCGCCTGTCGGACAATCAGAAATGCATAACTCTCCGAATATTGTTGCTCGACCAGCCACTCGACGAATGCGACAAGGTGCTCAGATGTCGGGCCTCCGACGGTGCAGGCCATCGTCTTGGCGCTCACATAGGAATGCTCCACGGTCTTCTCCTTTCAGGCGGAAGTGCCCGAAAAGAAGCATGCCAATGTTGAGCGCCCAAGCCGCATCTTCACGAACAACGAGGCCTTTCAACCTAAGCTGGACATAGTTCGGCGCGGGAGATAGTCAAGCCTATTGACTGCAGTCAATAGGCTCGA
>CAYPWK010000525.1:0-3943 GCA_964414365.1 uncultured Burkholderia sp.
CAGTCCGACGGTTTGCATGTCCATCTCTCCAAGATGCGCGAGGAATCGATTGCCGCGGCGGCCTAGCACCGGCACTCCCATCCAGAGGCCTTCGACGCTCGTCGTCCCGCCCGGATAAGGGAACGGATCGAGCGCGAAGTCGACGCGATGATAAGCCGCGAAATACTCATCGCGCGGCGAAGGGCCTTCCAGAATCAAACGTTCCGCTCGGATTCCCTGCGCGGCGAAGCGCGCAAGCGTTTCGCCGCGAATCATCGCTTCGCTCAACTGATGATTCTTGAGCAGCAGACGCGAGTCCGGCAGCGCGTGCAACACGCGCGACCAAACAGCAAGGACGCCATCGTTGAGCTTCTTGTGATTGTTGAAGCAGCCGAACGTCAGGTAGCCGTTCTTCAACGCGGGCAGCGGCGAAACGGGCGCCACTTCATCGGGCAACGTAAAGCAGAGATAGCAATCGGGCAGCCGCCATATCCGCTCGACGTATTGCTCTTCCTCGCCCGGCGGCACGACGTGCGGATCCGCCAGCACGTAGTCGATTTCGGCGAGGCCCGTCGTCGCGAAGTAGCCGAGCCAGCTCACCTGAACCGGCGCGGGGCGCCATGCGAACATCGGCAGCCGGTTGCGCCCCGTGTGTCCGGCCAGGTCGACGAGAATGTCGATGCCGTCGTCGTGGATCCGCTGCGCTAGCGTTGCATCGTCCATGTCGGCGACATGGCGCCAGGTGGCGAAGCGCGGCTTGATGCGCGCCGTCAGTTCGTCGTTGTGCAATCCGTTTGAGTAAGCGATCGGCTCGATCCGCGTACGGTCGAGCTGGGTAAGCACGCACTCGAGGAAATAGCCGACAGGGTGCTTGCGAAAATCGGCCGAAACGAAGCCGACTTTCAGCGGCGGTCTTTCTCGCCGATGCGAGGCTCCCGGCTCCCGCGCGCCTGACGCGGCTTGGCTCATGGCTTCAAGCGCCGGCCACTGTGTAAACGGCTGCGCGCGCGCCGTCATTCGCTCGCCAAAGTAACGCGCATCGGCCAGATGCGTTTCGGCCGACCAGTTCGCGATGTACGATTGCCCGAACAGAACGCACGTATGCGATTCGCCGAAGTCGGGATCGATCGCGAGCGCATTGCGATGTGACTGCAATGCCGCGTCGAACTGGTTGAGATCAGCGAGGATCGCCCCGAGGTTGTTATGAAACGATGGCGAGTCCCCGCCGCGCAACTCGATTGCGCGGCGGGCGAATTCGACGGCGCGCGTCGGCACGCCTAGCCGGCGCAGCGCATTCGCGAGGTTATGGTACGGGTCCGCGAACTCGGGCTTGAGCGCGATCGCCCGCTCATAGAAAGGCACGGCCTCCCCGGGGCGACCCGCATTGTTGAGCGTATTGCCGAGAGTATTGAGCGCCTCGGCCGAAGCGGGCTCGAGCTCGACGACACGTCGATATCCCTCGATCGCCTCATCTATATTGCCGCGATGTAAAAGCAGCGTGGCAAGACTGTCGTGCGCGGCGGCGAGGTTCGGAGCAAGCGCAACGCTCGTTCGGTACGACTCGAATGCCGCCTCCGTGTCGCCTTGCGCCTTGCGCACGTGGCCGAGGTTCAGGTGTGCCTCCGCGAAGGCCGGCTTCGACGAGATGGCCTTGCCGTAGCTCGCGGCGGCGGCATCGAGCTCGCCGACATCCTTGAGTGCATTGCCGAGGTTGTTGTAGGCCTCCGCATAGCCCGGGCGCAGCTCGATTGCCTGCGCGCAGCTTTCGAGCGCGGCACGCGGCTCTCCCGCTTCACGCAGCGCGTTGCCGAGATTGTTATGAGCCTCCGCGTAGTCGTGCTTGAGCCCAACCGCTTGACGATAGGCAGCGATCGCTTCGGCCAACTTGCCGGCCTCGCGCAAGGCGTTCCCAAAGTTATTGTTGTAGACGGCGTTCGGATGAATCGCGATAGACTCACGCATCAAAGCGAGTCCCGCTTCGTGCTGCTTGATCTGGCAAGCGAGGAGCCCCATAAAATGGAGCGCGTCGGCGTGCTTGGGCGAGAGCGCGAGGATCTGTGAATATAGCGCTTTGGCCATGGTAAGGCGCCCTGCCTGGTGATGGATCAGCGCTTGGGTCATAAGGCGGGCCGCGTCTTGCACGCCCGCTCTGGCGGCTGCCCCGCATCTTTCTTGCGCCGTACTCCCTGGATTCATCGCAAACACTCCGTCGGCGAAACGCTTAGGTTTCCTGCCGATTTGCCCGCGAGTTCGCCCATACGCTCCCGCCACATTCCTTCGAACGCCGCTTCTAGATGGCGCGCGAAACGCCTCGCGTCGCACAGGGGCGAGGCGATCAGCCTCTCGCGAAGTCCGCTACGTAGTTCGGCCAGCGCATGCGGATCGTTCGCGAATGCGACGGCTTTTGCCACATACTCATCGTTGTCCTCTGCGATCCAGCCCACGAGCCCTGCCGAGTGAAGCATGCTGGCGCAGATGTTCGAAAGAAACCGGTCGCCGCGGCGGCAAAGCACGGGCACACCCATCCAGAGCCCCTCGACGCTCGTGGTCCCGCCCGGATAGGGAAACGGGCTCAACGCGATATCGACGCTGCGATAAGCCTCGAAATACGCTTTGCGCGGCGAGGCACCTTCGAGGATGAGACGCTCCGGCTCGATGCCCGCGGCCGCAAATCGCGCGAGCGTCGCTTGGCGCGCGCCCTCGTCTCCGAGTTGCTTTGTCTTCAGAAAGAGCCTCGAGCCCGGCACCGCGCGGAGAATCCGCGCCCATACGGCGACGACGCCGTCGTTCATCTTCATCAGGTGGTTGAAACAGCCGAACGTCACATAGTGACGCGTCAGCATAGGCAGCTCGCCCACGGCTACGTCGTCGTAGTCGGGGGGGGTGAAGCAGAGATAGCTGTCAGGCAGCCGCCAGACTCTTTCGGAGTACTGATCGTCGCATCCGGGCGGCAATACTTGAGGATCGCCGAGAATGTAATCGATCGACGTCAGGCCCGTTGTCGCGAAGTAGCCGAGCCACGTCGCCTGCACCGGTGCGGGCCGCCGGGCGAAGAGCGACAGGCGATTGAAATTTGCGTGTCCCGAAAGATCGACGAGGATATCGATTCGGTCGTCGCAAATGCGGCGCGCGGCGAGTTCGTCGGAAAGACCTGCGAGACTCGTCCACTCGGCGAAACGAGGCTTGATGCGCGCGGTCAGGAAATCCTCGAAGCGCCGCGTCGGATAGGCGACGAATTCGACGCGCCGTCGGTCGACATGCTCAAGAATGCTCTCGAGAAAGAAGCCGGTCGGATGCACTTTCAGATCGCCCGAGACGAGCCCGACGCGCAGCGGTCCGGACCGCTCGGACGCGAGCGGCACGCGCCAATCCGTGCGCGGCTTGACCGTAGTTTCGAGTGCACGGCGGAACTCGGTCGCATCGGCCAGATATTCGGCCTGGCTCAGATTCTCGCGGTAGGCGAGGATGAAAAGCAGGTTGCTGCGTATCTCGAACCGGTACGGCGAAAGCGCGATCGCCCGACGATAATGATCGATCGCGGCATCGAGCTCGCCGAGATCGACGAGCGTGTTGGCGAGATTGTTGTGGGCCTCGGCATTGTCGGGCTGAAGGCGGAGCACGCTCTTGAAGCATTCTGCGGCCGCCGCCAATTGACCGCTTTCGCGCAGCAAGTTGCCGAGATTGTTTTGCGCCGGCACATAGTCCGCCTTGAGGACGATCGCCTGACAGAAGCTCTCGATGGCGGCGGCCTTCATGCCGCGCGCGGCAAATGCGTAACCGAGATTGCCGTAAAAGATCTCGCTTTCGCGGTGAGAGAGCGCACGCATGATCAAATCGGTCGACGTCGCGTAGTCGCCCTCGTGCAAGGCAACGAGGCCGAGCAGATGCAAGGCGTCAGGATGATCGGGGTCTACGGCGAGAATCTGTCGATAGACGGCCGCTGCTTCGGCAAAACGGCCCGCGT
>CAYPWK010000526.1:0-3942 GCA_964414365.1 uncultured Burkholderia sp.
GGGCGAGAAGATCTTCGACGAGGTGCCATTCCACCGAGGAGTGGAGCCGTCCCCCAATGGTGTCGCGGAGATCCTCAAGGAGGTGCGTCCGACCGGGCGCACGTGATTCGAGCAGGGGTGTAAGCTGGATTTTAAAACACGCGGACACAGCGAGTTCCGCCCGATCTTTCTGTGACGCAGGTCAACGGACCACCCCAGCCAGCTCGGCGGCAGATCGCCAGTTGCGCTATGGTCAGCGGCCATGGAAGACCAGCCGATACCGAAGAAGACCTGGACCGAGCTCGCCGCCGAATATCCGGAACACCGCGGCCTGAAGATGCTGGCGGAAGCCGAGGCCGAGTGGCGCCGTAACGGCGGGTTCGGGATCTTTGACTGTATGGTAGACAACAAGGCCGACCCGACAGAAAAGCCGTAGCTGCTGCACCGACGGCGTCTCGCTGGGTAGGCGCCTTCGAGTGAGTCAAGGAAGGTGTCAAAATGAAAACCGCGGCCGTGGTGATCGTCCTGATCGTGACGTTCGGCGTTTTTTTCGGAATGCTGGACGCCGACAGCCCGTGTTATCCGCTCGCCGGGCATTAGCCTGAGCGGCGCTGCAAATTAGCGATTGCAACACCGCTGACGCGGCCATCCTGTGCGGCGCCGCGGGTGACTACAGTGGGGCAACTTGATCTTTGGGGCTTGCCGAATCCTTTGGACTTCCCTTTGCTGATTTGACAGGTCGTTGGCCTTGTCGCGCAATGCCGAATCGGCGCCGATAGTCGCCAGGCGACAGTCCCATGGTGTGCTGAAAAACCTTTCTGAAGGATCCTGGGTCCTCATAACCGACCATCCAAGCAATCTCGTTGATCGTCAACATCGAAAATTCGAGCGACTCGCGAGCTTTGCCAACGCGCAAATGCTGCAGATATCGCGTCGGAGTCATACCTGTGGCTTTGTGGAATCGCCGCAGAAAGGTTCGCTTCACAAGACTTACCCGCGTCGCCATGGCGGCAACCGAGGGGCTTTCTGCAATGTGCTGCTGCAGCCAGTGTTGAACTTTCAGTACCCGTTTGTCCCCGTGACCCAATTGTGGTGCAAAGCTCGAGTAGAAGCGCTGCTCGCGACCCGCGGCGTCGACCAGAAAAAATCTCGCTGTCGCAAGCATGACGGTCGGAGACAAGAATCGCTCGATGAGATTCAAACCGAGATCAACCCAGGCCATCACGCCTCCAGCAGTGATAATGTCCCCGTCATCGATGATAAGTTTCTCGGTGTCGATCCGGACCGCCGGAAAACGAGCCGCGAGGGACTGCGCGTGGATCCAGTGGGTCGTTGCTGAGCGTCCATTCAGTAAGCCTGCCTCGGCGAGCAGGAAGGCGCCGGCACAAACAGAACATAGGATGGTGCCGGCGCTATGTTGGGCGATAAGCCAACACAGATGACGAGCAATGGCGTTGCCGCCGGGTTCCGCATCTAAGCTGGGGGGCAGAATGAGCGCGGTCAGTGGCCCATGCGCAAGGCTATGCGTATCGAAGACTCGCACCGGTTCAAGGCCCGCTTCGTCCAATTTCCAGTGACTGATTCGTATCTGTCGGCGGGCTGATCCGATTAGTTGCTCACTTAGACGATTCGCGACGCGGAACAGATCAGTAAGACCGTGCACGGCTGCCAGTTGGCAGTCCGGATAGATCAAGAGGCCGATTTCAACAGGGGCTTGCGCCGACGTCGTGACACTTTTGCCATGTTTTTTGTCGTTTGCGCCCATGTGCGCCATCCCGCTGAAGGAGTTCAATGGATAAGCGAAGGCGTCTTATCCGCCGGTCGGTCTATCGACAACGCAGACGTCGACACGCGGCGCATTCAGCGTCGGGTTGTCGGTATTCTACCACAAACCGATTCAAGCGCACTGAATAGGGATTACCGCGATGAGAGTAGAGGAGATCAGAGATGCGTAAGACAAGGACGACAAATAGTCGGAACAACGAAGCGGATAGTGATGGCTTTACATCGGATGTCTCCCGACGGGACGTCCTGCCGGGAGGTGCCGCGGTGCTGCTGACGACGGCAGTACCTTCGGCCGCGGCCGAATTGACCAACCCGAACGCGAGCTTCACAACACTCCGGAGACATGAACATGGACACGATTACGACGAAAGATGGCGTCACCATATTCTATAAAGACTGGGGTACCGGTCAGCCGATTGTCTTTTCACATGGGTGGCCTTTGACCGCCGATGACTGGGACACCCAGATGACATTTTTTCTCGCCCGCGGTTTCCGCGTGATCGCACACGATCGACGTGGCCACGGTCGTTCGACGCAGGTTGCCACCGGTCATGATATGGACCATTACGCAGACGACCTCGCGGCGCTGACGGCTCACCTTAACTTAAAGAATGCAATCCACGTGGGCCACTCGACCGGCGGCGGCGAGGTTACTCGTTATATCGGGAGGCACGGCGAAAGTCGCGTCGCCAAGGCAGTACTCATCAGCTCGGTGCCACCCATCATGGTCAAGACACCCGCAAATCCCGGAGGCTTACCGAAGGAGGTCTTCGACGGCCTTCAGGCGCAGACCAACAGCAACCGCGCGCAGTTCTTTTTGGATGTACCAACCGGTCCGTTTTATGGCTACAACCGGGCAGGCGCGAAAGTGTCCCAGGGCATCATCATGAATTGGTGGCGACAGGGCATGATGGGAAGCGCGAAGGCTCACTCAGACGGGATTGTCGCGTTTTCTCAAACCGACTTCGTACCGGACCTGAAAAAGTTCACGGTCCCGACGCTTGTAATGCACGGCGATGATGACCAGATCGTCCCCTATGCCGACGCGGGTCCGTTGAGCGCCAAGTTGGTCAAAGGCTCGATCCTAAAGACCTATAAAGGTTTTTGCCACGGCATGCATACCACGAATCCAGACACGATCAACGCCGATCTCTTAGCGTTTATCGAGTCTTAGGTCCTCAGGCGCCTGGTCGCATGCGTTAAGCGTGAGACCGGGTCCCCTTACCGTCGAACGAGGAAAAGCCATGGCCAACTGTGAAACCCAAAAAAGTGACTTGAAGCATCGTCGGAGTGCGTCCCTCAACACGCCAACCGACTTGGGTGCAATAGCGTCCCATGACACCGCAGGAAGCATGAATGCGATCCTGTCGGACGTCTTCGCACTGTATTTATAGACGAAGAACTTTCATTGGCATATGAGCGGCCCACACTTTAGAGACTACCATCTACTGCTGGACGAACAAGCCGATCAACTCTATGCGATGACAGATCCGATTGCCGAGCGCATCAGAACCACCGGCGGTTCGACCCTGCACTCGATTGGTCACATAGCGAGAATTCAGCGGATCCTCGACCCGCTCGCTGGCAGAGCTGCGTGAGGACAACGTGGCGCTCACTGGACGCTTCGAGAGGTTCCCGAGGTCGTCGACGAACTCCGCAACATTTCGACAGCAAGTTGATTGAGAACTGGATTGATGAGCCGAATGCTCAGAGTTGGCTGCGGGTTTTCGGACAAGGGTATAATGAGTTCTGGCCGGGCGCCAACGTGACCGGAGGTACGAAGTCCATGAGGAAGCCAAGACGGAACCATTCAGCGGCGTTCAAGACACGGGTAGCTCTGGAGGCGATCCGGGGGAGAAGACGGTGGCCGAGATCGCCGCGCACCAACCTCAAAGCACCAATGCTACTTTCAATGGGACGAGGACTGGGTTAGCAGGAACTCGCACCAGGTATGACCGAGTTCAAGCCAAAGGCTGCCAGCGCCATTCCAAGGCCCAAGCCAGCGCAAACGATGGCTAGGATCCATCTCATAAATGCCTCATCAGGATGAGGGCGCAAGCGAGATGAAGCATGCCCAAGAAATTGTCGAGCCGGCATTCCCACCGGACTGTAAGGCGGCGGTAAATTCTGGAGCCAAGAAAACAGTACGCCCGCGCGCCCAGCTTAATCGCGCCCTGG
>CAYPWK010000527.1:0-3941 GCA_964414365.1 uncultured Burkholderia sp.
CGATTCTTACCTCTCTGCTGATCCTGAGTGCGCTCGGCCAAACCATCAACATCATGACGCTCGGTGGGCTTGCGCTCGCTGTTGGCATCCTCGTGGATGACGCGACCGTCACCATCGAGAACATCGAGCGGCAGATGGCGATGAAGAAGGAGCTGAACCAGGCGATTCTCGATGGTGCGGAACAAATCGCGGTCCCAGCGCTGGTATCCACGCTAGCGATCAGCATCGTGTTCGTGCCGATGTTTTTCTTGACCGGAGTCGCGCGCTATCTCTTCGTGCCCCTGGCTGAAGCAGTCGTGTTCGCGCTGTTCGCCTCCTATTTCTTCTCGCGAACGCTGGTGCCGACGCTGGTGATGTACCTGATGAAAAAGGAAGCCGCCCGGCACGCGAACCCCGACGCAGAGCACCGGGAAGGCATCTTCTCGCGCGTCCACCATGCCTTCGAGAGCGGCTTCGAAGCGCTTCGCCGCAGCTATTCCAGCCTCCTCCAACTCTGCCTCGATCACCGCAAACTGTTCGCGTCGGGCTTGCTGGGATTCTGTCTGGTCAGCTTGCTGCTCGTCACTCGAGTGGGTCAGGATTTCTTTCCCACGGTCGATGCCGGCCAATTCCGTCTTCATCTTCGAGCGAAGACCGGCACGCGCATCGAGGAAACCGCGCGCGTCACAAGCCGCGCCGAAGACGTCATCCGGCAGGTGATTCCCGCCTCGGAGTTGGGTGGAATCTTGGACAACATCGGCTTGCCGACTAGCGGCATCAATCTGTCCTATAGCAACAGCGAAACCGTGGGCAACCACGATGCGGAAATCCTGGTCTCTCTCAACGCAAATCATCATCCGACTGCCGGGTATATCGAAAAGCTCCGCGAAGAGCTGCCGAAACAGTTCCCGGCCACCGGATTCTTCTTTGAGCCCGCCGACATCGTTACGCAGACTTTGAATTTTGGCCTTCCGGCGCCCATCGACATTCAGATCGTCGGCGCCGATATGCCGAACAATTTCGCGCTGGCGGCCAAAATGACGCAACAGATTCGAGCTGTGCCGGGTGCCGTCGATGTCCACGTACACCAATTGTTGAACCAGCCGCGGCTCGATCTCGCAGTCGATCGCGTGAGGACCCAGCAGGTCGGCTTGAGTGAGAGGGACGTGGCGACCAATGTTCTCACGTCCTTGAGCTCGAGCTTTCAGACGGCTCCCAACTTTTGGCTTTCACCGAATGGCGTCAGCTACCCGATCGCGATTCAGACGCCGCAATACAAGGTGAATTCGATCGACACGCTGCGGACGATT
Organism: uncultured Burkholderia sp.; assembly: GCA_964414365.1. GTDB lineage: Bacteria > Pseudomonadota > Gammaproteobacteria > Burkholderiales > Burkholderiaceae > Trinickia. The sequence goes on from CAYPWK010000527.1 coordinate 1,290, forward strand.
CCGATCAACTCGCCGTCGTCACCGGCTCCCCAGCTCCTCGAAAATCTCTCGGCGATGAGCCGGGCTCAGGAACCCGCGGTGGTCAGCCACTACAACGTGCAGCGGACGATTGACATTTACGCCAGCACACAAGGCCGCGATTTAGGCGGAGTAGCTTCGGACATCGCGAAGATCACGGCCGGGGCGCAAAAGGAGTTGCCGAAGGGGAGCACCATGGTGACGCGCGGTCAAGTTGCCACGATGCGTTCGTCGTTCATCGGACTGGGCGCCGGACTCGCTTTCGCAATCGTCTTGGTTTACCTCCTGATCGTCGTCAATTTTCAGTCGTGGAGCGAAGCGTTCATCATTATCACGGCGTTGCCGGCGGCCCTAGCAGGAATCGTCTGGATGCTGTACCTGACGCACACCACTCTGAGCGTGCCCGCGCTTATGGGAACCATCATGAGCATGGGTGTCGCCACAGCGAACAGCGTGCTGGTGATCAGCTTCGCCAATGAACGGTTCGCGGAAACCAAAGATGCCTTGCAGGCGGCGCTGGAGGCTGGCTCGACTAGATTGAGGCCAGTCATCATGACGGCGCTCGCCATGATCATCGGGATGGTCCCGATGGCGATCGGGCTGGGCGAGGGCGGCGAGCAGAACGCCCCGCTCGGCCGCGCGGTGATCGGCGGCCTGCTCTTTGCGACCGTCGCCACTCTGTTCTTCGTGCCGACTGTATTTGCGATTATTCGCAACCAAAAGAATCAACATGCGTGAGGACGTTATGAATCAAACTCAAGATCTATCAAAAGACAAACCACGAAGCGGAAAACGATTGGTGTGGTTTCTTGTGATTCCAGTACTGCTTGCGGGTTCGGCCTTCTTTGGAATGCAAACTCGAGCCAAAGAAACTCAGCAGCTTGCGAACACGACAAAGGCGCTTGATGTTCAGCCGGTTCGTGTGATCCACGCCGCACGCGGTAAGGCGAGCTCGGATCTGACTCTGCCGGGAATGATACAGGCATTCTCGCAGTCCCCGGTTTACGCTCGGGTCGACGGCTACGTTCGCACGTGGTACGTAGATATCGGCGCGCACGTTACGAAGGGCCAGTTGCTTGCCGAGATCGATGCGCCAGAAGTCGATCAGCAGTTGAACCAGGCCCGGGCGATGCTGAATCAGGCGCAGACCAGCCTGACGCTCGCCAAAGTCACGGCGCCTCGCTATCAGGAACTGATCAAGACCAACTCCGTGTCGCAGCAGGAGGTAGACCAGAACAACCAGAATCTCGCTGCGCAGGAGGCAAATGTTGAGGCTGCCACCGCCGCCGTAGGCAGGCTCGATCAGATGCAGACCTACGAAAAGATCGTCGCGCCGTTTGATGGCGTGATTACGGAAAGGAAGACGGATTTCGGCGATCTGGTGAACGCGGGGAACGCCGGTGTCGGACGGGAGCTGTTCCGCATTTCCCAGAACAACGTCGTGCGGGTATTTGTCACCGTGCCAGAGGAGTTCAGCAGCCAGGTCAAGCCAGGCACAAAAGCGTCCATGGATGTAATTTCGCTCCCGAACCGCAAGTTCGCGGCTTCGGTTACGCGGACCGCGGATTCGATCGACATGACGTCTCGTACGCTCACGGTCGAGCTCGACGTTCCCAATCCATCGGGGGAACTGCTTCCTGGAGCGTACGCGAACGTGCACTTTCAGCTTCCCCTTAACGTTGTGCCGCTGGTGCTTCCGTCGAGCACGATACTGTTCCAGGCCGATGGTCCGCAAGTGGGCATCGTGAACGGACACAATCAGATCGAGCTTCGAAAAGTGACGCTTGGGCATGATTTCGGGGACACGATCGAAATTATGGCGGGAGTCCGATCGATCGACGCTGTGGTCGCGAATCCGCCGGACTCATTAACCAACGGAATGCGCGTTGCCGTCGAGACCGCTTCTCCGACACACAATACGACACAAAAAGGGAGTTAGATATGTATCGCCCAATCACATTGTGGCCGGCTGCAACTCTTGCGCTGGCGGTCCTGTCTATCACAGGATGTATGGTCGGTCCGAAATATCACCAACCGACACCGCCCGTCCCGACGCAATTCAAGGAGGGTGGCTCCCCGGATTCAGGCACACCGGACATCGCCTACAGCGATTGGTGGCGCGTTTTCAAGGACCCCGAGCTGGCTCGGATGGAGAGCGAAGCTGATGCTGCCAACCAGGACATCAAACTGGCTGTGGCGCGCGTTGAGCAAGCCGACGCGGGTGCGAGATACGCGCGCTCTTTCCTGTTTCCCACGATCAGCCTGGGAGCCAGCGCTTCGCGAACTCGTGAAGCTCAGAACCGGCCCAACAATGGAATCAATGGGAACACCAACGGAAGGCCGGCGACCTATAACGATTTCCAATTCCCGGCTTTCTTGAGCTACGAAGTCGACGCGTGGGGTCGCGTGCGGAGCTCGCTCAATGCCGCCAACGCAACAGAGCAGGCCTCCGCGGCCGACCTGCGATTCGTTCGCCTCGCCGTTGAAGCCGACGTCGCGATGGACTGCTACAGCCTACGCGAGATCGACGCCGAACGGGACGTTCTCGATGCAACCGTTCGAGACATGCAAAACGCGGTGGACTTGACGACGAACCGCTTTCGGGGCGGGTTAAGCAGCGAGCTCGAAGTGAAG
>CAYPWK010000528.1:0-3939 GCA_964414365.1 uncultured Burkholderia sp.
TGCACCCAACAATGTGGAGCGCGTGCCGCTCGCGCTCGAAATCAACGGTGCCTCGCGGCGTTTCGAAGTCGAGCCGTGGACGACATTACTCGACCTTTTGCGCGAACAGTGCCAGTTAACCGGCAGCAAGAAAGGGTGCGACCACGGCCAATGCGGCGCCTGCACGGCACTCGTCGATGGCCAGCGAATCAATACCTGCCTCGCGCTAGCGGCGTCATACGATGGCGCGGAGATTGTCACCATCGAAGGCCTCGCGCAAGGCGATAGCCTTCATCCGATGCAGCTGGCGTTCATCGAACATGATGCCTTCCAATGCGGCTACTGTACGCCAGGGCAGATTTGCTCGGCCGTCGGTATGCTGGACGAAGGTCATGTGCGTTCGGCGGACGACATCCGGGAACTGATGAGCGGCAACCTATGTCGGTGCGGTGCCTATCCCGGCATCGTACAGGCGGTGTTGCAGGTCCTACGTCAGATCGGCGGGGGCGGCGACGCGGGCGCCGACGCGGCCGGCAACGGCAGCGCAAATGAAGCAGCGCTCACGCCGGCGCAGCGGAGCCGCTCATGAACCGCTTCTCCTATACGCGTGCGGCCGATGTGGCGGACGCGCTCCATGCGCACCGAACGCATGCCGCTGCGTTTCTTGCGGGCGGTACGAATCTCGTCGATCTGGTCAAAGAGGGCGTTGCGCGTCCCGAGCGTCTCGTCGATATCAGACGCTTGCCGATGAAGGAAATCGAGCCCACGCCTGGCGGCGGCCTCAAAATCGGGGCGCTCGCAACGAACAGTGCCGTCGCATATCACGAGTTGATTCGCGAACGTTATCCGCTTCTCGCCGAGGCGATTCTCGCGGGCGCTTCACCGCAGATACGCAACGTGGCCACGGTGGGCGGCAATCTGCTGCAACGGACCCGTTGTCACTACTTCTACGATGCGGGCACCCCTTGCAACAAGCGCGAACCAGGCACCGGGTGCCCGGCGATGAACGGTGTCAACCGCATTCACGCGATCCTCGGAACGAGCGAGCACTGCATTGCCGTGCATCCGTCCGACATGTGCGTGGCGCTCGCGGCACTCGACGCGAAAGTGCACGTCATGGGCGATGGCGGAGAGCGCGTGCTGCCGTTCGCCGAGTTTCATCGTCTGCCCGGCGACACGCCTCATATCGACTCCAATCTGGGCGACGACGAACTCGTCGTCGCCATCGAATTGCCGCCGGAGCGCTTTGCCGAGCACCACGCCTATGTGAAGGTGCGCGACCGCGCGTCGTATGCGTTCGCGCTAGTTTCCGCCGCCGTCGCGTTGAAAGTCGACGGCGATCGCATCGACGATGTTCGTTGCGCATTGGGCGGCGTCGCTCACAAGCCATGGCGCGATCGCAATACCGAAGCCGCGCTACGCGGCAAGACACTCTCGCCCGTGGCGGTGCGCGACTTCGCCGGCTCGATGGTGCGCGACGCGCGCGGGCGGCCCGGCAACGCGTTCAAGATCGAGCTGACCACGCGGGTCATCGTCCGCGCATTCGAAATCGCGGCGAAACGTTCATTCGGCGCTGAATCGGAAAGGCAATCATGAATTCGACGACAAACCTCGAACGAACATCCGGCGGCCCAAAGGGAACGAGCGGCACGCCGGTCCGCCGCGTCGACGGCAGATTGAAAGTGACGGGCGCGGCGCGTTACGCGGCCGATTTTCACGCCGGCGGCTTGACGTACGGCTTCGTCGTCTCGAGTCGCATTGCGAGCGGACGGATCGTTTCAATTGAACCGGCGCGCGCATTGGAGGTGCCCGGCGTACTGATGGTGCTCACTCACGTGAATCGCCCGGACCTGCCGTTTGTCGATGCTGCGTGGAAGGATCAGATCGCGCCGGGCGGCATGCAGTTTATCCCGCTGTGGGACGACAGGATCTGGTACAGCGGCCAGCCAGTGGCGCTTGTCGTCGCGGAGAGCTTCGAGCTTGCGCGCCATGCCGCGTCGCTCGTCGAGGTGACTTACGAGCGCACGCCGCATAGGACAGATCTCGACGAAGCATTGAGCGATGCCTACCCGCCATCGCAGGAGAAAGGCGGCTTCGACCCGCCGCCCCCGCCGCGTGGCGATGCGGACGCCGCGCTCAAAAGCGCTGCAGTGTCGGTCGATTGCCGCTATTCGACACCGACCGAATACCACAACCCGATGGAATTGCATGGCTGTACTGTGGTTCCCGACCCGTCCGGCAAGCTGACAGTCTATGAAAAGACGCAAGGCGTGATGAATACGAAGCAGTACCTGTCGGGGGTCTTCGGCATTTCCGAAGACCAGCTCGACGTCATCTCGCGGTTCGTCGGCGGCGCCTTCGGCTCGGGCTTGCGTCCGCAATACCATCTGCCGCTCGCCGTGATGGCGGCGCGCGACTTGAAGCGTCCGGTCCGCGTCGTACTCACACGCCAGCAGATGTTCACGTTCGCTCATCGGCCGATGAGCGTGCAACGCGTCGCGCTTGGCGCAAGCCGTGATGGCAAGTTGCAGGCGGTAATCCACGAGGCCGTCTCCGAAACGTCTCAGTACGAGGACTACTGCGATGTCGTCGTCAACTGGGCGGGTCAGCTTTATACGTGCGATAACGTGAAGCTCGACTATAAGGTCAGCAAGCTCGACGTGCCCACGCCGGCCGATATGAGGGCGCCGGGCGCCACGCAGGGCTTGTTTGCGCTCGAGGTTGCCATGGACGAGCTCGCCGAAGCGTTGCGGATCGATCCCTTGCAACTGCGGCTCATCAACTATGCCGAGTGTGACGGTAACAAAAAGCTGCCGTTCTCCAGCAAGGCGTTACGCGAATGCTATGAACGAGGGGCGGAGCGTTTCGGTTGGGCCGGGCGTCCACTCGGCCCTCGCTCGCGGCGGGAAGGTTCGGACTGGGTTGGCTGGGGAATGGCGACCGGTGTATGGGACGCGATGCAAAGCCCGTCGGCGGCGGTGGCTGAGATCGCGGCGGATGGGCACGTTGTGGTGGCCAGTTCGACGGCCGACATCGGCACAGGTACCTATACGGTCATGACGCAGCTTGCAGCGGATGCGCTTGGCGTGCCGCTCGAAGCAGTGGAGTTTCGGCTCGGCGATAGCCGTTTGCCCAAAGCGCCGATCGAAGGTGGCTCTTGGACCGTTTCGTCGGTCGGCAGCGCGGTTCACGCAGCGTGCACCAGCCTGCGCGGCAAGATTGCCACACTGGTGCGAGATAAAGGCGGCGATGCGTTTAGCAATACTAACGACGACGCCATTCGTATCGACGGTGAATGCGTAACTTTGGCAGACCGCCAAAATGAGCGCTTGCCGCTGCGGGAGCTTTTTTCGCATGCGGGCGTGGATAGGCTTGACGCACTCGTCAGCGTGAAGCCGGAGGAGAAACAACAGCAATATTCGATGGCGACACATTCGGCCGTATTCGTCGAGGTGCGCGTCGACGAAGCGCTGGGCACCGTGCGCGTCACACGCGTGGTGAGTGCGGTGGCAGCCGGACACATCGTGAATCCGAAGACTGCGGGCAGTCAGGTATCGGGTGGCGTAGTTTGGGGTATCAGCATGGCTCTGCAAGAGCACGGACAGTTCGACCACGAGCTTGGCCGGCCGATGAACCACAACCTATCCGAGTATCACTTTCCCGTTAACGCCGATATACATGACATCGATGTGCTCTTCGTCGACGAGCATGATGAGATCGTCAATCCGCTCGGTGTGAAGGGCGTCGGCGAAATCGGTGTGGTCGGCGTGGCTGCTGCGGTCGCGAACGCAATCTGGCATGCGACGGGCAAGCGGGTGCGCGATTTGCCGATCACGATGGATAAGCTCTTTGCGTGAGCGTAATGCAGCACTCATCCCCTGGGGCCGGGTTGGGTGATCCCGATTCGGTATCTCGGGGCGATTCAACATCTGGCCGGCATGAAGGATTCGAAGGGCTCTC
>CAYPWK010000529.1:0-2799 GCA_964414365.1 uncultured Burkholderia sp.
TGGATCGCAATCTGGTGATCCGATGATTGCCAGAGCACTCGGTACTAGGCCGGTTTGCATTCGCGCGCCTCGCAAACCATACTGGATTTGTTTCGCATCCTTCGGGACGAACTTCGATGAGCCACGATGATCTGCATGAAGCCCGGCCAGCGCGGCGGCAGACCGATGCTGAGCACCATGAGGGCAGCGTACTGTCTGAGATGGACTTGCGCGTGCGTGCGCTCGAATCTCTGCTGGTAGAAAAGGGTTACGTCGACCCGGCTGCTCTCAACATCGTGATCGAGACGTATGAGCACAAAGTCGGACCGCATAACGGTGCTCGCGTCATCGCAAGGGCCTGGAGCGATCCGGCATACAGGCAATGGCTGCTCGACGACGCCACCGCAGCAATAGCGTTCCTGGGCTATACCGGCAGGCAGGGCGAACACATGGTGGCCTTGGAGAATACGCCGGCCGTGCACAACATGGTGGTCTGTACACTCTGCTCGTGCTACCCCTGGACCGTGCTCGGGCTACCGCCGGTCTGGTACAAGTCAGCGCCGTACCGGTCGCGCGCAGTCATCGATCCGCGCGGCATATTGAAGGAGTTCGGCTTCGAACTGCCACCCGAAGTGGAAATTCGCGTGTGGGATTCCACTGCCGAGGTCCGTTATCTGGTGTTGCCGATGCGTCCGCCCGGTACGGACGGCATGAGCGAAGACGCGCTTGTTGAACTTGTCACGCGCGATTCGATGATCGGCACGGGGTTGCCGAAGACGCCCGGCGAACGGAAACGGGGGCGCGCATGAACGGTGCACAAGAGCTCGGCGGCATGCAGGCGTTCGGCCCGGTTCAGCCCGAGCCCAATGAGCCGCCTTTTCATGCCAACTGGGAACGTCGCGTGCTCGCGCTGACGCTCGCCATGGGGGCGACCGGCAAGTGGAACATTGACATGTCCCGCGCCGCTCGGGAAAGCCTACCACCGGCACAATACCTCGCGAGCACTTACTACGAGATTTGGCTAGAGGGCCTCAAGAAACTGCTGATTTCTACCGGTCTCGCCACTGCGGAAGAAATCGAAGCAGGCGCATCGATGACCGAGGCGGCGCCGATTCCTCGCGTATTGACGGCTGACCTAGTGTCCGCGACGCTGTCGCGAGGAAGCCCAGTTGATCGTCCAGCGCCCGCAGAAGCACGCTTTGTGGTCGGCGACATTGTTCAGACCCGCCAGTTGCATCCGCTTACGCACACCCGGCTGCCGCGTTACTGCCGCGGCAAGCGAGGTCAAGTCATCGCACGGCATGGCGCGCATGTCTTTCCCGACACTAATGCGACAGGCCAGGGCGAACAGCCTCAATGGCTCTATACCGTGCGCTTTGAAGCCGCCGAGCTGTGGGGCGCGGATACGACGGCGTCGTCGGTTTGCGTCGACTGCTGGGAACCCTATCTCGACGCCGCGAACGCACCGGCAGCCTGACATGACTTCGATCGAAAGGCCTCCGTTCAAATCCCGCACGAGCTTGCCCGATTTGCCTCGCGACGACGCTGGACCGGTTTTCGGCGCACCGTGGCAGGCGGCCATTTTCGCGATGACGCTCTCATTACATGAGCGCGGACTGTTCACGTGGGGCGAGTGGGCGGAATATCTGAACAGCGCGATTCAGGACGCGCAAGCGGCCGGTGACCCCGATCGCGGTGACACGTATTATGAGCACTGGTTAAGGGCACTCGAACGCATGGCCACGGCAAGAGGGTGGGTGACGATTGATGCGTTGTTGCGACGCCGGAACGCGTGGGATGAGGCTGCCCGGCGAACACCGCATGGCCTACTAATCGAACTCAATCTGCGATGAACACGGCCCCCAGGCGCGCACGCCTGGCTCGTGCAGGCTTTCCCGAGCGGGTAGCCGCATTTCGATCGTCGAGTTTTGACTCGGCCATAGCCTCATTGAGTTGTTGAGCGCCGCCCACCACTTGCGCCATCGCTGGCTGGTCTCGGGCACGATTCGTCGCTGTCGTGCGGCGATATGTGCGCTTCGCCTCTAATCGTTGACGACGCAGATTCGTCTTTCCCCGCCCGACGACGGTTCTTCCCCGCCACCCGCTGGTAGCCTTGCAAACTGCAGGTGCCGAGATGGACACATCGAAAGAAGATCCGAGAGACCGGAGGCCGTCATGATCGGTTACTACTCCGCCTTGCCAGGCTTCGTCCTGGTGGCGGCCACGTTCGGGGTATTTCAGCTATGGCAACCGTCGAACGCCGCGTCGACGGGTTCCCGGTCTGAACGCCATGCCACGATCAATGGGTTGCGGGCGCTTCTTGCGATCAATGTCGCCGTCAGTCACCTGCTGCGCACCCATAAAGCCATCGAGACCGGCGAATGGGAGGGTGCGATCGGCTATTTCGAGTCGTTTCCGTTCTTTTTCATGATCACGGGCTTTATCTTTTGGGAAAAGGTACTAAAAACCGGCGCCAAGACCGATTGGGTGCAGTTGTATATGAGCCGCCTGTTTCGCATCGGTCCGATGTATTTGTTCGTCGTCGGCATCATGCTGCTCATCGTCTTCGGACGCACCGGCTTCGCATTGCGCGAGCCGGCAAACACAGTCGCCTACGAGATGCTGTGCTGGCTCAGCGTGGGCATCTGCGACGCACCGCATACCGTGAACGGGCACGCGCGGGCCGATCTGCTCCTCGCCGGCGTAACTTGGACATTGCGTTGGGAGTGGCTCTTCTATGCATGTCTGCCGATGCTGGCGCTTCTTTCCGGAAAGAAGACGCGCATGCTCATTCCGCTGCTTGGCCTGACCACCTGTCTC
>CAYPWK010000529.1:2809-3936 GCA_964414365.1 uncultured Burkholderia sp.
CCTGTCTCTTCGTCGCCGCGCTGACGAGCCACAGGACGGTGTCCCTGTTCGCCTCGCTGTTCCTCGCCGGGATGACCCTTGCGTCGCTAAACGATACGGGCCACCGGCTTCATCTTGGCAACCGCGCGGCGTCGGCTTCCGCGCTGGTGCTCTTTGGCATCATGTTCGCCGTCCCGCAGGCGTTCGAAACGTTGTCCCCGATGTCGGTCGCGTATTACTCGCTGCTGTTCTATCTGATCAGCTCGGGCGCTACGTTGTTCGGACTGCTGACGAGTCGGGCCGCGCGGATGCTGGGGCAAGCGAGCTATAGCATCTACCTTATTCAGGGGCTTTTCCTAACGTTCATTTTTTCCATTCGCCCCGTCCGGTCGTTTGCCTTCATGAACGGACCGGCGTTTTGGCTCGTCGGTCTTGTATATGTGGTTCTGCTTGGCGCAACCGCATCGCTTTCGTATCGATTCATCGAAGCGCCATTCATTTCGTTGGGGAAAACGCTTTGCATCTGGGCGCATTTGCCGCGGTGGCTGCGCCGGCGGAAGATGGACCGCGATGTGTCGCAGCTTAGCGAAGGGCATTTCGGCGAGCACGACGGACTCTCGCAGGCCACCGGCTCGCAAACGTGACGTGCGTGCGTTTCGAGAACTTACATGTTGCCGTTACTATCGCTTCACTCGCTCGCGGCCCAACGCGGCGATGGACTGCGCCCTGAACTCAAAGCTTTGCTCGAACGCCATGCCAGCCAGGCGATTGGCCCCGTCGCTGCCATCGAGCCGGTCCGGCCAGCGCGTCGCTTTGTTCCAGCGGCTCGGGAAAAGACGGAGGTCTGCAAGGACGGCACTGCGTCGTCCTTGTAAGTAATGACTTCACGTAGCTCCCGGTCCAACGACGGATTGCTCTTGCGAACCTGCCCCAGCAAGTCGCAAACGTCGTTGCAGAAGAGGCCAGCGAAGAGGCCGCTCTACTGCGTCGGTCAGGAACAGCGAATGCGGCAAAGGATTGCACTTTTACCAAAAAGGAGCGAGCCATGCCGAATTCGAAGCTCGGTAATGCGAACCCGACCAATCCGCGCAATGATCAGGGCAAGGGGAAGGTCAAGGGCCAACAACAGCAAAATCAGCAAAAGCAAC
>CAYPWK010000530.1:0-3914 GCA_964414365.1 uncultured Burkholderia sp.
GTCGGCCTTGCCGCTCACCTGAACGCCGTATTTCATCAGATCGCCGACCATCCAGATGTCGCCCGGCGACACGATCTGATATTTCTGACCGTCAACAGGAGTGACCGTAAGGTTCCGCCCCTGGACGACAACACTCTTGACTTTGCCGTCCTTCGCGTCCGTCATGAACTGCGAGTACGAGACGCCTTCTTGAACACGGGGCTTATCGAACTGCTTGAACACCGTGAACAGCACCAGTGCGATTACGAGCCACACTGCTGCCTTCGAAAACATATTGTTGTTCAAAGCACCACTCCTTCACTATGTCGGGCGCCTACATTTACCTTGCGGCGCCACCAAAGCATTCTAATCCAGTCCGTGGACCCCTGCCATAGCGTTTCGCTACCACGAAAATAGCCTTTTTCGTGCTCGCCAAGGCATTTTTTGCGCACTTGTTACACATTTCGCGAGCAAAAAACGGGGCGGGGCGCTTTTCATCAACGGGCCGACGTGTCGGCAAGCCGGCCCGTCAGTCCGGATGTTTCAGAAATTTGCCGAGGATGAAAGTCTCCGACGATTTGTCGCGCGAGGCTTTAGGCTTGCGCGCGGCGACCGTTTTGAACTGACGCTTGAATTTCTCGACGATCTGACTGTAGCCGCTGCCGTGAAAGCATTTGACGAGCAGCGCCCCTTCGGGCTTCAGATGACGCTGCGAGAATTCGAGCGCGAGGTCGCAAACGTGTTCGATCCGCGCGGCATCAGCCACGGCCACACCCGAGAGATTGGGCGCCATGTCCGAAATTACAAGGTCCACCCGGCGCCCTGCCACCACTTCTTCGAGCTCGGCCAGCACACTATCTTCACGAAAGTCGCCCTGGATGAAATGCACGTCCGCGATCGGCTCCATCGGCAGCATGTCGAGCGCGATGATCGTTCCGTCGATCCCGCCCTCGCGCTGAGCGTCGCAGCGCGAGCCCTGCGCGAGCTTGTTGCGCACGTACTGGCTCCAGCTGCCGGGCGCGGCGCCGAGATCGACGATGATCTGGCCCGGGCGAATCAGCTTGTCCTGCTCGTCGATCTCCTTGAGCTTGTATGCGGCGCGGGCGCGATAGCCTTCGCGCTGCGCAAGCTTGACGTAAGGATCGTTGATATGGTCGTGCAGCCACGACTGATTGAAGCGGTTTTTTGCCATCTAAAGATACAGTTACTGCGTCGCGGCGGAAGGCTTTTGGCGGATAATACGCGTTTTGCCGGCTTGGCACGGTCGCGCTTCTCGGCGCGTGTGCCGCCGCCCACATTCTAGTCGACTTGCCGATCTACCCACTTTTCCTATGCCAGCCCTCAAAGTTTCTCCTGGAGCGCGCGCCGAACTACGCGCCCAGGCCCACGCTCTCAAGCCGGTCGTGCTGATCGGGGCCGAAGGGCTGACCGACGCCGTGCTGGCCGAAATCAAAGTCCACCTCGCGGCCCATCAGCTCATCAAGATCCGCGTGTTCGGCGACGAACGCGAAGAACGCGCCGCCATCTACGAGCGCATCTGCGACGAGCTCGACGCGGCGCCGATCCAGCAGATCGGCAAGCTGCTCGTCGTCTGGAAGCCGGCCGTGACCGAACGCGTCGCCAACAAAACCCAACCGGCAGGCACAGGGCGCGCAAGGCGTCCCTCGGCCACGCCAAGCGCCGGCGAAGCCGCGGGCGCGAAACGGGCGCAAGACAGGGCGCAAGACGCGCAAAGCAAGCGAGGCGCGGCGCCTCGCCTCGTCAAGGTCGTGAAGCAAAGCGACCCGACACGCCGCCCCAAGGCGCAGACGGTTCTCGTGCGAGGCAACGAGCGCCTCACGGCGGGCGGAACGATCAAGCGCGCAAAGAAACGCCAGACCAGCGCAAAGCGCCAGCACCAGTCCGTCAAGTGAGGCGTGTTGCTGCCGCCGGCTCGCCGGCCGGCAGCTTCCAGACGAGCATGAGGCCCAGAAGGCTTTCGACGAGATAAATCACGGTCGAAATGCCGTGCAGCAGCCCGAAACGCGCCGCATACGCCGAATGGCCGACGTCGAGGCCCGCGTCGAGCGCCGCTTGCCTCATGGCTTCCATGAACGGCTGCAGCGAGAAGTAGCCGACGAGCACGCAGGCGAGCATGCCGGCCAGCAGCCACCTCAGCGGCCGATAGCCCGTCACGCCGCGGCGCACGAGCTGATTGACGAGCGCCAGCGACAATACGCCGCAGAACACACCGACAAACGCTTCAATGCGGAACAGCTTGGCCGCGACCGTGCCGGCGGCGACGCGATCAAGCGTCGCGAACAGCGTGGGCGTGGCTGCATAGCCGATCGTCAGCAGGCTGCCGACCCAAATCACGATCAGCAGCCTGAAAATCCGGTGGGGAGCGGCGGACACGTCGCGCTCGTCAGACGTAACGAACGGAAATGATTTCGTACTCGCGCAAGCCGCCGGGCGCCTGCACTTGGGCGACGTCGCCGTCGGATTTGCCGATGAGCGCACGAGCGATGGGCGAGCTGATCGAAATGAGGCCATGATCGATGTCTGCTTCGTCATCGCCGACGATCTGGTACGTCACGATATCCCCCGAGTCGAGATCCTCGAGTTGTACGGTGGACCCGAAGACGACGCGACCATCGGCGTCGAGCAACGCAGGGTCGATGACTTGCGCAGCCGCAAGCTTCGACTCAATTTCGGCGATGCGTCCTTCGATGAAGCCCTGTTTTTCCTTCGCCGCGTCGTACTCGGCGTTTTCGGAGAGGTCTCCCTGCGCGCGCGCCTCGGCAATCGAATGGATGACCGACGGGCGCTCGACCGACTTCAACCGCTGCAGTTCATCGCGCAATTGGTCGGCGCCCCGCTTCGTCAATGGAATGGTGCTCATAGACAGGTCAGTAGCAAAAAAGACGGCAATAAAAAAGCACCGCGGTTAAGTGCATCCCGTCAGGCGCTTGTCGCCACCGGAGGGGACGCCGCTTAACCGCGGCATCTGGGGCCTTGATCTGACCCCGCTAGTATGAGTAATCGAAGACCTAGTTTAGGCGAGCGTGTAGCCCTTGTAAATCGTAGACCTCGAGGTTTTTAAGGTAGCGCAGGCCCTCGACGGCCGCGCGCGCGCCGGACATGGTCGTGTAGTACGTGACCTTGTTTGCCTGCGCACTCATGCGAATCGAGCGCGAATCGGCGATCGCGGCGCGGGTTTCATCGACCGTCGTGAAGACGAGCGCGATTTCGCCGTTTTTGATCATGTCGACGATATGGGGCCGGCCGTCCTTGACCTTATTGACGACCTTGACCGGCACGCCCGCGGCCGCAATCGCCGCGGCCGTGCCTTTGGTCGCCACGAGCGGGTAGCCGAGCTCGTGCAGCATCCGTGCGACCTCGACGGCTTTCGGCTTGTCGGCGTCCATGACCGTCAGCAGCACTGTCCCCGATTCGGGCAGGCGCGAGCCGGCGGCCAACTGTGACTTGAAGAGCGCCTCGCCGAACGTCTTGCCTACACCCATGACTTCGCCGGTCGAGCGCATCTCGGGGCCGAGCACCGGATCCACCGACGGGAATTTGACGAACGGGAACACGGCCTCCTTCACGCTGAAGTACGGGGGCTCGATTTCCTTCGTGATGCCCTGCTGCTCGAGCGTCTGCCCCACCATTGCGCGCGCCGCGATCTTCGCGAGCGCAAGACCCGTTGCCTTCGATACGTATGGCACCGTGCGGGAGGCGCGCGGGTTCACTTCAAGCACGTAGATGACGTCCTTGAGCGATCCGTCGTCCTCTTTCACCTGCTGAATCGCGAACTGCACGTTCATAAGGCCGACGACATTCAGCGCGCGCGCCATTGCGCCCGTCTGGCGCTTCAATTCGGCCACCGTCTGGGGCGAGAGCGAGTACGGAGGCAGCGAGCACGCCGAATCGCCCGAGTGCACACCGGCCTGCTC
>CAYPWK010000531.1:0-3905 GCA_964414365.1 uncultured Burkholderia sp.
CGAGCCTCGTCAACCTTTACGTCGCGCTCGGCGGCGGCTGGCTGCAGCATGCGGGGGAGACGCCGCGTGCGCCTGACGACGGTACGGACTATCGCGCAATGACGGGGCAGCAGGGGGCATCACCGGCGGCTGCGGCGTCGGCTGCTTCGGCCGGTTGAAAAATCTCAAAGGGCGAGCCGCGGCGCGAGATAGGCGCCGTAGTTCGGCCCGGCGCCGCCACCTTGCACCGGGATCTTGTATCCGCCGACGAAGTGGCCCTGGATGTACTTGCCGCTGCCGCCTACCGACTGGTCGATGAAAAATGCCGCAAATGCGACGATCGGCACATACGTCTTGCTGATGATCTGCGTGGCGACGGGCACGACAACGGTCACCCCCGTCGGCACGCTGTCGTAGAGCGTGGTCTTGACACCGGGCTCGATCCAGATGTTGTCGCCGATGGAAAGCGGCGACGGATTACCGGAGGCCATCAGCGTGCGGATCGTCGGTACGTCGTTCGCATTGATGAGAAACGATGTCCATTGCCCCGCGTTGCACGAGTTGCCGTAGAGCTGGCCATTGCCGATCTGGAACTCGTATGGCTGACCCGTCGAGGGGTCGGTATTGGGCTCGTTCGTCGTCGTGTTCCAGTACTGATCAAGCACGCACTTGTCGATGACGACAGGAAAGAGGCCGCCCGTGCCGACAGTGGACGGTGTCCCCGCCACCGCGACGGACGTGGCGCTGCCCGTCGTAGTCAAGACGTTGAGAAATCCGCCCAAGAGCAAGCCTATCAGTCCGCCGTTCTGGCTGGCATCGCGCGTGATGGTCACCTGCACAGCGGGCATATCGTAGAGACCCGGCGTGATCGTCTGCGCCTCGAGCGTCGACGGATTGCCCGTCAGATTCCAGTAGCCGGTTTGCACGGTACCACTCGTGAGCGTCACGCCATCCGACTGGTTCAATGAAACAGCGGCGGATGCGCCGCTTGCTGCATCCGCCCAGTCGGGACCGGTGGTGCCCGCCGTCAGCTTGGATGCACCAGCCAGCGCCGCGGCATCGGCGGCATTCTGCAACTCATTGCGCACTGTCGTCACGCGCGGAAGGTCAACCGCGAAGGCGCCGAACGTCAGCAAGACAGCCACGAGAAAGAGAAACCACAGCACGATCGAGCCGCGCTCACGTGCGCGTCGCGGCATGCCGCGGCGGCGGATTCGGCCGCCCCACTTCCGGGCAGCGCGTCGGTAGCCGGTACCTTCACTCATAGTTCATGACCGATTGAGCCGTGATCGTGATCGGGCCTGTGAACGAGCTCAGCGCCGAGCCGAGTACGAGGCCGCTATAGGTGTAGCTGACCGTGACCTTAAGCGGACTGCCGGACGTCGTGCCGGCCGACTGATCGACGGTGACGGTCGGCGATGCCGGGGTGCCGCCCGTCACGAGGTTGCCCTGCGCGTACGACATGGCGACGGCGGCCACGTCGCTTGCGGCCATCGGTGGCACGCGCACGACGACGCCCGCACGCGCGGCCTCGCGGCTTGCATTCGTGATGACGGCCTTGTCGCAGAGGATCAGACTCGTGTCGACAATGCCGAACAAGACCATCATCAGGAACGGGAAGACGAGGACGAACTCGAGCCCGACGACGCCGCGCTCGCTCGCCATCAAGCGCTGCACGCGCGCCTTCATCGCGATGCTCCCGCGGAGCGTGCAGAGACGGTCCCGCCTGCCACCGCATCGGCATGCGCAATGCCGTCGCTGCGGCCGCCCTGCGGCGCGAGCCTGGCGCGCACGGCTTCGTAGAAACGCAGATCGTCATCAGCCGATGCGGCCGGCATGTCAGCTACGAGAATGCGCTTGGCCGCCTCGCTATTGCCGAGCAGACCATAGGCGAGCGCGAGGTTCTGGCGGGCCTGTGGCGGCGCGTCGGGCAGCGCGGCGATATCGAGCAGGACGTTCGCCCCCTCCCGCGCACGCTGGGAGAGAATCAACGAGAGGCCGAGATCGGTCGTCAATCCCTGCACTTCCGGGTGCTGCCGCAAGGCTTCGCGGTAGACGGCCTGCGCATCGCCATGGCGGCCCTGCAGATCGAGAACCGTTCCGAGCCCTTCCGCAGCAGCGGCGCTATCGGGGTGGGCGGCGACGAGCGCCCGGTAACGCGCGGCGGCATCGTCGAGCCGGCGCTCGCGCAGCGCCACGCGCGCGAGGCCGAGCTGCGCGCGCGGATCGGCGGGGGCCGCCGCGTTGACCTGTGCGTAGAGCATTCCGGCGCGGGCGAGGTCGCCCTTCTGATACATCGCATCGGCTAGCCCGAGCTGCGCGGCCTGCGATTGCGGATCGGCCTTGAGCGCTTTTTCGAAAAGGTTCGTGGCGAGGTCGGTGTCGCCGCCTTCGAGGGCGCTTTCGGCGATATGCAGATCCGTGTCCGTATCGGTCCCGTGCTGCGAGACGACAGGCTGCACGTCAAGCCGGCCGCTGCTTGCGCAGCCTGCGATGAGGCCGATGGCGAGGATCGGCGCCGAAAGCGCAAGACGAATCATGCGTAGGGGTAAAGCGTGGGTCGTCTTCATTGGATCTCTCCTTGGCCGGCACAAGCGCGGCCGTACATCGTCGTCATCCGTGACGGAACACCGCGAGGAGCCGAATCACGGCCGGCCCGGCGGCGATCAGCGCGACGGTCGGCATAACGAACAGCATCATCGGCAACGTCATCTTCGGCGCGAGTTTGGCGGCCTTTTCCTCGAGCGCGATGATCTGCATGGCGCGCTCGGTGCGTGAAAGCATGCGCAGCGATTGCGTGATCGGCGTGCCGTATTTCTGCGATTGCACGAGCGTCGTCACGAGCGCGCGCATCGAGGCCGTGCCGATGCGTGCGGCCATCGCGTTCAAGGCTCGAGCGCTGTCGCCGCCGATCTGGAGTTCGTCGGCGGTGACGGAAAACTCGTCCGCAAGCGGCGCGCAGATCCCTCTCAGCTCGCTCGCGACGCGCTTGATCGCAACGACGAGGCTGTTGCCCGCATTCGTGCAGATAACGAGCAGATCGAGCGCGTCAGGCAGCGCTGCCGCGATCGCTTTTTGCCGCCGCTTGATGGCGATGCCGAGTCCCGTTTCGGGCAGCATCATGCCGATGATGAATGCGGCGGCCATCATCAGGACGCGGAACACGAAGTAATCACCGAGTCGCGGCAGGTGGCTGCCGAGCACAATCGCGCCGAGCGCGAGACCCGCGCCAACGACGATCTTGAGCCCCACCAGAGCGGATACCGCGCGCCGGTCGCGAAAGCCTGCGCTCGCGAGGCGCGTGGCGAGCATCAACCGCTGCGTTTCGTCGAGGACGGGGATGCGCTCGCCGAGCGTGGCCATACGCCGCGCGACACGCTGCGGTACGTTCTTCCCCGCCGCCTCCGTGCCCGATGCGTTGCCGATGGCGACGCGCGCCATGCCCTGACGAAGCCTTTGCGCGATGCGCGGCCGCGTGCCGGCGCCTCGCAAGAGGAGCCAGAGGGTGGCGAGTGTGAGCAACGCGATGAGCGCAGCGCTCATCCAGATCTCTTTCTGGTTCATCGGGACGTATCCAGGTTGGCGATCTTGCGAATCATCCAGAGACCGACCGTCAACAAGATGGCTGCCAGAGTCAGCATCTTGTGGCCGGCGCGCGTGTGAAACAGCAACGCGATGTACGGCCGGTTCACCACGTAGAGAAAGCCCATGATCGCGAATGGCACTGCCGCGATGATGTTGCTCGAGATCCGGCCTTCGGCCGTCAGCGCCTTCGTTTTCGCGCGGATGTCGCGCCGCGTGCGCACGATGCCGGCGAGGTTCTCGAGCGTCTCCGCCAGATTGCCGCCCGTCTCGCGCTGCAGAATCAGGCAGACGGTGAAGAACGAGAAATCGGCAAGCCGCAAACGGTCGGCCTCCTGCTCGAG
>CAYPWK010000532.1:0-3903 GCA_964414365.1 uncultured Burkholderia sp.
CGAGGAGCGCGAGCGATTGCAGCAGGAGCGACTGCAGACGGCGGCGCGCCTCACTACCATGGGAGAGCTCACCTCATCGCTTGCGCACGAGCTGAACCAGCCGCTCGGCGCTATTGCGAGCTACCTCGCCGGCTCGATCGCGATGCTGCGTCACGGCGACGAGGATCGCCAGGAACTCACGGCTGCTCTGACCAAGGCGAACGACCAGACGCAGCGCGCTGGCCAGGTGATCAAGCGCATTCATGAGTTCGTACGCAAGCAGGAGCCGAGGCGCGAACGAGTGCGTCTGGCCGACGTCGTCGATTCGTGCCGTCCTCTGATCGAGCTGCAGGCGAAGCGCGAGGCGATTCAGGTGGAGATCGCGCCAAATGGCAGCGCCGATTGGATTGTCTGCGCGGACCCGATCATGCTGCAGCAGGTCGTGCTGAATCTCACGCGCAATGCCATCGACGCGATGCGCTCCTCACCCCCGGAACGCTGTCGCATGGTCATCTCCGTCGACGCGAATGCGAGCGGCGTCACGCTCGCCGTGCGCGATTTCGGGCCGGGTATTCCCGACATGGATGCCGAGCGCATCTTCGTGCCCTTCTTCACGACCAAGTCGGAGGGGATGGGCATGGGATTGTCTATCTGCCGCACCATCGTGCAGGAGCACGGCGGCCGGCTCTGGTTCGAACAACGTGATCCGGGAACGGAGTTTCTGTTATGGCTGCCCCTAGCGGATTGATCCACATCGTGGACGACGAGGAGCCGATACGCGATGCGCTCGCGTGGCTCCTCAAATCGCATTATTACGCGTGCCGGCTACACGCCTCCGCGGGGTCTTTTCTCGCTCACGTTGCAGCGGAGCCGGCGCAATGTGTAGGGCCGGGATGCGTGGTGCTCGACATCCGCATGCCGGGCGCTCAGGGTGATGCGCTGTTCGAGCGCATGCGCAACGACCATTTATGCGAGGCATGGCCGGTGATCTTCCTGACCGGTCACGGCGACATCGCGATGGCGGTCGAGGCGCTGAAGGCCGGCGCATTCGATTTCGTGGAGAAACCGTTCAACGACGAATCTTTCATCCAGCGGATTGAGGCGGCGCTCGCCGAATCGGCGCGGCGCCTGCAGCGCGCCGACGAAGTGGCCTCGCTCGAGCAGCGGCTCGCCACGCTCACTCCGCGCGAGCGCGAGGTCATGAACCTCATGGTCGCCGGTCATTACAACAAGGTCATCGCCGACAAGCTAGGGATCGTTCCGCGGACGGTTGAATTCTTTCGCGCGCGCATCTTCGAAAAGATGGGTGTAAAAAGCGCGATCGAACTCGCCAGCCTGCTTGCGTCGCGGGACCGGTTGCAAGAACGGTGAACGCTCTGGCGTTGCCGCGTCTGCGCGTACAGACTTACCGTCGTAACGCGCCGGACGCAACGGTTTAAGGCTCGACCTGCACCGTCGCGCGGTCTTCGCATCCTCCGATTGTTGCGCGCAAGCAGGGTCGCTGACATGCATGGCGGCCATCGCGAGAATGCTGGCGAACACGACGCGACGGCAGCTCATCGGATTGCTTTCATAGCCGTGTCGACAAAGCGGTTGGTATAGAGCCGCGAAGGAACGACTTTGGACTTGTCGCCGCCTGCACGCCACTGCCCCTCTTCGCTGCCGTCGAAGTCGGATGCGAGATTCATCCGGACGGTCATGCCCACGGCCGCTTGTGAGAATGCGTAATTGCCCTTGGCAAAGGTCGAGAACGTGTCACGGATCTGCTGAATCTCGGCTTCGCGATCCTTGCCCTTAAAATAGTCGGGTGGCAACTTTGCAACGATCTCGTCCACCGAGTGCGAGTTGATGAAGCGCATCGTGCGCACGAACGCATTGACTAAGTGCTGCACGGTCTCAGGATGCGCCTGGATGTACTTCGGCGACATCATCAGCGACTGCGCGGGAAACCACGCGCCGAGCGATTTCTCGGTCGATGTCCGGCTCGTCAGGTTGAGCAACGGCGTGACCATGTGTGTGGCCATCAACTTCGAAACTACCGGCTCTTCGAAGGTCATCACGTCTACCTTCCCTTCCTTCAGGCCCTGGATTACGGCTTCAGTGCGACCTTCCTTGGCCAGCATCACCGGGGTGTAGCTGTCAGGCGGCAACCCCGCCCGGCTGGCGAGGAAGTGCGTGATAACACTCTTGGTGCCGTAGCCCGCCCCCTCCGCCACGTTGCGGCCCTTGAAATCCATCGGGCCGTGCACCTGATCCGTGACGCGGTTGGCAACCAGCACCGCCATGCCCGGTGCATCGTTGAAGACCATCACAGCCTGAATTGGAAAACCGTGCTTCGCGCCATAGATTGCGTGGTTGAACCAATGATACGACGCGTCGAGCTGGCCTTTCATCAAGGCTTCCTGCATGAGGTAGTCCTGTCCGGTCAGCTTTTCAAGATCGACGGGAACAATCTCGATTCCCTCGCGTGCGAAGAAACCCATGCTATGGGCCAAGGCGACGGTGATCGGTTCCTCGTCAACGCTCATGCGCACCTGCGTAAGCTTGGCTGCGGCAGCGGCAAGGGGTAAAGCCAGAAGGCTCCCGGCCACCACCGTTGCAACGAGAATCCGTTTGCTCAACATGCATTTCATCAGTCCTCCTCCTTCAAGAGTTTGCGCTCAGGCGGAATACCCTGCGCATCGATCTTCTTTAATTGCGCGCTTGCCACACCGGCAGGCAGTGGCAGATAAACACCCGAGTGGCGGACCGCCTGCTGGCCCGCGTGGCTGAGAACGTAGCGCAAGAATTCGCGCACCAGTGGCTTCACGCGCGGCGTGGCGATTTCGGTCTTTTCGTTGTCGATCGTGTAGTAAATGTAGACCGGGCGCGACAACGGATAGGTGCGGTCCGTGACGCTGCGGCGAGTCAGTGAGACATACCGTGCAGACGTGCCCGCAGCGATCGCCAGCGGCTTGACTTCGGTACTGCCGTCGCCAAGCGGGCCATAGGCGATCCCGTACGGATCTTTAGCAAGGTCCGCGATCATCTGCCCGCGATCTGCATACTCGCGCAGATCCTCGTTGAAGATTGCACCCCCACCCATCACCATCGCCTGGAATGCCGTGATCGTCCCGGCCCCAAGGTTCGGTGGCCCATAGGTGTGGATGGGCTTGTTGGCCCATTCGCCCATGAGGCCAAGCTGCCCCCAGGTGCGAATGTTGTCCTCCTTCTTGTGGGCCGCGCTTTCGTCCCACGTGAGCGCCTTCCAGCCGCCGCCGCGCTCAGCACCGAAGATGCCGTCGAGCTGCTTCATGGTCAGCTTCGTCAGCGGATTGGCTGCGTTCACGAACACCGCATACGCCGCGGAGTAGTCCGGTTTGTCGAAGCTGCCCGT
The DNA here is from genome assembly GCA_964414365.1 of uncultured Burkholderia sp. Classification (GTDB taxonomy): domain Bacteria; phylum Pseudomonadota; class Gammaproteobacteria; order Burkholderiales; family Burkholderiaceae; genus Trinickia. The sequence goes on from CAYPWK010000532.1 coordinate 3,356, forward strand.
CGCGACCTCGACCTCGGCCGGGTACACCCATGCCCGCTCATATACGCCATAGCGCTCGTACGGGTTGATCGGTCGGCCCATCAGCGCGATATCCGCGGTGCGCATCTCCAGTCCATATATGCCGGAGCCGCTGCCCTTGAGCCAGTGCTCGAAGCGCACCTCGGGGTGTAGCTTGCGAAAGCCCCGCTCCCAGCGCGTCAGCAACTCTGCCATGGCATCGTTGCCGCTGATGCGCAGGGTTCCCGCGAGCTCTGTCGCGGCGGAGCCTCGGTCTTGACTCGGCGGCGTGGTCTGGGCGTTTGCGCTCAGCACGAAGCCGGCCGTGAGACAGGATAGTGCGATGAGGGTCTTCATGTTCAATCCAGTTTCTTCAGTTCGGCCCGGACTTGCTCGGCGTTCAGCGGGATGAAGATGCGGCTGTCGGCCACGATCTGCTGACCTTCGCGGCTGAGCACAAAGCGCACGAACTCCCTGTCGCGCGCCGACAGCGGCTGCCCTGGCTTGTGGTTCAGATACAGGTACGGTCCGTTGTGCATCGGGTAGCTGCC
>CAYPWK010000533.1:0-3901 GCA_964414365.1 uncultured Burkholderia sp.
ACCTCCAGCGACACGTCGTCGACGGCACGCACCGTCCCGTATGATCGCGACACGCGGTCGATCAAAATTGCCGTCAAGACGCTTCCCCGAACTAACCCTCATCCGGACACGCGCTTTAGCGCGACGACGCACGTCAGCGGGTCTTCTGGATCACGTCCTTGATGCGATCCATCGTCTCGCCGCGCTTTGCGGTCCACCCTTCCTCGTCATACTTCACAAGCTTGATATCGGTGAGTTTCGGCATGTTGCCCGGCAGGTTGGGCAGATCGAGATCCTGGCGGGCCGGCCTGCGGAACGTCGCTTTGAGAATCATCTCGCGAACGTCCTTGCGGTTGACGTAGTCGACAAATTGGCGCGCACCGGGCGTGTTCGGACCGTTCTTGATGATGGCGACGCCTTCCATCTGCGCGATGGTGCCGTCGGACGGATAGATCACCTTCACCGGGGCACCGTTGTTGAGCCACAAATAGCCCGCGTATTCGAGCGAGACGCCCAATTCGTATTCGCCGTTGCCTACACCCTGGAAGACGAGCGAGGAGCGGTTGAGCATCCTGGTGTTGCCTATGAGCTTTGCGACCTTGTCCCAGCCGGCATTGCCGCCGCCCCACAAGTCGACGAGCATCGTGATGTTCGAGTAGGCCGAGCCAGAATTGGCCGGATCGGTGAAGGCGACCTTACCCTTCCATTTTGCGGCAAGTAAATCCTCCCAGCTCTTCGGCCCTTCCGCCTCCGGCACGGACTTGGTGTTCTGCAGCACGACGAGCACGTGCAAGTTGGTGCCGATCCAGCGGTCCTGCGGGTCGCGAAATTCAGCCGGGATCGCATCCTTATTCTGCGAGGCGTAGGAGTCGAAATACCGGACATTGGATTGCAGCAGCGAGCGGCTGATGCCCCAGACGATATCGCCTTGCGGCCGTTCCTTCTCGGTTTCGACGCGCTTGATCACGACGCCGGACCCGGCCGAGACGACATCGGCCTGAATGCCGGTCGCCTTAGTGAACTCGGTGGCGACGAGCTTGTTCAGCGTCGCATCATTCGAGGAATAGATGACGATTCGCTGCTGCGCCGCGACGCCGTTCGCCCAGCCCAGGGCGGCCACAAACGCCGCCGCTACGAGCACTACGCCAAAATGCCGCATGGTGATTATTCTCCGTCGGCTGCCTTGTTGGTTTTTGGGAGTTTAAGCGCTGGCAGCAAGCACGTCGAGCGCGGCGCGAACGCCCGCATGCGGGGCCGGGACTGGCGCGCCAAGATCGTTGAGGGTGGCCTCGAGATGACGCAGATCGGTGATGATGTCGGCCTCGCCGATCATCCCCATCGTGCCGATGCGGATGACCTTGCCGGTCTGGCTCGGATGCCGCGCCCCTGCGATAACAGTGCCATAGCGCTCGCGCATGTTCCGGACGATGGCGCCGCCTTCGAGCCCTGCGGGCACCTTCACGGCGGTGACGGTGGCAGATGACGTGTTCGGCTGGTTGTAGAGCTCAAGCCCAAGCGCCTGCACGCCCGCGCGCAAGGCTGAGGCGAGGCGGTCGTGTCGCGCAAGCACGTTGGCGAGGCCTTCCTCGTCGATCATGCGCAGCGCCTCGAGCAGGCCGTAAACCAGCGTCACCGGAGGCGTAAAGGGCGTGCCGTCCTTGTCGAGCGAGACCCTGGCGCGGCGAAAGTCGGTGAAAAAGCTCGGCACGCGGCCGTTGCGGTCGATCGCTCGCCATGCCTTGGCGCTGATGGCAGCAAAGCCGAGGCCGGGTGGGCACATCAACGATTTCTGCGAGGCAGAGACGACGACGTCCGCGCCCCACGCATCCATCTTCATCTCGACGCCGGCAAGGCCGCTGACGGAGTCGACGACCAGGAGCGCCGGCTTATCGCGCACCACCGCGCCCACCGCTGCGACGTCGTAAGTGACCCCGGTGGAGCTCTCGTTATGGACCATCACTACAGCGCGATAGGCGCGCTGCTTCAAACGCGCGGCCACCATGTCGGCATCGAGCGCCCCGCCCCACTCGACATCGACGGTGTGGACCTCGGCGCCGAACGCCTTGGCAATCGAGACGAAGCGTTCGCCGAACTGGCCGGCGACGACGACAAGGACTGCATCGCCGGAGCTTAAGATATTCGCCAGCGCCGCTTCCATCATCGCCGTGCCGGAGCCAGCGAAGGTGAGAATGTCATGTGCTGAGCCGAAGATCGGCTTCAGGCGCTGGTGGCATTCCGCCAGCATGGCCCTGAACTCGGCGCCGCGGTGGTTGAGGACCGGAAGCGCGGTTGCCTGGCGGATGCGTTCGGGAACGGCAGTCGGGCCGGGAACGCGGAGCCGATAGTCGGGAACGGTCAGCATGCGGCCAAGAGACTAGCGCAATGCAAAGTAGATCGCCAACTGCCCTTCGCGCGATGGCGTTATCAAGATAGGTCTTCACATCTCCCGGCCGCCGGTCGATCACCACAACCTCGGTGATTTCGAGCGTAATCTCTCATTTGCTGGCGCCGGCGACACCGCGGCCGCGCCCAAGCACGGTGGTACCGTCATCCAGCACTCCCGCCGCGCCACGCATGAGCAGAGCTCGGTATCTCGCCGCACTTTACGCGCGGCGCCACCGTCAGGGACCGCACCTGTTGCGCGGTCCGCCTGGCCGAAGACATTGAGCCAGGCTTCGCCGGGCTGGGAGCCCGCCCGGAAGCAATGTATGTCTGCAGCGCCGATCCACTCTGCTCGCCAGCTTTCGGCGCGGTCCAATATTCGTACCCTAGTATGGGTGCCGAGAGGATGCGAAACTTGTTCGCACCCTGCTTGAACTTCATGTAATCGCCCGCGCCTTTCGGCACTTCATAGCCTTGGGGCAAAAATCCTTCTGTCATATTCCATTGTTGTTATTGAGCGACGACGTGCGCCGCCCAGCTAATAATGTTGTCTGAGGTGCTTGCCCCGACCGCGAAACCCCACACCCAAATCACACCAACACGAGCAGCAACGTCCAGACCATGAGAACTGCGTCGGCTATTTTCCAATAGCTTGCCTTCTTCAACGATCGAGCAAATGCTTTGCCCCGACTGTACGGCTTGAGCAGCCGTGCGTCGTTCATAGCTTCTTCCATACGCGCTACATTGATTGGTTATTAAAACGACCGATAGATGCGTTGGGAGGGAGATACGCCGTTGCTGATATTTACTCGCGCGGTTTGTTCCTATCCGCATCAGCGAGCACCTGTAGGAGTCAGTTGGCGTGCTATCCCTAGGCCGTAGCTATCCGACCTCCATCTCCCCTCTCAACGCACCTGATCTACGGTAATTGTCTCATGGCATCGGAAACGCGCAAGGGGCGCTATCCCCACCCGCCCCGCTTGCACCAGATGGCGCGTGATATGATGCGAGCATGAAGAAGAAAAAGGAGCCGATCAAGCAGATTCGAATTTACGGGAAGGAGCATGGCATTTTGCGTCGCCTGGTGCTTCGCAAAATCTCGGCAACAAAAGGACGAGTACACGATTGCAGATGCTATGCGCGAACTCGTCGGCAATCGCTAATCGCCGTCTCGCTTTTTCGGTGTCGCCTTCGTTGCCGTGCGTAAGCACTCAGGACCGATCTCTTTGCGACCATCCGTGAGGCCGTACCGATACTTCTTGTCCCGATCGATCACCGGCCGGATGACGTTTTGGTGCTGGCGATATCCCTCTGCTGCTTCAGCGATCGTGTCGTAGGAACCGATGATTTGGCCGCCATAACTCAAGCCGAAGCGCTTCGACTTCTCGCCTGGGATGGAAATATTGTCGCGCCGGTCGTCGTCCATGGAGCAGTACCGAACCAGTACCTAAGAGCCGGCGCCGTCGGCGTAAACCATTGAAATCGTTGGTAGCGGGGGAGGGACTCGAACCCCCGACCCCAGGATTATGATTCCCGTGCT
>CAYPWK010000534.1:0-3892 GCA_964414365.1 uncultured Burkholderia sp.
CCGCACACTCAAACCCAACCTTGCCAACGGGGAGGTGTTCATATAAGGACGTCAACGCTTTCTCTCAGAGTCCGAGGTACACGGGAAAACGTGCACACAATGTCGCCACCTGCGCGCGGACCCGCTCCTCGACCTGGGAATCGCCGAGGCTGTCCAGTACGTCGCAGATGAGCGCGGCGGTCAGCACCGCGTCGGCTTCCTTGAAACCCCGCGTCGTGATCGCCGGAGTCCCGATGCGGATGCCGCTCGTCACGAAGGGCGATTGCGGATCGTTCGGCACCGTGTTCTTGTTGACCGTGATATGTGCACGACCCAGCGCGGCATCCGCATCCTTGCCGGTGATCCCCTTCGTGATCAGGCTCACGAGGAACAGGTGTGCGTCGGTGCCACCCGATACCGCCTCGTAACCTCGCTCCTTGAATACCTGGACCATCGCGCGGGCGTTCACCAGCGTCTGCTTCTGATACTCGACGAATTCGGCGCCAAGCGCCTCCTTGAACGCGACCGCCTTGGCCGCAATGACGTGCATCAGAGGACCGCCCTGGGTACCCGGAAAGACCATTGCATTAAGCTTCTTGTCGATCGCTTCGTTCGCTCTGGCGAGAATCAGGCCGCCGCGCGGGCCGCGCAGCGTCTTGTGCGTCGTCGTCGTGACGATGTCGGCAAACGGCACCGGATTCGGGTAAAGCCCCGCTGCGACGAGTCCCGCCACGTGCGCCATGTCGACAAACAGGTAAGCGCCGACACGGACCGCGATCCGACGGAAGCGTGCAAAGTCGAGCACCCGCGAGTAGGCCGAGAAGCCGGCCACAATCATTTTCGGTTGGTGTTCGACGGCGAGGCGCTCGACTGCGTCATAGTCGATCAGGCCGGTTTCGGTATCGACGCCGTACTGCACGGCGCGGTAGAGCTTGCCCGAAAACGACACCTTCGCGCCGTGCGTGAGGTGGCCGCCATGCGCGAGACTCATTCCGAGAATCGTGTCGCCCGGTGTGAGCAGCGCGAGGTAGACCGCGGCGTTCGCCTGCGAGCCGCTGTGCGGCTGCACGTTCGCATAGTCCGCACCAAAGAGCTGCTTTGCACGCGAAATCGCCAGCAACTCGACCACGTCAACGTGTTCGCAACCCCCGTAATAGCGCTTGCCCGGATAACCCTCAGCATACTTGTTGGTCAGCACCGAGCCTTGAGCTTCAAGCACGCGCGGGCTCGTGTAATTTTCTGACGCGATCAGTTCGATGTGCTGTTCCTGGCGCTGGCGCTCAAGACGCAGTGCGTCGGATAGGTCCGGGTCGAACCCGGCGATGGTCTGTTCTCTGCAAAACATCTGAAACATCTCCTGCAACATCATGGGAAACCTGCGGCCGCAGCCGCAGGTTGGTTCGAACGCGGCCGGATCAGGCCTTGATGATGTTGTGCTCCGGACCGTACGGGAACCCCGTGATGTTGGTCGCACCGTTCTCACCGAGCACCAGGATGTCGTGTTCGCGATAGCCGCCCGCACCAGGCAGACCTTCCGGCAGCATGATCATCGGCTCCATCGAGATCACCATGTTCGGTTCGAGCACGGTCTCGATGTCTTCGCGCAGTTCGAGCCCGGCTTCGCGACCGTAGTAGTGCGACAGCACACCGAATGAATGACCGTAGCCGAACGTGCGGTACTGCAGCAGGTGGTATTCCGCGTAGATCTTATTCAGTTCATGCGCGATATCGCAGCAGCGCACGCCCGGCTTGATCAGCTCGAGCCCGGCCTCATGGACTTCGACGTTGACCTTCCACAGACGCAGATGCTCGTCGGAACAGTGATCGAAGAACATCGTGCGTTCGAGCGCTGTGTAGTAGCCCGCGATCATCGAGAAACAGTTCAGGCTCAGGATGTCGCCCTTTTGCACCTTGCGCGTCGTAACCGGATTGTGGGCGCCGTCGGTGTTGATGCCCGACTGGAACCACGTCCACGTGTCCATGAGCTCGGAGTCCGGAAAACGGCGTGCGATCTCGCGCACCATCGCCTGGGTCGACGCGAGCGCGACTTCATGTTCGGGAACACCTTCATGAACGGCGGCTGCGAGCGCGGCGCCACCCACGTCGCAGACATTCGCGCCGTGCTTGATGAGCGCGATCTCCTCGGCCGACTTGATCATGCGCATGCGCATCGTCTGCCCGCTGATGTCGACAAATTCGACCGACGGCAGTGCCGCTTTCAGCTTGGCCAGCACGTCGGCTGACACATGATCGGACTCGATACCTACGCGTCCCTTGTTATCGATCTCGCCCTGCACGGCGCGGAAGAAGTTGTCGCGCTGCCAGTCGGTGTAGACCACGTTGTAGTCGCCGACCGTGCGACGCCACGGCTGGCCCCCGTCGATGTTGGCCGAGATCGATACGACCTTCTTCGGCGTAACCACCAGCCCGTATTTGCGACCGAAGGAGCAATAGAGGAAGTCCGCGTAGTAGTTGATGTTGTGATACGAGGTGAACAGCACGGCGTCGATGTTCTCGCGCGCCATCAGTTCCCGCAGCTTATCCTGGCGGCGGGCATACTCGGCGTTCGAGAAGGTGTGCTTCACCTTTTCGCCGTTCTCGATTCGGATCAGGTTCTCCAGCTTCATGCGCACTCGCTCCTTGGTGAAAAAGGCCAGTTGGTGTGAGCGAATGGTAGGAGGCCGGCGATTTATCAAATTTCCTGATTCGACTAAAAGATTTCTCAATTCGACACTGCGGGTATACCACCACGAGTAACGCAGTCACTGCCGCGGGCCGGAGAAAAAACGTCCGGAATCGGGGGGAAAGATAGTTGCGAGTCGCGGCCATGCCGTGCGTACCGAGCCAGCGCAGATGTCCGCGAGTCGATCGCACGATCCGGGTGAGAGTGTCCGGCGCGCCTTAGAGTGCGTTCTGATATCGCCGGCGATCCGCACTCGGCGAGATCTGGAACTGCGCCTTGTAGCGGGTGGCGAAGTGGGTCATGGACGTGAAGCCGGTGCGCCCACTGACCTCTTCCAGCGACTGGGAGGTCCGGTACAGCAACTGACGCGCGCGCAACAGACGAATTTCCAGGTAAGCCTGCGCAGGCGTCTTGCCGAGCCGTTCGTCAAACCAGCGCTCGAGTTGCCGCTGCGACACGCGCAGATACGACGCGATTTCGGCGATCGTGAGCGTCTCCTCGACGTTGCTCTCCATGATCTGCAGCGCCTCGTCGAGCTTTGCGTGTTCGGCGCCCATGTACTGACGTAGCGAGGTGCGTTGGCGCTGCTCGTGACTGCGCCTTTCCGCGACGAGCAGTTCGAGTACCCGCGCCGCGAGCGACCGGCTGCCAGGCGGCATGCTCAGCAGATGGACCATCAGATCCAGCGGCGCGACTCCGCCACTACACGTATAGCGGTCGCGGTCGACCTCATAAAGTCGGTTCGACACCGTCAACCCGGGGAACTGCTCCATCAGCACGTCCTGGTCTTCCCAGTGAATCGTGCATCGGTAACCCTTCAACAAACCCGCGCGGGCGAGAAAGTAGCTGCCGGTGTCGAGTCCGCCGAGCGCGGTCCCGTTACGAGCCTGCAGTCGCAGCCAGTTGACTACTGCGCCGATGCCCTTACGCGGAATCGGATTCGGTCCCACGACAAATATCGCATCGAATGCGCGGCTCTCGGCCATCGTGGCGTCGGGCAACACGCGAATGCCGTCGCTGGACCGAACAAAATCCCCGCCGCCGGTCGCGATCAGTTGATAGTCGTAGACGCGCCGTCCGACGATCATGTTTGCAATACGCAGCGGATCGACAGCGGCGCCCAGTGCAATCAGCGAAAAGTTTTCGAGCAACAGAAAGGCGTACTTCGTGATACGGAGATCGTGCAGCCCTTCAGTAATCTGATTTACCGGTTTAACAGGGTTCTTTGCC
>CAYPWK010000535.1:0-876 GCA_964414365.1 uncultured Burkholderia sp.
ATGGCCGACGCCGACCTGCTTCAGAGCCTTTTCAAGAACATCATCGAGAACGCGGTCAATTCGAAGGACCACACCACGCTGGTTGCCGCCGTCAAGGCTGCGGGCCTCGTGGAAACGCTCTCCGGCAAGGGACCGTTCACCGTGTTCGCACCGACCAACGAGGCGTTTGCCGCGCTGCCGGCAGGAACGGTCGAGGCGCTGCTCAAGCCGGAAAACAAGGGCACACTGGTCAAGGTATTGACGTACCACGTGGTGTCGGGCCGGCTCACTGCTCATGATCTCTCACGGGCGGTCAAGCAAGGCGGCGGCAAAGCCACGCTGACGACAGTTGAAGGCGATTCGCTTATCGTCAGCAAGGATGGAGACCGCTGGGCGATCACCGACGACAAGGGCGACGTCGCGCACGTGACCACCGGTAACGTCATGCAGTCGAACGGTGTGATCCACGTCGTCGACAAGGTCATGCTGCCTTGAAGTGGCCGCACCATGTTTTCCAGGCCGCATCCGCGGCATTCCGTTGTACGTATGAGACGTGCCAACGGACACGAACCAACGTAAGGAGGTGGGCGATGAAATTCATGCTGACATTCAACTGGGCCCCGGACGCGCAAATCCGGGCAGAAGCAATCGACAGGTTCCAAAAGACTGGCGGGCAGCCTCCCGAAGGCGCCACCTTGCTTGGTAGATGGACACGAGCAGATCTGAGCGGCGGCTTCGATTTGCTCGAAACAGATGATCTCAAGAAACTCACTGAGTTCGCCTATATGTGGAGTGACCTGATGGAGCTGCAGGTCACCCCCGTCTTGGAGGACCAGGATCTGAACGAGGTCTTCCAGACCGCAATGAAATAGACTGACAAACTGAATTGATGAACCG
>CAYPWK010000535.1:886-3886 GCA_964414365.1 uncultured Burkholderia sp.
CGATGTCAAAGTCGGTCATCGGCAGCGGCATCGGCAAGTTCTCACTCGATGGTGCAATCATGACGATAGAAGTTGTACAGACGTACGACCTCCTGCCAGGCATAGACAAGCAGGCCTATTCCGAACTGGTAAAGAAAGTGGTCGCCGCCTTGCTGCGAGCGCCAGGCCTGGTTGAGATTCGTGCAAACCGGAACCTGCTGGGGTCGCCGCAGGTGAGGGCCACTACCATTTGGCAACGTCTCGCGGATTGGGAGGAAGCGCGGGAGAGTGTCGAGCTGGCGGCATTGGAGGCCGAGTCCCTCCGTTACATGACCAACGTGCGCGTCGAGATCTGGGGCCCATCCCAACTGTTGTTCGAACCCGTTCGCGTAGCCCGCTAGAGAGTCGTCCCACCAGGGCGGCAGGTCACGCTCTTAGCGTGACCTGCCGCCGGGGGGGGCTTGGGAGACAAACCATGAAATGCGCGAATTTTGCAGCCGGGCCGAGACGCTGGCGATGGACGGCCCTGACTGTTCTCGTCGTGCTGATGGGCTATGCCGCCGCCGATCTCTTCTGGCCCTTGCATCGTGACCTGAGCCGCTTCGATCCTATTGCGACCGGAACGCTCGAAACGAAGATGTGGCGCTCTTACTATGAGCGCCAACACGTCTCGCTCTTTCTTGAACTGGCGCAGGCTCTGCGCACACAGTATCGCTTTTCGTGGCTCAGGTCGTACGTCGGCGCATACTATGGCGCATCGGCTGCATTCACTTTCAAGGACGGCAAGGCGCGCAGCGATTACGAAAAAGCATTGCCTGCGCTGCAAACCTATTTCAGCCTGATCCACAACACAGGTAATCGCGACTTCGATGTTGCGCGCACCACTAAACTTGAACTGGAATGGTGGATCGTGCATCGGCAGCGCGAGCATTATCCACCCGGTGCGTTGGCGAATGCATGCGCTCAAGCCGCAGCATCGCTATACATGGTATCTGCGAGCTCGACACTCGAACATGGCCAATTGCGCGCGCAAGCGATGCTGCTTCGCGACTCCCGTGAAGCAGCGGGCAGCGTCACCGACGCCGATTGGGCAACCATCGAATCGCTGTTGCACCGAAGTTATCTGTCCCTTGAGCATGTCGTGTCATCGGCAAACGCAGTCGCTGGCGCGCAGAGCGAGGCGTCGTCGACTGGCCGATAACGCCAGTTGGCCTATGCCTCCATAAAGCAGTCGTTCAACTGCGATCGGAAGCAACGCGCGAGCGTCTGGAAAGGCCGACGACGCTGCCGGCCGTCGAAGAGGAACGGATGGCTGTTGTACTCGAGGCTGATCGCCCCTGTCCGGCTCAGCCAAGCCGCGTCACACCATCGACCACGCCCGTCGGCATGCAGATGTGTTTGATCTCCGTGAAGTCGGCAAGCGCATCGTAGCCATGCAGGCGGCCCAGTCCGCTTTGCCGATAGCCGCCCGTCTCCGCTTCGGCAAAGAGCTTGTTGTGGTCGTTGATCCACACCGTGCCATTGCGCAACGCGCGCGCGATGCGAAAGGCGCGCGCGCCGTCGTGTGTCCATACGCTCGCCGAGAGGCCGAACACGGAGTCGTTGGCCTTCCAGAGCGCCTGCTCTTCAGTATCGAACGTCTCCAGCGTGACGAACGGTCCGAAAATCTCCTCCTGACAGAAGAACGCCTTCGGGTCGTTGTGTTCGACGAGCGTCGGAGAGAGGAACGCGTGGCCCTTGCGCTCACCGCGTAGCAGCACGCGATCCGCCGAGTCACATGCCCGGCCGATGGTTTCGTCGATCGCATCGCGCGACGCACGGTCGATCAGCGCGCCGATGTCCGTCGCTGCACCGATGCCCGGCCCCACCTCGAGTGACGCGAGTGCATGCGTCAGGTGCTCACGCATCTCGGCCGCGCGCGATGCGTGCACGAGCACGCGGCGCGCGGCCGTGCATTGCTGTCCCGAGATGATCGTCGCGGCCTTGGCAAGTCGAGGCGCGATTGTGGCGATGTCGCTGTCCTCGAACACGACGCAGCACGACTTGCCGCCCAGTTCGAGGGAGAGCTTCTTCATGCTGTCCGCGGCGGCTGCCATGATTTTCTTGCCGGTCGCGGTCGAGCCAGTGAAGCTCACGACGTCGACGTCATGCGACTCGACGAGCCGAACGCCCGCTGCATAGCCGGTCTCGTTGACGAGGTTCACGGCGCCCTTCGGCAATCCGGTTTGCTCGAAGCAGCGCAGCATGGCCGCCGTGAGCAGCGTGGTTTGCGCAGCCGGCTTGACGATCGCGGTGCAGCCCGCCGCGAGCGCGGGCGCCAGTGAGCGCACGAGCAGCACCGCCGGCGCATTCCACGGCACGATGATCGCGGCGACTCCCGCGGCCTCTCGCAGCATCGTCGAGAGGGTGCCGGGCTCCGGCTCGAGCACGTGACCCGCGATGTGACGCGCGAGCCCCGCGTAGTAGCGCACCTCGGAGATCGCGGCCGTTATCTCGCCGCGTGCCTGCACGATGGCCTTGCCGTTCTCGCGTGTGAGCAGGGTGGCGAGCGGCTCGCGTTGCGCGTCGAGCGCAGCGGCCCATGCAAGCAGCACGTCCTGGCGCCGGCGAGCGTCCTGTGCCCATGTCGTGCGGTCGAACACATGCCGGGCCGCGGCGATGGCTGCATCGGCCTCGCATGCGCCACCGTCGGCGAACTGGCCGATGGGCTCGCCGGTGGCAGGATCGATGCTATCGACGGAGGGCATGCCGGCCCATGCGCCGGCAATCCAGTGTTGTGCATTCATGCTGATGTTTCCTTGGAAGGAAGAGGGGGGGTGATGTCCGATGCACTCGAAACCTGGCGCAGTTCATCGGCGATGATCGCGATCAGTGCCTCGGCTGCGGCGCTCAGCGGCCGGCGCGGATGGCTCACGCGAACGATATGACGCACGATGCGCGGCGCCAGGATCGGATAGGCGCGCAGGGTGCCCTGCCGCACCGCGCGCTCGACGACGATGCGCGGCAGGATCGTCGCAAAGC
>CAYPWK010000536.1:0-3882 GCA_964414365.1 uncultured Burkholderia sp.
GGCCGTCGACGAAAACGGCACGCCGATCCCGGTGCCGCCGTTCGTCCCGGAAACGGAAGAGCAAAAGCGCGTGGCGAAGTATGCGATGGACGTCAAGGCGGCACTCGATGCCATCATCGAGCTCAAGCCAGAGGAGATGGCGCAAGGCAAGGTTTGAGGCGGCAGCCGCCCGGCTTCGCGGGGCTTATAACGAGGGCTTGCAAGCCGGGGCGGCCGCTGAGCGTTCAGCGCTCCTTGTCTTGCCGGCCGACCATGTCGGCGGGCCGCACCCACTCGTCGAACTGCTGCTCGGTCAGATGGCCGAGCGCGAGCGCGGCGGCCTTCAGCGTCGTGCCTTCCTTGTGCGCTTTCTTAGCGATTTGCGCGGCTTTGTCGTAGCCGATGTGCGGATTGAGCGCCGTCACGAGCATTAACGATTCGTTGAGCAACGTATCGATGCGCTCGCGATTCGGTTCTATGCCGACGGCGCAGTGATCGTTGAAGCTTTGCGCACCGTCGGCAAGCAGCCGGATCGACTGCAGGACGTTGTGCGCAATCATCGGCCGGAAATCATTGAGCTCGAAATTGCCGCTCGCCCCACCGATATTGATCGCCACGTCGTTGCCGAACACTTGGCAGCAAAGCATCGTGACGGCTTCCGACTGCGTCGGATTGACCTTGCCCGGCATGATCGAGCTGCCCGGCTCGTTTTCGGGAATCGAGATTTCGCCGAGTCCGCAACGCGGCCCGCTGGCAAGCCAACGAATGTCGTTGGCGATCTTCATCATGCTGGCGGCCACCGTCTTCAATGCGCCGTGCGCGAATACGAGCGCATCGGCCGCGGCCATGACCTCGAATTTATTCGGCGCGCTGACGAAGGGGAGCCCTGTCAGGCGGGCGATCGTCGCCGCCACGCGATCCGCGAACTTCGGGTGAGCGTTGAGTCCCGTGCCGACGGCCGTTCCGCCCTGCGCGAGCTCGTAAAGGTGCGGCAGTGCCGATTCCACATGCGCGATCCCGTGCTCGAGCTGAGCCACATAGCCTGAGAACTCCTGGCCGAGCGTGAGCGGCGTCGCGTCCTGCAGGTGGGTGCGACCGATCTTCACGATGTCCGCGAATGCGCTCGCCTTTGTGTCGAGCGTCGAGCGCAGCGCCGAGAGCGCCGGCAGCAGACGCTTGACGATGGCCGTGGCGGCCGCCAGGTGCATTGCCGTTGGGAACACGTCGTTCGAAGACTGGCCTCGATTGACGTCGTCGTTCGGATGGACCTTGCGCGCCATGCCGCGCTCGCCGCCGAGAATCTCGCTCGCGCGGTTCGCGATGACCTCGTTCAGGTTCATGTTGGTCTGCGTGCCTGAACCCGTTTGCCAGACTGCAAGCGGGAACTCGCCGGCATGCCGGCCTTCGATGATCTCGTCGGCGGCCTGAATGATTGCACGGGCCTTGTCTTCCGCAAGAACGCCGAGCTCCAGGTTGACCTCCGCCGCCGCGCGCTTGATGAGCGCAAGGGCGGTGATGATCTCGGGCGACTGCTTCTCTGTCGAAATCTTGAAGTTCTCTAGCGAGCGCTGCGTCTGCGCGCCCCAGAGATTCGCGCGCGGCACGGCGATTTCGCCGAATGTGTCGCGCTCCATGCGTACGTTTTCCGTCTCTTCTGTCATGAGGAGCTCCGGTCGTAGGGGCAAATAATTGAACGTCTGAGCTAAGACCGCCCCCGCTCAATGAAACGGGGACGAAGCTTCAAAGCTGTGAATCGATCGGCAATAGCAAGAATAAACCCGTCATCGCATTGCGTACGAGCCCCCCTTCTGGGTCGAAGGACCACGTATGCGGGACGCTGCGCGAGCCGACGTGTTCGTTGCCCGTCCAGACAAGGCCCGACGCGGGCACGCCTAGCTGGTGCAGCCGCGCGTCCTCTTCGGGGGTCGCGAGGCGCACTTGATAGCTTACGTCGGGCGACATCGCCCGCTGGATCAACGACGCGACCGAATCGGCAAGCCGAGGGCTCTCGATAAAGAGCGCGAGCTCGGTATTGAGAAAAGCCGAGCGCGGGTCGAGGTTCATCGAGCCTATCACGAGCGTGTGCCGGTCGATCACGTAGGTCTTCGCGTGCAGGCTCGAGCGCGAATTCGAGCCCGCGAAGTAGCGTCGGCCGTCGCGCTGCAGCGGCTGGAATTCGTAGAGCTCGACGCCTTCCTTCAATAGGGGAATCCGATAGGGGCTGTAGCCGGCCTGCACGGCGATGGCGTCGGTCGATGCCATCGAGTTCGTCACGACGGCCACACGCACGCCGCGCTTCGTCAGGTCGCCGAGCAGCTTGACGCCGGCGTCGTGCGGCACAAAGTAGGGCGACAGCATCAGCACCTCGTGCTGGGCGCCGCGCAGGAGTTCCGCGAGCCGGTGCATCGGCGGGCTTTCGTAGTCGCCGTCGGCCGCGGTCACCTTGCGTGGCGAGTCGACGAGGAATTGCGCGGGCGCCCAGACGAGGCCGAGCTCGCCGTCCGCGATCTGCGTCGCGAGCGGTGCGTCGTTGAGCGGCTTGGCCCCGACGGCCCGCGCCTCGGCTCGCCAATGCGCGCGCAGCGCGTCGCGGGCCGCTTGCAGACTGGCGTTCTTGTAGTGGTGCTTATCGCGAACGCTGAGCGGGTAGGCAAGGGCGCTGTTCCAGTACTGATCGAAGCTGGCAGAAATGTCACGCACGATCGGGCCCGCCGCGAGCGCGTCGAGGTCGCGGAACTGCAATGTCGGGCTGGCGCTGAAGTACTCGTCGGCGAGGTTGCGGCCGCCGACGATCGCCACCGAGCCGTCCGCGATCATCGCCTTGTTGTGCATGCGGCGCGTGAAGCGGTCGATGCGCGTAAAGACATTCTCGGTCCGCGCAAAGAAGCTGCTGCGCGTGGCGCCGAACGGGTTGAAGACACGAACCTCGATCGACGGATGCGTGGCGAGTGCGGCAAGCAGATGCCTGCTGTCGTCGAGGTTGAGATCGTCGACGAGCAATCGCACGCGCACTCCGCGATCGGCCGCGTAGAGCGCGGCGGCGAGCAGGAGCCTGCCCGTCGTGTCCTGGGCGGCGACGTAGTATTGCAAGTCGAGCGTTTTCGTCGCCGCACGGGCCAAGGCAATCCGCATCTGCAAGGCGTCGGTCCCGTTCGTCAGCAGGCGAAAGCCCGATTGGCCCGGGTGCGCCGCGTCGAGCGGCGTGAGCGATTGCCCGAGCGGCGTCGCTTGGGGGTCGGCGAGCGCATGGGTGACGGGGCGATCGATCGAAGTCGCGGGCGGCAGCGTCGAACAGGCCGCGACGAGCAAGACCAGGAAGCCCATCGCTAGACGACGGAGAGCGAACACGGTGGCGAATTTCGTCTCGAGATGCATGACAGTCGCGTTTGCGGCGAAGCGGCTTGCTCTGGCACGAAAGCGGATTCTAAGGTTTGCGCTAGAAGGGCATCGGCCGGATCGACGGCCTTCACGCCGGATCGGCAACGGCTTCCGGGGTCGCAACCGATACTGATCCAATGCAAAAACAAGGCCCGGCCGGAGCAGCGGGTAAGGCAGATACAGCAGTTTTTGCGAAAGTCTACGTTTCCAACTGCCTTTCAGCCCCGTCGAATCCAAAGGCCATGCCGGTGTCCTCGCCGAAGTGCTGGGGGAAGCCGACCAGGAAAGCGTGTCTCTTTTCGGCGATTCTTCGTCCGATCGGCGTATTCATCGTGTTTTTGAGCAGCAGCAGCTTTTCGTAGAAATGGTTGACCGTTGTCTCGTTTTTTCGCTTGCGGGCAACGGCGCGTGGCGACTCGCCGTCAACCGCGGTCGGTCATCATCACTCGCGGCTTGGCGCTGCGGCGTGTCATCCGCTCGAACCGCAAGGTCATCAGCGCGGCGACGCTCGCGAGCCCCGCCGCA
>CAYPWK010000537.1:0-1760 GCA_964414365.1 uncultured Burkholderia sp.
GGGCTTCAGTCTATCGACGCTTGGCCATACGACGAGCCGCCGCTGCGTTAGGGCGGCCCCATCTGAAAGGCTACGATCGCGCAAGCGAATTCAGGCCGATGCGATCGGTGGAATAGAACTTCATCTTTTCGTTCTTGGCCCTTGCCCCAATGTTTCCCGCTGAGAATGCTCATAGTTATCGTGCCCTCAGTGTGCTGCTGTGACAATTTCCCCGTTGCGCGGCATTCCGTAATGCATGTCGCGCGAATGTCTTTTTTGTGTCAACACCGTGATTCGGTCAGCCCCGAGTTCCCCTCGCAACCGGCAGCCGCCGCTGTCCTTTGGCGTGGAGCGCCGCGTTATTTAAGCGCTCAACCGAACTCTGCAACATGTAATACTTTTTGTCTAGACGAAAGAAGGGAAGCAAACAACAGTTTGCAATTCTTCACAAATTGGGAAATCGACTACTCTTGATTAGGAAAATCCTTGCGGCGCCACAGCAATGGCACCGACTGCTGCCTTTTGGAATCGATATCATTCATGCACGTCGATGCCGCGCCGCTTGCACCGCCACTATTGATGAACCGGGAAGCGCCACCCCGTCATTTCCCCGCGGCAAGCTCGAAGAGCTTTTGCTTAACTCGCCAGAGCAGCGGATAAAGCAGAGCAAGCTCCATGAGTCGACCCCGCGGCCGAAGGATCGCGACGCGTGTCTCGTGCCATGTCGGGCAATTTGCCCAGCTTGCCTTATAGTCGGCGTAGAACGGCCCGAGATCGAAGTCACGACCATTGGCATGCGCCCATTTGATCAGGTACTCGGCGAGCAACGCGCCAACCGAACATGAGGCAAACTCTTCGTCATAAGTCGTGACGAGGCCTTCGATGGTCCGGGACCCGACGAGATTGACCGACGCGGCGACGGGTACGCCGTCCACCCTTACGTATGCAACGAGCGGAACTGTGCGCAAATCCGTTCGCCCGGCGAGCGCGATGAAGAAATCCCTCATACCATCGTGGCGCAGATGGGGAGCGTGCACGCCGCGCGCCTCCGCCCATCGACGCTTGCTCTCAAAAAGCCACTTGATTACGAACGCGGCGTCGCTAACGGTTTGGCACCATCCGAACTCTGCGCGCCCCCGTGCATCGAGCCGCCTATGCCTGTAGCGCAGCGTGCTGCGAAGAGACTTGGAGAGCGTCGACATGTAGTCGTCCCAACGCGCGAACTCGCGCAGCGACGCGATGAACCCGTGCACCCCTCGCCATCGTTGAGGGAGCAGCGAGAGCACCCACGATTGGCGTACGCCTTCATCGAGCGCGCGCTGCAATGCGCTGCCATCGCGAACGAGCGCGACTTCGAGAACATCGGCGTCCAGTTGGCGAACCGCCGCGATCGCGGCTCGATAGACCGCGGCGTCCGCGCGGGCGTCGACAAGCGGTCCGCCGTACTCGCTTCCGCTTCCGCACGTGAGCCCCTTGGCGATATGAAGTAAGCCCTTTTTCACGATCGCGAGCGGCCACAACGCAAACAAAGTCGACTCGCAAAATACCATCGCTACGCTCACGCGCTCGCCTTCCGCCAGCACGCGCCGCGATGCGAGCTCGCAGTAGTCGAATGTCAGCTGTCCGGGGCAATCCGCGGCATTGGCGGCCAGTGCATCCCATGATTCACGTAACGCGGCGAACTCCTCCTTCGATCGGATATTGCGCACCTCGTGCCTGAGTGCGACTTCGGCAACGGGGCGGACCGGATACGGCAATGTCGCAATCCTGGCCTGCATAGC
>CAYPWK010000537.1:1860-3839 GCA_964414365.1 uncultured Burkholderia sp.
CGTTAGCGACGCGACGTCGCCCGGCTCGATGACAAAGCCGTTCTCGCCGTCGATGACGAGCTCGTCGGCCACACCGCACGTCCGAGTGACGATGGCGGGCTTGCCGGCCGCGAACGCTTCGCTGATGCAAAGCCCCCACTGATCGAACGCACTGGCAAGCACAACGAATTCGGCCAGGGCATACAGTCCGGGCATCTCGCGATTCGTGACCGAATTGACGATCGAGATGCAATTGTTCATACCGCGGCGAGCGATCTGGTCGCGGATTTCGCGCTCGCCCGGGCCCTGCCCTACGAGCAAGAGCGAAAGCCCGTCTTTATGCACGCCCGAGCGGCAGTAGGCTTCGACGAGCAGATTGATGTTCTTGCGTTGCACGAAACGGCTGACGCAGACGATGTAGCGCGCGGGAAGACCGAATCTGGCCCGTATTTTTGACTCGTTCGCTAGCGCGGCGTGCGCCGACTTTGCAAAAAAATCGACGTCAATGACGTCGAATCCGATCCGCGATCGTGCCATCGGAATGCCGAGCGACTCAGCGTAAGCGCGGTGCTTTTCCCCTGCTACCAGCGCGGCGTCGAACTTCGACACGAGCACGCGTTTCAGGCTTTCCTTAAAGGCAAACCGTCTGCCGTCGTCGGTTTTTGAATCGGACATGTAGATCAGCGAGAAGCGCTTGCGCAAAAGCTTCAACGCCAACAGGAACAGCGAGTAGCTCGTGTTGTAACCGAGCGTGACGATGACGTCGGGCGAGAAGCGCCGCAAGGCGGCAAGCAACCCCGAACTGACGCGCGGCCAGTGCCCGTCGGCCTCGCCGGCGTCTTCTATTAGCGTGAGGGCGTTCGACGGTGCGAGACGGAAGAACGCGGCGCGGCGCTCCTGAGGAAAGCCATAGACGCCCGATCGGCCAAAAACTTCTACGAGCGCAACCTCGTGCCCGCGAGCCTTTGCAAGCGTAGCGAGTGCCTCGTAGCGAGGCACGTGGTAATCGCTGAGGTTGCCGATGACAAATAGAAGGCGCATCGGTGGGCAGAAATGGAAGTCGCGCATTAACGATGCAAAAATCCTGCCCGCTCCTCGAATACGCCCTTCGTGTCGACGGCGAGCACCTTGTCCCACTCCGCCTCCGTCAGGTCCTCTAGCTTCTATCGTAATGATGCCGGCATTCTGGACCGATACGTCGACCTCGCCGAGCTTCGCCGCCGCTTCCGCATATAGGGCTTTCACCTGCGTCATCCCGGTGATGCTTCGCCCAACCTTCCGGGAGTGAACGCTTTCCGATGAACGCTAATGCCCGCAATCGGCCAGCAGCGTCATTGGACTTATGGCCCTAGATTGGCGATACTCCGATGCATACGGAGCATGCATTAAGTTTTGATCGTCGGATAACACAACGATGGCGCAAATGAGCGAACGCATCCTCTCCTTACTGCTTGCTGCAGCATGTGCCTCATGGCGTATCTGTGCGCTGGCGGCGCAACCCGAGTGCACTGGGGTTGAGCGTTGGCCTACCAGTATGGCATTCGTCCACCTCAAGAACGCAGGACTAACTGACAACGACAAACTCGACTTCAGCAAGACCAAGACGGTTCGACTCGCGTCGGAACGAATCGGAAAGGACTTGTACCGTCAAATTCATCACGTCGTGTTCACCGAGAAGAGTGGTGCAACCATAGAGGTCATCACGGCAAGCGATGCATCGAACGAGGAATGTTCTATGTCGGGCGTCGAGGTCTTCGTAATCTCAAGGCGCCTTGGTGGGAAGTGACAGCTAACCCTTCCCATCGAGCGCGGCCGAGCAACGCCAGCTTCTTGATCCATGGAGATCAGCTCAGGAGGATGTCGCCCAGGGTCAAATCGTCTAAATTGATCTAAGGATTGCGCAAATCGGAAGCCGAGCATGCGAAGCACGGGAAGACCGCTTGCGCCTGGCACTTCCCGAAAGACTGGGAAAGCGCTACGCTCCATCTTCATCTCGAGCG
>CAYPWK010000538.1:0-3832 GCA_964414365.1 uncultured Burkholderia sp.
CGCATCCGACTTGCGCGATGGGGGCTACGACGCGGCCTACGTGCTGCCGAACTCGCTGAAATCGGCGCTCATCCCATGGCTCGCCGGCATCCGCTTGCGGATCGGCTATACGGGCGAGCGGCGCTACGGGCTTCTCAACGTCCGTCACGCGAACCCGAGCAAGGATGCGCGCGGGCCGATGGCCGCGCACTATGCGGCACTCGCCTATGCGCCGGGCGCGAATCTGGCCGACCTGTCGGCTCGCCTGCCGACGCCCCGTCTCGAAACCGACCTCAACGAATCGGCACGCGTATCGACACGCTTCAATCTCGACACGCGCGTGCCGCTCGTCGTCTTTTGCCCCGGCGCCGAATACGGCAATGCGAAGCGCTGGCCGGCCGAGCATTTCGCGTCGCTCGCGCAGATGATCGGGCAATCGTTCCCTTATACCCAGATCGTCGCGCTCGGCTCCGGCAAGGATGCACCGCTCGCGCAGGCCATCGCGGAGCGGGCGCCGACGCTGCGCAACCTTTGCGGCCAGACTTCGCTCGGCGAAGCCTGCGCGTTGATCGCCCGCGCGAGCGCCGTCGTCAGCAACGACTCCGGGCTCATGCATGTCGCCGCGGCGCTGCGACGCCCGCTCGTTGCCGTCTTCGGCTCAAGCGATCCGCGCCACACCCCGCCGCTGTCGGACGTTGCGAAGGTACAATGGCTCCATCTCGAATGCAGCCCCTGCTTCGCGCGCGAATGTCCGCTCGGTCATCTGCGCTGCCTGCGCGAGCTCACGGCCGAGCAGGTGTTCGGCGACTTGCGCGGGATGTTGCTCGGCGAGCGCTGACGCACGGAAACCGCACCGCGTTCGTGCATTCATTAGGTGAGGGCGCCACGCGGCGGGCAGATAAACCGGGCCTGGCCGGCATGAAGACGCGCTGCGATGCAGCGTGCGCATCTGCCGGCGAGGGCCAGCCGAACAAAGCGCCTTCGTGCGCGAGAAGAACCTGGACGAGCTATCCGATGCCACGTTTTGCCCGACTCTTCGAAGCCGCAGCCGACACGCTGAACGCGTACTACCAGGCCGTCGCCGACAACGACATCGATGGCCTCATGGCCCTGTGGATCGACGAGGACTTCGCGAGCTTTATCGACGCGAGGGGGTCACATTGGCATGGCATCGACAGCATCCGTGCTGGGCTTGCGCAGTTGGCCGCCGGATCGACGCTGCCCGCCGCGATCGAGCCGATCGACGTGCGCGTCTACGACAGCCTTGGGACTGTCGTCTACGCTGTCGCCGAGGCGCATCGGCAACGCGAGCCGCTCGCGCCGCCGCGCATGGTCTACACGACCTACGTCATGGTTCATGAGCGCGGCGAGTGGCGCATCGCGCACGTTCACGCGAGCACGATGCCCGATGAGACGGCGAACGAGTTCCTGGCAAAAATGCGGCAAGGACAGGGCGCGTTGCACTAGCGGGACAGCTTACCGCCGCCCGCCGCGCTTGGGTTTGGGGAAGGCAATGAGCACGGCAAATGAGAAGCCAATTTCCGTTACGGCCGCGAGCCGGGCGGCCGCCGATGCACTCGTTGATTTGCTCTACTGCCCGCCGCGATGGCTGCCGACGAGCCACGCTCAGACGATCATTCCCGCGCTTTTCGCGCGCCGCCCTGCCGTCGACTACCGACGCGAGCGATGGACCACGCCCGACGGCGATTTCATCGACCTCGACTGGATCGCCTACCCCGAGGGCAGCGCGGCCGCGCCGCCCCCCGATGCGCCGCTTTTCGTGTTGTTTCACGGCCTCGAGGGCAATTCCGACTCGCACTATGCGCGCGTGCTGATGGCCACGGTGCGCGGATTTGGCTGGCACGGCGTCGTTCCGCACTTTCGTAGTTGCAGCGGCCCCCTCAACCTTGCGCCGCGCTTTTATCATCTCGCCGACAGCGACGAGGCCGACTGGGTCCTGCGCCGATTGCGAGCAGAACATCAAGGCCCCATCGTCGCCGCGGGCGTCTCGCTCGGCGGCAACGTGCTGTTGCACTGGCTGGGCGAGCGCGGCGCCGACGCCGCGTTCGTCGCAGCGGCCGCGGCCATCTCCACGCCGCTCGATGTCCACGCCGGCGGACGCGCACTGTCACAGGGCTTCGCGCTCGTCTACACGTTGAGCTTCCTCAAAACGCTGAAGAAAAAGGCGCTGCAAAAGCTCGACCAGTATCCAGGGCTCTTCGACCGCGACGCGATGCTCGCGAGCCGCACGATGTACGATTACGACAACATCGTGACCGCGCCGCTGCACGGATTCCGTAATACCGACGAATACTGGACGCGCGCAACGACGCGGCCGCTCCTGCCCGACGTGGTGGTGCCGACGCTCGTCCTCAACGCGCGCAACGATCCGTTTCTGCCGAGCGCCGCGCTGCCGACGAGAGCCGAAGTGTCGTCGGCCATCGAGCTCGATCAGCCCGAGGCGGGCGGTCATGTGGGGTTCATGACCGGGCCATTCCCGGGGCGCATCGATTGGCTGGCTCGGCGCGTCTTCTCATTTCTCGAGCCATACGTAAAACATGGATGACATCGTCAAGGCAGCGCTCGCCAAGTGGCCTAACGTACCGCATTGCACGGGCTGGCTGCTGCTCGATAGACGCGGCGCCTGGCGCATGCGCGATGAACGCGCCCAGGTCAACGGCGAACTGGGCACGCCCGTCCGGCATACCGCGCTCGTCGGGTTCATCAATCGCAACTACGAGTGCGATGAGCGCGGCATGTGGTTTTTCCAAAACGGACCGCAGCGCGTGTACGTAGAGCTCGCCTATACGCCGTGGGTCGTGCGTCTCTCATGCGACGATAGCGCCGGCACGGATGCGCTGACGCTCACCGATCAGACTGGCGGTGCATTCGAGCCTCGCTCGGTGCTTGTCGATGAGGAAGGCGCCGTGCTGTTCGTCGATACGGCGACGCGAGCCCGCGTCGCGTTGCTGCACGATCACGATCTCGACCTTTTTAGCGACTTCGGGGAAATCGCCGACGACGGCGGTCCGGGCCGCTTCCACTGGCGCGACGGACAGAACTTGCCGATCGAAACGATTGCGCGAGCCGACGTGCCCAGCCGCTTCGGCTTCGTCGCCAGTCCCGCGTCCGCGGGTGTCGGCACCTCGCAATCGTCTGGCGTCGCCTGACCGCGGAGCCGCCCGCCTGCGCCTGCGCATGGCGCAACGAAGGGGCAAACTGGCGGCTGGCTAGTGCTATATAGAGATATAAAGGACTAGTTGTCCAACTAACCGGTCTCGCAATGTGGAGGGCCGGCCGCCGTCTACCGAGGGACGGACGATGTCGATCGATACCCGCTTGCCGCGCTATCAACGGCTTCGCGACCAGCTCGCCGGGCAGATCGCGGAGCGCCGATGGGCGCCGGGGACGGCGATTCCGACCGAGCACGAGCTCGCCAGCGCTTATGGCCTTGCGATCGGCACTGTTCGCAGGGCGATCGATCAGCTCGTCGCCGATGGCTTGCTCGAGCGCTTTCAGGGCCGCGGCACGTTCGTGCGCCGACCCAACTTCGACGGTTCGCTTCTGCGTTTCTTTCGTGCGCGGAATCAGGGCGGCAATGCACCCGTCCGCGCGAGCCGGATCCTCATGCGGGAGGTCACCGAGGCGCCATCGGAGGTCTGCTCCACGCTGCGACTTGACGCGTCGGCGCGAGTGATCCATATGTCGAGGTTGCGGCTCGTCGGCGATGCGCCGATTCTGGCCGAGGAGATCTGGCTCCCTTACAAGCCGTTCGCGGCGTTCGCCATGCTCGATACGAGCGAGATCGGCGACCTTCTCTACCCCGTCTACGAGGCCCATTGCAACCAGGTGA
>CAYPWK010000539.1:0-3825 GCA_964414365.1 uncultured Burkholderia sp.
AAGTTGAGAAGGGACGGCATCGTCGACGCGTGCGAGAAGCAGATACGCATCGTCGATTTCGAACGACTTTCGCAACTTTGAATCGTCGGTCGCCGCGCACGAGCCGGCGGCGCGCCGCGGCGTTCCATCAATCTAGCCCTTCACGACAGTTCGATGATGACTTTCAATGCGCGAGAATGACATGCGCGGACGCTTGAGCAAGGGAGGCGGCAAACCGCAACACGGTGTCAGGGTCGCGGCCGGCCGCGCAGCGCTTGACCTTCATCAAACGACGACGCCCGTCAACCAACGTAATTTCAATGCAGGCATTTCATCCGCAAGGGCGAACCATGAATTCGTTGAAATCGGGCAGAGCTCGAACGCTGCCCAGCAGAGTCCTCGTCGCGGTCGATCCGTCCGAGGCAGCGCGACACGCTATCGCGTATGCGCAAACCATCGCCGCACCGGGGGGTAAAGTCCGTCTCGTCAGTGTCGCCGAGAACCCGCGCACGCTTGTTCCGACGGGTTCGCTCACCGGCGATACTCTGTATTCCGCGCGTGTCGAACTGTTGCGGGACGCAACCGACGTGCTGGGCGAGGCCAGCGACGCCTTCGCCAAGTGCGACGTCTGTGTCGAATCAGAGCTGATCGATCTTTCCAAATACGGCGGCGATGTCGTGCATGCTTTGGTCGATGCTACCGATATGTGGCAGGCGGAACTGCTGGTGGTCGGAGCCCGACAACATCACGGATTGATGCGGTGGGTCGAAGGTACCGTATCGGCACCTCTTGCCAAACTCGTCCGATGCCCAGTACTTGTCATCCCCGCAAGTTACATGATCAAGGCCGGGCACTTGCCGAAGCGCATTTTGTTTGCGGTAGACGGCAGCCGTCAGGCAATGGAAGCACTGAATTACGGAGTACGGTTCGCGACGCCCGACACCTATCTCCGCGCCTTATACGTGGTCGATCGCGCGGTGCGCGTAAGTGACTTGCTGCCCATCGATGTGCTCGAGGATGCATTCGTTGAGCAAGGCACCCATGCGCTCGCCGCGGCTGAGCCCATTCTTGCAGCTGCATCCGGACGAACGAGTACGGCTCTCGCCAGGACAGCGCGCACCGGCGACGATGTGGCCCATGCAATTGTCCGGGAGGCTAGCGACTGGAGGGCCGACCTGGTCGTGATGGGCACGCATGGTAGGCGCGGCATCGTTCGCTGGGTGCTGGGCAGTGTCGCAGAGCGCGTAGCGCGTCTTGCCCAAGCTCCACTGCTGCTCGTCCATGCACATGAGGCGTGACTCGTCGGCAAGCGCTATCTTCAGTTCGACGAGGAAATTGTCTTCGCAGGCCGCGGGTACCACGGCGTCAGTGGAATTGTGCGTCCTATGAAGGGGCTGGCGGCGGCCGCGCCGACGCTCCCGGGCCACTTGCGGTCGAGTCGCCACACTGCGAATTCGCAGCTTTACTGCACAGAGGTATGATGCGAAGACGCGGCTCGGAAAGAAAGGCTGTCTTGCCGCCGCAAGCGGGTGGCAATGGCGCTCGTAAAGCGACTTCCTTTGGGAGAGGGGCGCCAAGGCCCTCCCCCACCGGACGAACTGAGCCGACGACTGACCGCGAAGGTAATCGAACTGCACTGCCTCGGGAATTGCAGGCTGCGCATTTCGTCAGTCGGTTCGTAGGCCACCGGCGGAGGTCGAATTGGAACAGTACGAGGAACGGAGCAACCTGACTCAGGAGCTCTTCCGGCGCGTGGTGGAGGCCGCACCGAATGCGGTCGTGCTGGCCGACGGCGACGGCCGGATTGTGCTCGTCAATGCTCAGACGGAAAAGCTCTTCGGTTACTCGCGCGGTGAACTCCTCGGATCCAGCGTGGATAAGCTCGTGCCCGAGCGCTTTC
This sequence comes from uncultured Burkholderia sp., assembly GCA_964414365.1. Taxonomy (GTDB): domain Bacteria; phylum Pseudomonadota; class Gammaproteobacteria; order Burkholderiales; family Burkholderiaceae; genus Trinickia. Next base: position 1,880 of record CAYPWK010000539.1, read on the forward strand.
GTTCCGCCCATTCAGCGTATCGGCATACGTTTTATGGTGATCCGAAGAACCGTCCAATGGGCGCGGGCCGCGACCTCTTCGCGCTACGCAAGGACGGCTCCGAATTCCCGGTCGAGATAGGACTCAATCCCGTCACGACCGACGAAGGGGTGTTCGTCTTGGCAGCCGTGGTGGACATCACCGAGCGCCGACGACTCGAGGAGCGTTTTCGACAGGTGGTGGAAGCGGCACCCAATGCAATGGTGATGGCGGACCGCGACGGCCGAATTGTCCTCGTGAACGCACAGACAGAAAAGCTGTTTGGCTATTCGCGCGAGGAGCTGTTCGGGAAGACCATCGAGACGCTTGTACCCGAGCGCTTCCGCGCCGCCCATCACGGCTATCGCGCCGCGTATTCCAATGACCTGCAACCTCGTCCAATGGGAATAGGCCGCGACCTCTACGCGCTGCGCAAGGACGGGTCGGAATTTCCCGTCGAGATTGGCCTCAATCCCGTCAAGACATCCGAAGAGATTTTCGTCCTCGCTGCGATAGCGGATATTACCGAGCGCAAGCGATCGGAGCAGGAGTTGCTGAGACGGACAGAAGAACTCGCACGTTCCAATTACGACCTGGAGCAGTTTGCGTATGTGGCCTCTCACGATCTGCAGGAGCCGCTTCGCGCCGTCGCCGGCCCTTTGCAACTGCTGCAACGCCGATATCAGGGGCAACTGGACGCGCGTGCCGAAGAGTTCATCGCGCATGCGGTGGGCGGCGCGACGCGCATGCAAAAGCTCATCGATGACCTGTTGGCCTACTCGCGCGTAGGCCGATCCGGGGCCGCGCACGAGTTGACCGAATGCGCAGAGGCACTCGATCAGGCATTAAAGAGCCTGAGCGTCGTGCTGCAGGAGTCCGGCGCTCAGATCAATCGCGGGCAGCTTCCTGCGGTGCTGGCCATCCCGACTCAGCTCACCCTGCTCTTTCAGAACCTCGTGGGCAACGCACTCAAGTTCCGATTTAAGGACCGCCCCGTGCGCATCGACATTGGAGCCCAGCGTCAGGGCAACGATTGGGTGATCTCGGTAACAGACAACGGAATCGGAATCGAGCCTCAATACTTCGAGCGGATTTTTCTGATTTTTCAGCGCCTGCATTCGCGGGCCGACTATCCCGGCACGGGAATGGGCCTCGCCCTGTGCAAACGAATTGTCGAGCAGCACGGCGGCCACATCTGGGTGGAATCAGTTCCTGGCAGCGGCGCGACCTTCTTTTTTACGTTAAAAGCGAAGACTGGCGATAGCGTGTGACGTAAGCGCAATCGCAGGAGCACCCGATGCTTTCCGATACGACGGATAATCTGATCCACATCCTCCTCGTCGAGGACAGTCCCACAGACGTCATGATGACCCGCGAGGCACTCGAGTATTACAAGGTACTCAATCCCCTGCACGTCGTCGAGGATGGCGTTGCGGCAATGGAATATCTGCGGCGCGAGGGCCCGTATAGCGATGCGCCGCGCCCTGGTCTTATCATCCTCGACCTCAATCTGCCCAAAAAAGCGGCCGCGAAGTTCTCCAGGAATTGAAGGTGGATCCGGAGCTCATGAGAATCCCCGTAGTGGTGCTGACGACCTCGAAATCGGAAGAGGATGTGGCCCGAACATACCGCCTCCATGCCAACTGCTACATTTCGAAGCCAGTCGATTTCACCAAGTTCGTCGACGTCGTCCGCAGCATCAAGGACTTCTGGCTTGGCGTCGTGACCTTGCCTCCGGCGAAATGATGAATACGGTCCAGCAAATCCAGATTCTGCTCGTCGAGGATGATCCGACCGACGCGCTGTTGATCGGCGAGGCGCTCTCAGAGGTACTGGACTTCGGGCATCGGCTGGTTCACGCGAAGCTCTTGTCGGATGCGCTTACGCTCACACAGAATGCGCGGTTCGACGTCGTGCTCCTCGACCTC
>CAYPWK010000540.1:0-3821 GCA_964414365.1 uncultured Burkholderia sp.
TCACCTGGCCGCCCGTTGGCGCCTCGGCTTCAGGCGGCGCGACGATTTGCTTGCCGCGAATCTTTTCGTCGATGGCGGCAAGAACGCGCTTCTTCTCCGTGTTTTCGTACTGCGTCGGGTCATAACTCTCGGCCTCGCCCTGTTCGATGATTTTCAGGGCGAGCTGCAATTCTTGCTGACTAGCGGGCACATTTTCGATATTGAGGTCGCTCATGCTGCGAACCTCATCAGCCCAGTAGAGCTGATGAAAAACAAGCCCCTCTTCGGTGGGGCGAATTTGCACCATGTACGTCTTGCCTTTGCTGGCCCAACTGGCAAGCGCACTTTTTTCGCTTTCAAGGAGCGCCTGCCGCAGCAGCCCGTAGGGCTTTGCTCCGCGCTTGTCCGGTGCGAGGTAGTAGGCCTTGTTGTAGTACACGGGGTCGACGGCTTTCTCGGGAATGAAGGCCAATATGTCGACGATATGGTTCGGACTCTCTTCGAGCGCCTTGAGCTCGTCGGGCTCGAAGACGACGTAGTGCCCTTTCTCGAACTCGTAGCCCTTCTTCATTTGCGAGCGTTCGACCTTCTCGCCGCTGCTTTCCGAGATGTACTGCTGCTTCACGCGTGAGCCATCCGGGGCAAGCAGGTTGAAGCGAATTGTCGCCTCGCTTTCTGCCGCCGAGTAGAGCCGCACGGGAATGGACACTAGGCCAAACGATAGTGTCAACGACGCAATGGAACGAGCGGGCATGACCTTCTCCTCGCGAACGGGGCCGCACGTCCGCCCGCGTCGACTTGAGGATACCACCGCCTGTCCGACGGGCAAGCGTGCTGCGAGGGCTACGCAGGGTTTGTGCCCATGGTTCTCGCCACGGGTCGACGCCGAGGGATCGCAAAGCCAGTGTCCCATATTGGCGCGCCGAAGTTTCGGCTAGTTCTGGGCTGCACAAAGTCTGAGGCTTCGATAGCTTGGGCGTCCAGACAAAAACGGATCGATGGTTTTCAGCAGGCGCTCGCCACCGCAATATTTAGACCATATTCTCATGCGTGGTGCGACGCACCAAAAATTGTCGACTGGGCCTACCAAAACTGCCTTTTTGTACTAGGCTTCTGTTGTTGTTATTTTGTTGAAGCGCGCGCAGCTAAGGCGTGAAGGCGCTACATTTAAAGTGCTTTCTGAAGTCTGGGTGCGCCGCAGGAAAAATCGCACAAATTGGCGGCAAGGCCGGCCGGCGTGCGCCGTCATCTATCGCAGAGTCTGGCGAACAGGTTACGAGCCCGACGAATCGTGCAAGGGAGGAGCAGATGAATAGGACGAACGCGCGGTCCCTCCGATATGAGGTAGAAAAATGGCTTAGGCCGACGTCAGCCGTCCACGTGTCTGCATTCGGTCGCACGCGCTCGGGCAAAGCGCGCTACGTTTGTGTGGAGACCTTGAAATCGACGGGTTCACGCGCGCTCTTCTTTTTCCGGCACGAGGATGGCCGCTGGCACGTTTTCCCGCCTAGCGGGAACTGAGAGACCGTGAACGGACGCTGCGGCACCCCATATTCGCGCCAATCCAGATCGTGCGGTAAACTACGTCAGTTGCCGGGATCTTAGATAGCGGACACTTGTGGTCGGGCGCTAGGCGGGAACTGCCGCTGTTGCAGTACAGATGGGATTCAGGCGCACGAGCGCTCTTAAATTTTTTTTTGGTAACGAATGATGGCAACCGGCACAGTTAAGTGGTTTAACGATTCGAAAGGCTTTGGCTTTATCACGCCCGATGACGGCGGCGAAGACCTGTTCGCACACTTCTCCGAGGTTCAGGGAAGCGGCTTCAAGACGCTGCAAGAAAACCAGAAAGTCAGCTTTGACGTTAAGCAGGGCCCGAAGGGCAAGCAGGCGGCAAACATCAAGCCGCTGTAAGAGACCTCCGCGTCTCGCCTTCTAGCGTCATGCTAATGCCCGGTTCGCCGGGCATTTTGCGTTTTGGCGGGATCTGCGGAAAGTATGGTCCCGCATCTCTTTCGCCGTCGCGCACCGCGGCGAGCTCGAGCAGTTGTGCAGCAGCAGTTCAGGCTGTTCCCTATGTTGTCGAAGCGCTCGCCGGGCTGCACTATCCATCGATTGAGACGGCGACTTGCGCCGTATCGGAAAGCTTGAATGATGACACCGTCGATTTCAGCATCGCGGCCTGCTCCTCAAGCGAGCGCGCTGCTGCTGCTGCCTGCTCGACGAGCGCCGCGTTCTGCTGCGTCACCTGATCCATCTGAATGACGGCCTGATTGACCTGCTCGATGCCGCGGCTTTGCTGCTCCGACGCGCCAGCGATCTCGCGGACGATTTCAGAAACGCGCTTGATGGAGCCCTTGATCTCGCTCATCGCAGTGCTGACTTCACTCGCTTGCTGCGAGCCCGCCTCAATGATCGCGACGGACGAGGCGATGAGGTCCTTGATCTCCTTCGCCGCAGAGGCCGAACGTTGAGCGAGGCTTCGTACCTCGCTCGCTACCACGGCGAAGCCACGCCCCTGTTCACCGGCGCGAGCGGCTTCGACGGCGGCGTTGAGCGCGAGAATGTTCGTTTGAAACGCAATGCCCTCGATCACGCCCGTGATTTCGGAGATCTGGTTCGAGCTGCCGGATATCTTGTCAATGGTGGCCACCATCGCCTGCACCACGTCGCTCCCCGTATCGGCGATGTCCGTTGCATTGGCGGCGAGGCCGCTCGCCTCACGTGCGCTGTCGGCGTTCTGCTTCACGGTCCCGGTCAGCTGCATCATGCTCGAGGCGGTCTCGGTCAGCGACGCGGCTTGCTCCTCCGTGCGGGCGGACAGGTCGAGGTTGCCGGCCGCGATGTCGCGCGTCGCTGCGGTAAGCAAATCGGTCGAGGAGCGGACGGACAACATGGTCTCGTCCAAGCGCCGCATCCACTTGTCGAACGCAGCGGCGGAGCGGCCGAACTCGTCCATGCGCGGCGTCGCAGACCGCGCCGACAGATCGAGTGTGACCGCGATGTCCTCGAATCTCCTGGCGATGCGATGCAGGCCACCGCATACGACGGCCTGCAGGTGGAGGCCAGCATAGACCGTGAATGCGAAGCCCACTGACGCGATCGCAACCAGACTCGTCATCGCCCAGCGGGATGACGGAGCCGCATTCGCGTCAAACTGCAATAGACCGACAATTCCGATAAGTCCGACGACCAACAACAAAGCTGCGATTACGCCGAACGTGAACATGAACTTAAGTCTGATTGTGAGCGCGGGTTTTGGCACTTCGATTCCCTATTCAATGAGCAAGACGCGACTGCGCCGTGGAGAAGACATATGCCAGACGACATTTGCGGCTTTCACAGGCGCTTCTTGCGCGCACTATCACCCTAGCCGTCACTTTCCGTCCGACGTCTCATTTACGGCCTGCACTCGGGCTTCGGCAGTAGTGTTTACCCCAAATCCGTGCTTGAGCGGATGCCCGCCCGCTTGCAAAACGTCCACGCTCGAATCCTGGCGCAGCTCGCCGTTGCGCCATATCCGGATCCCCATCGACCGCACGTCCGGAAGGCTTGCGTCGGCGAGCTACACGCGCCGAGCGGGAAGTTGCCCTCACGGTATTTCTGCTGAAAAAGATAACAGCCCCGTTGGGCCTTTTTGAAACCGTTTCTTAGTCGAGACACGATCGAACGCCGCATCGCTCGCTGCTACAGCAGCCGCCAGTGCCCGACATTGAAAAAACATTGCTTGTCATGTACTCAAGCACACTGCGGCAATGCGGCTTCAAGCCCGGCTTATAAGCGAATTACAGCATGTCGAGCGACGCGGTTGGCGACGTGCTTTGTTGTCGTCGCATGCGGCA
>CAYPWK010000541.1:0-3812 GCA_964414365.1 uncultured Burkholderia sp.
GGTTCGTTGTTTGTTGCGTTGCTCGGCGTGGTGCCTACCTGTGTGGGAATTTCGACCAGCGCAGCAGCCCAATCTTCTGTCCAGATTGGGGTCGCTGTTCCCTTATCAGGTCCCGACGCCCCATTCGGCAAAGCAATAGCGAATGGCGTTGCCCTGGCGGTCAAGATGGCAAATGACGGGGGAGGACTGCCGGGTTCGTTGACCGTCAACGTGCAGGATGATCAAGAAAAGCCCGAGGTAGCGAGCACGGTGGCAAGAAAATTCTGCGCTACAAGCAACATGATTGGGGTTGTCGGTAACCTCGCGAGCTCCATAAATCTCAGCACGCAAGTCGTATACAGCGAATGCGGACTGGCGCAGATCAGTCCCTCATCGTCCAACGACGTTCTCACCACGCGCGGATACAAGACGTTTTTCCGAACCGAGGCGCCAAATGCATTCCAGTCCGCAAAGGGGGCTGATTTCGTCGCGAGCCTTCCCAAGATAAAGAACATTGCAGTCATCGATACCAACGATGCGACCACAAAGGCGCAGGCCAAGTTATTCATTGATGAGATAAAGAAGAAACCAGGCCTGGCAGTGGTCGCGCATGCGAACGTTACGGAGAATGGTGTCGACTTCCGCGGTGCGCTGACTAGCGTAATCGCGGCAAAGCCGGACCTGATTTATGTTCCTGGTTACTTCAACGATGCGGCATTGATGGTCAAGCAGTCCCGCGAACTCGGATATAAGGGTACGTTTCTCGGGATCGACAGTGATGTGACTCCGGAGTTCATCGGCGTTGCGGGAGCCGCAAACGCTGAAGGCGTCTACATGACCAATCTAGGCCTGGATCCATTGCACACGGCCGCCGCTGAGAAGTTCGTCGCCGCTTACCGCGCCGCTTACAATTCGGACCCGATAACAGTTGCATCGAACGCGTTCGATGCGGCTAACGCGATTATCGGAGCTTGGAAGGAGGGTGGAGGCGGGGCCGATCGAGCCAAGGTCGTGGATGGGCTTCACAAGATCCAAGTTCCGGGCACCTCTGGTCAAATCTCTTTCACCAGCACCGGCGAGATGACCAACCCGACCTGCAGCATTTTCCAGGTTCAAGGGGGTAAGCTCGTCTATCTCGGACCCTTTTGAAAAAAACGCGCAGCCATACCGGTCAGTTAACGCATACGCGTCAGCCGGCCGAGTGCGCTTTCCCCTTCGTTAGAAATTAGCGCAAGGAGAGGCCGGTGTCCGAGTTTGCACAGCAGCTCCTGAATGGTGTCACGCTCGGTGCGGTTTATGCACTGGTGGCGCTTGGCTTCACCATGATCTTTGGTGTGCTTGAGCTGATCGCCTTTGCGCAAGGCGGCGTCTACATGATTGGTGCGTACGTCGGACTTCTTGTTGCGAGCAGGTTGGCCGGCGGCTGGCTTCTGCTGCTTTTGATCGCCCTTCCAACGGCAGCCTTGGCGGGAGGTGCGCTCAACGTCGCGGTTGACCGGATCGCCTACCGGCCGATTCGTAATAGCGGCCGGCTCGCGCCGCTTATCAGCGGTATCGGCATCTACATTTTCTTGCAGAATGGCGCCGATCTTTGGCTCGGAAGCCAACCCCAACCTTATCCTTCCGTATTGCCTGCCGGGGGCTTCGCGATCGGAGGTGTGTATGCGACCGAGGCCCAGCTGGTCGTCATACTCGCCTCATGCGTCTGCGTGTTTTTGCTGTGGTACTTGGTACGCAGAACCCAGGTTGGTCTATGGATGCGGGCCGTGGCCGAGCGTCCCGCAATGGCCAGCTTGATGGGAATAGAGCCAGAGCGAGTGATCATAATCACTTTCTTCGTAGGAGGGGCACTTGCAGGAGTCGCAGGGGTACTCGTCGGGGCTTGGCTCGGAGTTGCGACCCCCGTTATGGGGTTCTTGATTGGTCTAAAAGCTTTCGCAGCCGCCGTAATAGGAGGCATCGGGAACATCCCGGGAGCATTGATTGGCGGAATTGCCATCGGCCTCATAGAGACCTTCGGGGCTGGTTACATTTCTAGTGCCTACAGTGATGCCTTTGTCTTCATTGTTCTCATCCTGGTTCTGATGTTTAGGCCTCACGGAATACTCGGCGTTCAACTCCCGGAGCGGGGGTAGCAGTCGTGAAAGCGAGCAAGCCGTCTCTTCGCGTAGCGGGGCCGGGGAGCCGAGTGCTTCCAATAGGATTCGGGAGGCTTATGCCTTTCCTAGGTGACCGGCGGCTTCAATCGAAACACCTCTTAGCTGCTCTTATCGTCGTCGCGTTCGGGCTCGTGCCTGTAATCACAAACGACCAGTACATCTTGGATGTACTCACGCAAGCCGGAATATATGTGCTGCTCGCGTGCGGACTGAACGTGGTCGTTGCGATGGCGGGTCTGCTTGACCTTGGCTTCGTCGCGTTTTGGGCTGTCGGCGCGTACACGGCTGCTTCTTTGGCGAGTCAACAGTTCGGTCTTTCCGTACCGTTCGTCCTCCTTATTCCGGCCGGTATCGTCGTGACTTCGATCTTCGCTGCGATCATCGGGATCCCCACCCTCCGTCTACGCGGCGACTATCTTGCGATCGTCACTCTGGGGTTCGGCGAAATCATCCGAATTACGCTTGTCAACACGGATACCATCTTCGGCGGTCCGGCCGGTATTCAAGCTATCCACAGACCCGCGTTCGCATCCTACACTTTCACGTATCTGTTGCAGCCCTACTACTATCTCATCTTTAGCATGTGTCTGGTCGCACTGTTCATCGGCTATCGGCTTCGCACCAGCAAAATCGGAATCGCTTGGCAGGCGCTAGGAGATGACGAGTTGGCCGCTCGCGCGAGTGGCATTTCGCCGCTCGCATATTACGTCCTGGCGTTCGCGATCGGTGCCAGTTTCGCCGCGGTCGCGGGAATCCTATTCGCAACGAAGCAGGTCTCTGTGACGCCGGACTCATTCACTGCAGATGAATCCTTTCTGATACTGGGCATGGTTGTCTTGGGTGGGCTGTCTGGGCGTTTCTGGCCGGTTGCGATAAGCGCGATAGTGATAACCGTCCTGCCCGAACTTCTGCGAGATGCCCAACAGTATCGCCTAGTTATTTTCGGTCTGATGCTCGTCGGCGCGATGATTTTGCGCGAGCATTGGAAGCCCGTGACGGACCGAGTGAAATCGCTTGCCTCAAATCGCCGCGCTGCTCGTTAGCGCTAGTATGAAACTAACAATGCACAGCAGACTTGTTATCGCAGGGGTGTCGAAGCGATTTGGCGGTGTGACCGCGATCCAAAACGTCTCCCTCGACACGAATGATCTCGGCGTCGTTGGCATTATCGGTCCAAACGGAGCCGGTAAGACCACCATGTTCAATCTGATAACGGGCTTCGCAGCGGCCGACGCCGGCTCAATCACTCTCGACGGTCGCGATATCTCCAATATGGCACCTGACGCGATCGCCCGATCAGGTGTGCGCCGAACCTTTCAAAACATTCGGCTCTTCAAAGGCCTTCCGGTGGTGGACAACGTTGCGACCGGAGGATTCCATCGGCGTGACGTATCGTTGCGGTCTCTACGGCAGCGTGCGATCGAAGTGCTCCATGAAGTTGGGTATGACGGTAGGGTCGATGCGTCCCCTGGAGAGCTCCCCTATGCTTTCCAGCGCAGAGTGGAGATCGCCCGAGCGGTGATGGGCGAACCACGCGTGCTCCTGCTGGACGAACCAGCAGCAGGGATGCATGAGCAGGAGCGGACCGATCTAGCCGTGTTAATCAGACACCTCCACGCGATGGGCATCGTGGTCATTCTGATCGAGCATGACATGGCGCTGATTTCACAGGTC
>CAYPWK010000542.1:0-1760 GCA_964414365.1 uncultured Burkholderia sp.
TGACAGGAAGCAGCCGTTTTCTTGGTTTTTATGCGGCTTGCCCGCCACATTCGGGTATGTCAGAGCGTGCTGTGGGTTGCCTTTCGTATGAGTTGTCGGGAGCTTCAGCCCTTCGCCAGTCTCCGTCAACGTCCGTCAACAATTTGCGCGTAAAATGGGCACGCTGATTGTCCCGGTGGCACGCATTTACGCAGTGGAGAAACAGACGTGCGACTTGCTGACTTTATCTCGCGAAACGTCGAGGCGATTCTTGGGCAGTGGGAGGCGTTCGCTGCCACCCTGCTGCCGGCGGCGGCACACATGGAGTCAAAGGGGTTGCGCGACCATGCGGAGCAGATCCTGCTCGCCGTGATAAAGGACCTGAGGACTTCACAAACCCGGGAAGCTCAACGCGAAAAATCGCTGGGGCGAGCTCCAGCGCCGATGGATGCGACCGAAACAGCCGCTCAAACACATGCGCTGCTAAGGGCACGGTCCGGCTTCGATATCAACCAACTCGCCGCCGAATATCGCGCACTGCGCGCGAGCGTACTTCGCTTGTGGATGGACGCTTGTGAGCCGGAAGCGCCTGATCTGGACGACGTCATCCGCTTTAACGAAGCGATCGACCAGGCGCTTGCCGAATCAGTAAGCTTTTTCAGTGCACAGGTGGAGCAGAATCGAAACGTGCTGCTCGGCATGCTGGGGCACGACATGCGCAGCCCTCTCCAGGCGATTCAAGGGACTGCATCGTATCTCGCGGCGCTGAATGCAGGCGAGCACGTGTCGGAAGCCGCCGCCCGTCTAATACGTAGCGGTGCTCGGATGCAAGCACTGCTTGATGATCTGACCGATTTTAATCGGACCAGGCTGGGCTTGGGCATCAACGTCGAACCCACGACTATCGATTTGTCGGGCGTGATTGCGGACGAACTCGACGAGTTGCGTGCAGTCTTTCCTGACAGACAGATTGAACTGCATGTGAGTGGCAATTTACAGGGGACCTGGGACGGCCGCCGATTGCAGCAATTGCTTGGAAACCTTGTAGTCAATGCCCTCAGGTATGGGGCGCAAGATACTCCCGTGCGCGTGCTGGTGACCGGGGATGCAACCCAGGTCCGTATCAACGTCGTAAACTACGGACCGGCGATAGCGCGCGAAACACTGGCGCGCATCTTCGATCCTCTGACGAGAGGCTCGGAGCGTCAGAGCAATCAAGACGGGACGGCTGGCCTAGGACTCGGTTTATACATTGCCAGCGAAATCGCGAAGGCCCATCGCGGTGTGATCGAAGCGCGGTCGGACGAAACGGAGACCTCGTTCTCAGTGTCACTGCCGCGTGCGGTTGGGCCGCAATAGGGCGTTCATAGTCCGCCGACAGAAGGAGCGACCCACTCGACGTTGGTTGTCACGGGCTCATGCGCCGCAAAAAGCCGCCATCCATCTATTTTCTGCGCACGTAAATTTACGCTTTCGGTTTAATGTTCTGATTGACTCGCAACAGGTTGTTGGGATCGTACTTCGCCTTGATCGAGGCAAGGCGCTTGTAATTCTCGCCGTAGCTCAGTTCGACGCGGTTCTCGGCTTCGTCGGCGTCCAAGAAGTTGACGTAGGCGCCTTCCAGGTTGAACGGGTGGATGGCCCCCCAGTAGGAACGCCCCCAGGTTTTGAGCGCCTCGGCGTCCTTGGGGTCGGAGCTGATCCCGGCAATGACCATCGAAAAAGACGCGTCCCGCGCGCTCCAGGGCGTGGCATCCTCCGCGACCCGCCGAACGGCGCCG
>CAYPWK010000542.1:1770-3793 GCA_964414365.1 uncultured Burkholderia sp.
CGTCAACATCAGCTCGGTGGTCGCCACCGCGGGCCCGCCGAACGGCGCCGTCTATGGGGTAAAGGTGCATCAGGCAGAAGGGGGTCGGTGCCTTGAGCGCGTTGGCGATGTGCACGTCGATCGCCTCGTCAGGTAGCGCCTTGACAAAGTCGCCCTTCCAATACCACTGCAAGCCTTTCGGGAAGAACGGGTCGAACAGACTGTTGATGGCAGTCCACGGCATCTCGCCCATCCAGTTGAACAGCGGGGCGGGCAATTTCTCGAGCAACGAGGCCATGAGCTTCTGCCCCTCTGCGATCGGCCCATTGAACGCACCGATCAGGGCACAGGCGCGTTTGTTCCAGTGCTCCTTAGGGAAAGGATCAGTTGGAGGCACGGTTTTGAGACCGACAAATAGGCCAAGCTCTTCGGGCGCGCTTGGTATGAAGTCGCGGTACGTCACCATAACTTGCCTGGCGTCCTTGGCGTCCCAGAAGATCGGACCGGCGAACACCATTTTCGCTTGATGGGCCTGAAACAGAAAGCTCGTGACCACGCCGAAGTTACCGCCGCCACCGCGCACCGCCCAAAACAGGTCGGCGTGCTTGTCCTTGTTAGCGGTGACGAAAGAGCCGTCGGCCAGCACTACATCCACCTCGAGCAAATTGTCGACGGTGAGGCCGTGCTTGCGCGTGAGATAGCCGGTTCCTCCGCCCAACGTCAGACCCGCAACGCCCGTACTGCCGACGATGCCGAGCGGTACGGCGAGGCCAAAAGCGTGGGTCGCGTGATCGACATCCGCCGCAGTGCAGCCTGGATCGACACGCACGGTGCGGCTCTCTGGGTCGACCCGCACGCTGCGCATGTGTGACATGTCGATGACCAGCCCACCATCGCAACTGCCCAAGCCGGGACCGTTGTGTCCGCCCCCGCGGATTGCGAGAAGCAGCTGGTTATCGCGCGCGTAGTTGACCGCCGCTATGACATCGGCGGCGTCGGTGCAGCGAGCTATTACCTTGGGCCGCTTATCGATCATGCCGTTGTATAGCGCTCGCGCCTCGTCGTAGTCCTTGTCCGACGGACCGATCAGCCTTCCGCGAAATTCCTGAATCGCAAGCTCGCCCATGACGCTGCCTCCTTGAAGAGTCAATCGATCGCGCGCACGCACGACGACGCGCTGCCGTACCCAGAACCCTCGCGCCGAACAGTCGACAAAACGACATCGGGCGCGTGGGACCAATCGGCACCTCGCACCTCACTTGATGAACAGCATAGTGCTTCGACGCAATTGCCGGAAGGAACGTCCGATCGATGACACTGACAGCAAGACGAGCGAGCAACCAAGTCGAGAAACCCAACCAATCGGCGGCCGCTCTTTAACCCAATAGAAAAAAGGGTCGCGTCGAACCGGAGACCTGACCGGCCAGACGGCTTTGAACCGTCTGACGCAGCCTCAAGTGGTCGATTAAATGGCCGCCAACGGCAAACATTGACGATTCCGCGATCGGCTATACTCAGTTCGCTTTCGACGGTTCTCGACCTCCCGCGCAAGGATCACTTAATCGTGAAAATTAGAGCCGGCCTCATCCTTGAACTCGCCGTTAATCTTCTGCTTCCGTGGCTGGCATATCGTATTGCCCTGCCTCACTTCGGCGACATTGGGGCGCTCTATGCGTCGGCTGTGCCGCCGCTTGGATGGGGCCTTGCCGAATTTGCCAAGTCGCGCCGAATCGACGCACTGAGCGCCCTCGTCCTGCTAGGAGTTTTGCTATCCATCACGATGATGGCGCTTGGAGGTAGCCCGCAAATCCTGCTTGTGCGTGAGTCCCTGGTTTCAGGCGCGATTGGCATCGCTTTCCTGTTCTCGCTTATCCTCACTCGGCCTCTTATCTTCTATCTTGCCCGGGCGACCGTGGGACGAGAGCAGGCGGGCGGTGTCGAACGTTTTGAAACGCTGTGGCGCGAAAACCCTTTTTTTCGCGCTTCGATTCGCCTAATGACGCTTATTTGGGGCATAGGGCTCGCGGCGGAGTGCCTATTGCGT
>CAYPWK010000543.1:0-3781 GCA_964414365.1 uncultured Burkholderia sp.
CCTGCGGTACGACCCGGATCTTTTCGTCGCCGACATCTCGCCCACGCATAGGGCATTGCTAAACAAGTTTAACGTCATGACGCATCACTTGCTGGTCGTCACGCGTGCGTTCATGGAGCAGGACACATTGCTCGATCTCGACGACTTCACGGCTTGGCTCGCTTGCCTCGCCCAATTCGAAGCGCTGGGCTTCTACAACGGCGGAGAGGCGGCCGGCGCCAGTCAACGACACAAGCATATGCAGATCGTGCCGCTGCCGCTGGCACCCGAGCTCGGAGGCCCGGCGCTGCCAATCGAGCCGCTTGTCGCGGCCGCGCTAGCGAAGGGCGACGACGTCGACGCCCTCGATGGCCTGCCATTCGCGCACGCGTTCGCGCGCCTGCCGGCCGCCCCTGCCCCCGATGTCGCCCGCGTCGCGCTCGAGCGCTACCTGCGGCTTCTCGAGACGCTCGGCCTTCTCGATGCGGCGCACGCCGGACCGGCGGCACGCCAATCCGGCCCGTACAATCTGCTGTTGACGCCACAGTGGATGCTGCTCGTACCGCGGCGAACAGAGCACGCCGCCGGCATTTCGATCAATGCGCTCGGCTTCGCAGGCACGCTGTTAGTCCGCGATTCCGCGCAAATGGAAACCGTGCGGCAAGTGGGACCCATGGCACTGCTCGAGCGCGTCTCGCTGCCGCGCGGTGCACAACCCTAATCAACGCTTCCCATGCTTTCGGATTCCTTATCGATGCTCCGCAGACCTCGCGCTCCGAATCCCGGCCTCGCACTTGCCGCGCTCTGCCTGGCGCTCGCGGCTTGCGCGTCGAACCCGCAGGCGATTGCCCCCGAGGCTCATGTCGACCCGATCGGCATCTTCCCGATGCAGGCGTATGATCAGAACGTCGATCGATGGCTCGATCCCGCGGCGCCCGGTTACGATAGGCCGTTCCTCAGCGCTGAAGCTCAACGCGAGCATCTCGACGCGCTATACGCGCGGTATTTCGGCTTGAGAGCCGACGACCCTTCGCCATGGAATCCTGCCTTCATCGATACGATCGTCTATGGCCGCAAGGGCCAGGACATCGTCGATCTCCAGCTCCGCCGCATTGGCCGCTACGACAACGGCGGCAAGAGCGAGCACGTGATCGGCTATGGGCAGAACTACCGCGCACACACCGAACAGTGGATCGATGCCATCGAGCGAAACATCGACTCCGCGCAGTTCGCCAAGGCGCCGCGCTACACGCCGGCAGCGCGTGCGATCGCAACCGACGCTCTATACGTGCGCGAGTTGCCGACCACCGATCCCTCGTTCTACTCCCACAATCTGGCCGGGGAAGGCTATCCATTCGACAACCTGCAGGTTTCGGCGATACGCCCCGGCACGCCGCTCTATATCCTCGGTGTCAGCATGGACGGGGCGTGGGACTACGTGCAAACGCCGGACGTCCAGGGGTGGGTGCAGGCGCGAGGCGTCGGCACTGTCGACGCGGCATTTCTCGACGCCTGGACGAAAGCCGCTCGTGCGTCGTGGGGTGCCGTCATCGCGGCATCGGTGCCCGTGCGCGACGAGACCGGAACGTTCCGCTTTGCGGCTCAGGCTGGAACGCTGCTGCCGCTTACGCGGCGCTCGCCCACCGCGCAAACGGGCGAGCGGACCGGCATGCAAACGATTCTCGTGCCGGCACGCGATATCGACGGCCGCGCCTTCATCCGCCGCGCAGAGCTCACCGACTCCCAAATCACGCC
Source organism: uncultured Burkholderia sp. (assembly GCA_964414365.1). Lineage (GTDB taxonomy): Bacteria > Pseudomonadota > Gammaproteobacteria > Burkholderiales > Burkholderiaceae > Trinickia. The sequence continues at coordinate 1,735 of CAYPWK010000543.1, forward strand.
GCTGCCGCTCGGCGCGACGCCGAGACATCTGGCGATGCTGATAAAAGCATTGATCGGGCGGCCCTACGGATGGGGAAATATAGGTTTTTACAACGATTGTTCGTCGGAACTACAAAGCATCTTCGCTGCATTCGGCGTCTGGCTGCCGCGCCATTCGTCGACGCAAATGAGCGCGGGGCTCTTCACCGATCTCTCGGACGCCAAGCCGGCCGAGCGGCTCGACTACCTGATGAAGCACGGCGCGCCGATGCGCACGCTCATCTATATCGGCGGGCATGTCATGCTTTATCTGGGCACGACCGAGCGCGACGGCGCCGCCGTGCCACTCGTCTACCAGGACATCTGGGGGCTGCGGCCCGCCGACAACAGCCGCCGGTCGATCATCGGCGGCTCGGTGATTTTCCCGCTATTGCTGAGGATCCCTGAAGATCCGTCGCTGCAGTCGCTGGCCGGCACGCCGATCTTTCAGATCAGCGTGATCGATGCGCCGAGCGGCACGCGGCCGCCGCCCGACCAGGAGAATCCCGCGAGCTGAGACAGACTACTGCGGCAGCACCTCACCTCGCGTCTCTGGTGCCAGCGGCACGATGAAGAGCCCGATGACGAAGGCGATGGCCGTCAGGGCGACCGGCAGGCCGAGCGTATGCATCTGCAGGACGGCCGCGCCGAGCAGGAAGTTGACGCCGGCGCCGACGAAGCGCCCGAACGACGTGCAAAACGCAAACGCCGTCGCGCGCACGCGCGTTTCGAACTGCTCAGGCAGCCAGAGGCTGAAGAGCGCGAAATTGCCACCGAAAAAACCGAGCGCGAAGAGCCAGGCGATGAAAGGCGCGAGCCCGTTCGGCAGATAAAACGCCCAACCAAAACTTCCCGCGATCGAGACGGCCATCCCGATGAAATAAAACGCGAGCGTTTTCTTGCGCCCTATCCGCTCCGCCATCGGCGGCAGCGCGAGGCAACCGAGGATCGTGCCGATCGAAAGCAGGCCCGTAGCCAGCGATGCCGTCTTGATCGCGGCGTTCTTGTCCATGCCCGCTTTCAACGAAAGCTGAATGACCGCCGAGGGCTCGTAGACCGCGCCGGCCCACAAGCCGACGATGGCTATCGTCAACAACGCGCACGCCACCCAGGTGCGGCGCCGATAGTGCGGCCCGAGTATGTCGCGCAACGGCCGCGCACGCACGACCTTCGCCTCCGCCTTCTGCCATTTCTCGGGCTCCTTCACGCGCAGCAGAACGAGAATGGCCACGACCACGGGAATGGCACCGGTCATGAACATCGCGCGCCAGCCGAAATGAACGCCGACGGTGTAATTGAGCGCCGCCGCGAGGAAGAACCCGGCGTAGTAGCCGGTCTGCAGATAGCCTGCGCCCATTTTTCGGCGGTCCTCAGGCCATGCCTCGGCGACATACGTACCGGCGAGCGCCCATTCGCCGCCGATGCCGACACCCGCAATGAAGCGGTAGATGCCGAGTTCCCAGACGTTTGTCGCCGTTGCCGCGAGCCCTGTGAAGATCGCGAAGGTGAAGATGGTACCGGCCAGCACCTTCGTGCGGCCGAACCGATCGGCCAGTGGCCCCCAGATAAACGAAAGGCCCCAGCCGACGAGGAACAGCGCAAAAAGGATCGAGCCGGCCAGCCCGATGTTCGCGGGCGTCGCCGCGTATCCCGAGCGCGGCAAAAGCTCGGTCAACGCGGGCGTCAGGACGAGGGCATAGATGAATGAATCCATCCCGTCGAGCGTCCATCCGGACCAGGCTCCCCAAAAGCCCGCAATCTGCGAACGGTTGAGCGGTGTTCGGCGTTTCGCGGCGCGCGCGCCCGCAGCGCCTTGCGCGTCTTGCACACTTTCTGTTCTTAAACTCATTTGACTCCTCCAGAGAACGGTTTTCGACGCGGCGCCACGTGCCACCATCAGGCGCGAGGGTGCCGCCGCTGGCCTGGCTCGGGCTTGAGACCCGGGAGCTATGGGGTTTGCCCGATTTCTCGATTGAATATTTTGTATATAATATCGAGCATCATGACCGACGCAACGAATCGTTTTCCC
>CAYPWK010000544.1:0-3776 GCA_964414365.1 uncultured Burkholderia sp.
AAGTGCTCAAGCGCCAGCTGGCGAATCTGGGCATCGCCGAGACGACAAGCGCGGCGAACGGGGTCGAGGCGCTCGATGCGCTGAAGCGCCACTCCTATGCAATGGTGATTACCGATTGCGCGATGCCCGTGATGGGCGGTGTCGAGCTGATGCGGCACATTCGCCAGCGTGAAATCGGTACTGGCCGGCGCATGGTGCTGGTCGCGTTGACAGCGAATGCGATGCAGCAACAGCGCGACGAGTGCTTCGCCGCGGGCGCGGACGACGTGTTCGTGAAGCCTGTCGAACCTGAGCGACTGCGCGCATTGCTCGAGCGCTACGGGCTCAGCGCGCCCCGCTTTCGCGAACTCCATCAGGCCGGCATTCCGCCTGAGCGCCAGGCCGACCTCTGGGACAAGCTGCGACAAACGCTGGTGGAGGAGATGACGGCGCTGCTCTCGCTATCGATCGATGCGAATCTCGAGCGAGCCCGGGAAATCGTTCATCGAATCGTCGGGACTGCGTCGTGGTTCCATCTCGAGGAAGTCGCACTAGCCGCAAAGCGGCTAGAGCAGTGTCTGCGCAGCGGCGACGCGCTGCAGGCGGACCTCTGCGCGTTGCAGGCGGCCGTCGCGCGTATCGCCGGCGAACGCTCGGCGATGCGCCCGCAGCGCAATAGCCGTCAATGATCGAGCGAGAAATCGAGCGCGTTCGTGAGATCGCCCATGGGCTTGGCGCCGTTTGCGACGAGCTCGTCGTCTCGCGTTTTTAGCCCCGACAGCGGCGTGAGGCTGTAGCGTCGCGTGATGAAGCGAAGAATGGAGGTCGTGTCGTACTGGGTATGGTCAACGTAGCTCTTTTTCGCGAACGGTGAAACGATGATGGCCGGGATTCGCGTTCCAGGGCCGAACCGGTCGCCCTTCGGCGGCGCGACGTGGTCCCAGAAGCCGCCGTTCTCGTCATATGTGACGATCACCACCATGTTCTTCCATTGCGGACTTCTTTCGAGGTGGGCGATGACATCAGCGATGTGCCTGTCCCCCGACTCCACATCGGTATAGCCCGCATGCTCGTTCAAATTGCCTTGCGGTTTATAAAAGGCGACTTGCGGCAACTGACCATTGTCGACTGCTTCGATGAACTTCGCTCCGTCCACGCCGGCATCCAGCAGGTGCTGCTTGCGTTTCTCCGTGCCCGGTGCCAGATCGGCGAAGTAATTGAACGGCTGATGATGCGGCTGGAAGTTCGGTTGGGATTGGTCCGGGCCGTTGATGACGCGTGCGCTGCGGTCGGCTGAAGCGGCCAGCGCCGCGTCCCAGGCGCCCGAGTACCAGGCCCACGAAACACCGGCGTCGTCGAGCGCGTCGCCGATGTGGCGCTGCGTTTGCGGCGGCAGCGTCGTCGGATTGGACGGATCCGCGAAGCGTGGGTCGCCGCCCGCCGCAGGCGGGTTGCCGCTGGGCTGATAGGGCGGCTGCATCGTATTGACGGCGTAGAAGTCGGGCGTGAGATTGCTCGAATTGACGAACTTCGGCGGGCCGCTGAGCGCGGAAGGCGGGGAGTTGGGCGCGATCTTGAGCGTCACGCCGTCGGCTTCGACAGCGGAAATCAGCTTCGCAGCCGGGCTCTTGTCGGCATTCGGATAGACGGGCGTGCAGGCGCAGGCGAGCCATTGATGATTGAGAAAGGAGCCGCCGAACGCGCTCATGAAGAAGTTGTCGGCAAGCGTGTAGCGTTGCGCGATCTTCCAGAGCGGTAGCGTCGACGGATCTTTCGCGTAATGTCCCATGACGAGCCCGCCCGAATCGGCCCAGGCAGCGAACTTGTCGTTCTTGCCGCCGTCGATTTGCATCTGGTTCTCGTAGAAGCGATGCCAGAGGTCGCGTGTCGCTACGGACCGCGACGCGCTGAAGCCTTCCGGGTCGTCGATGGCGAATGGCGCGTTCGGCAGCGAAGCGGTCATGGCCTGCGTGATCGCAGGGGTGACGCCGCGCTGCGTGAGGCCGTTCCAGACTGGCGGCAGCGTCGGCAGCGGCTTCCCATCGCGATCGACTTGCCGCGCGTTCGCCGGCGTTACGTTCCCCAAGCCGTCCGCACCGGGGAAGCGCCCATAGAGGTTGTCGAAGCTCCGGTTTTCCGCATAGATCACGACGATGTTATGCACGGCCGACAGCTCGGGCTTGATTTTCGCCGGGCGCTCCGCGCAACCGCTCGCCGCGACGAGGGCCGCGAGCGTGAGCGCAGCGGCGAGCGAACGGGCGCCGAGGCAAGGGATGGACAGCAAACGGGTGACAGCACTCGGTCTCGACTTCTTCGGCATCGCTTGTTCTCCTCTTGTCGGGTCATGTACGCTTCGGTGCGCGAATCTTCCGTGCGTGAATCGCGGAAGTCTACCGCGGGAAGATGTCCGCATGCTGACATCGACGTTGGGCGAGGTCGGTCGAGATCGGTCGAAATCGAGAATTCGGAGGCTGCGTGGCGAGAGCGGTTGCGGCAAGGGAAATTCATTGCACATCGGCGTCCGACGACCGGAGCGTCGAATCAAGGCGGATATCCGGCGTAACGCTCATTGGCGCCGCGGCTGCTGCTGCGCTCGCACTTTTGCTGGCCGCTTGCTCGGTTCAGTCCGAAGACCCGGCGGTCGAGGTTGCGCCTGGCAATGGGCTGGCTGGTGCCGGTGTGGCGGCAAGCTACGACGATGGCGCGCCGAGCCGGGCGAAGGTGTTCGAATTGGTCCGACGCAAGACGGCGCTAGGGCAGCGGCTTTTTTTCGATCCGTCGCTGTCGGGCTCGGGCAAACTCGCGTGCGCGTCATGCCACAGCCCCGCCCATGCGTTCGGGCCGCCGAACGCGTTGCCCGTGCAACTGGGCGGCCGCACTCTGCGCGAGTCCGGCTATCGCGCCGTGCCGACGCTGATGTACTCGCAGGCCGTGCCCGCTTTCACCGAACACTTTCACGATTCGGAGGACGAGGGCGACGAAAGTGTCGATGCGGGCCCGACGGGCGGGCTGACGTGGGATGGGCGCGTCGATACCCTCGCGCGGCAAGCCGCGATCCCGATTACCTCCGAGTTCGAGATGGCCAGCACGCCTGCGCATGTGGTAGCCGCGGTGAAAGCCGCCGCGTACGCCGACGAGTTTCGCGCCGTCTTCGGCGAGCAGGTGATGAGCGACGATCGCGCCGTTTTCGATGCTGTCCTAGAGGCGCTGGGCACTTACGAGGAGTCGCCGCCCGTTTTTGCGCCTTACACCAGCAAGTATGACGCCTATCTGGCCGGCCGCGCGACGTTGAGCGCGGCGGAGCTGCGCGGCTTGCGGCTCTTCGAGGACGAGCGCAAGGGGAACTGCGCGGGCTGTCATCCGAGCGCGCGCGCCAAGGACGGCTCGCCGCCGCTTTTCACCGATTTCGGCCTGATCGCGCTCGGCGTGCCGCGCAACCGGGCGCTCGCGGCGAATCGCGACCCGTCGTTCTTCGATCTCGGCGCATGCGGTCCTTGGCGCACCGATCTCGCCGGCCGTGACGAATACTGCGGCGCATTCCGCACGCCCACGCTGCGCAACGTCGCAACGCGGCATACGTTCTTTCATAACGGCATCTATCACTCGCTTGAAGACGTCTTGCATTTCTACGTCGAACGGGACACGCATCCCGAGCGGTTCTTCCCGGTGGTGGCGGGCCACGTGCGTAAGTTCGACGATCTGCCGAAGCGGTATTGGGACAACGTGAACATGGACGCTCCGTTCGATCGCAAGCCCGGCGATGCGCCCGCCTTGGACGAGCACGAAATCCGCGATCT
>CAYPWK010000545.1:0-3760 GCA_964414365.1 uncultured Burkholderia sp.
GAACAAAACGTGAGCTTTGGGCTGGAGATGCGCGGCGTCGACAAGGCCGAGCGCCGCCAGCGCGTGCGCGACATGCTCGCTCTCGTGCGCCTCGATGCCTATGCACAGCGCTTTCCGCGCGAGCTGTCCGGCGGCCAGCGGCAGCGCGTCGCAATCGCGCGTGCGATCGTCATCGAGCCGCCGGTGCTCCTCCTCGACGAGCCGATGTCGAACCTCGACGCGAAGCTGCGCGAAGAGATGCAGTTCGAGCTGCGCGCGATCCAGCGCAAGACCGGCACCACGACGATCATGGTCACGCATGACCAGTCGGAGGCGCTGTCGATCAGCGATCGAGTGGTCGTGATGGAAGCCGGAAGGATTACGCAGGTCGACACGCCCTATCGCGCATATGAGCGCCCCGAGAACCACTTTGTCTCCCAGTTCATCGGCAAAGCCAATATGCTCGACGGAACAGTGATCGCCCGAGACGGCGACGAAATCCGCGTCGATCTCGGCCACGAACTGAGCACGTCGGGCAGTATCGCCGCGCACGGGCGTGCCATCGTCGTTGGCGAAACGGTCACCTTATGCATCCGGCCGGAAAAGGTCCGCCTGTGCGCCGCTGGTGCCGGTCACCTGTGCGGCACGGTGACGAGCCGCTTTTTCCTCGGCAGCCAGTGGCTTTATCGGCTCGATAGCCGCATCGGCGAACTGCTCGTGTGCTGCCAGAACGAGGGGAATGAGCCGCTCGCGGAAGGCGCGCGGGTCGGCATCGACTGGCATCGCGACGCGATTCGCTTCATCCAGCGGGAGCACGCACATGGCTAGCACGCTCGCCGCATCCGAGTCGGCTGATCGACGCTCGACGCGTGCACCTTGGCGCGCGTTCGCACCTCTATGGCTGCTGAGCGCGCCCGCCCTGCTCCTCTTCGCGACCTTGGTGCTCGCCCCACTCGCGATGACCTTTGCGCTGACGTTCTATGGCTTCGATCCGGCTAGCGGCCCGATCGCGGCTTTCAACTTAAAGAACTACGCGAACGTCATCGGCTCGCCGTACTACCACACCATCTTCCTGCGCACATTTGGCATCGCGCTACTGACGACCGTGCTCTGCGTCGTAATCGGCACACCCGAAGCCTACGTGCTCTCGCGCATGCGTGACCCGTGGCGCTCGGCCTTCTTGCTGATCATCCTCGCGCCGCTGCTGGTGTCGGTGGTGGTACGCGCGTTCGGCTGGAGCATGCTGCTCAACACGGACGGCATCGTGAATCACGCGCTCGCGCTCTTCGGCCTCGGACCGTACAAGCTGGAATACACGACGTTCGCGATCGTCATCGCGCTCGTCCACGTGATGCTGCCTTTCATGGTGATTCCGGTTTGGACCGCGCTGCAGCGGCTCGATCCCCAAACGGAAAACGCCGCGCTATCGCTGATGGCGTCGCCCGCGACAACGTTGCGGCGCATTGTGCTGCCACAGCTCGTGCCAGGCATCCTGTCGGGCAGCCTGATGGTGTTCGGCCTATCGGCGAGCGCGTTCGCGATACCGGGGCTGCTCGGCGGACGGCGATTGAAAGTCGCCGCGACGGCCGTGTACGACCAGTTCCTGAGCGCGATGAACTGGCCGCTCGGTGCGACGATCGCGATGCTGCTGCTCGTCGCGAACCTCGTCGTCATGCTCACTTACTACCGCGTCGTGGAGCGACGCTACGCCCGCAGCATGGGCTGACCGTCAACGCTTCTAACGGATCCGGCAAGCCATACGATCATGCGCAAAAACGGCCCTCTCGCCCTGGCGTTCCATACGCTCGTCATCCTCTTCGTGCTCGCACCGCTCGCCATCGTCGTGCTGGTTGCGTTCACGCCCGACGAGACGTTGACGCTACCGGCCCACGGCTTCTCTTTGCGCTGGTTTCGCGCACTGCTCGGCTATCCCGACTTCATCTCCGCGTTCTTTAGCAGCGTGAAGCTCGCGTTTGCGTCGGCCACGCTGTCGCTCGTCATCGCGCTGCCCGCCGGGCTCGCGATTGGCCGCGCACGCTTTCCGGGGCGCGGCTTCCTGAACGCGCTGCTGCTCTCGCCGCTCGTCATCCCCGGCCTCGTACTGGGCATCGCGCTGCTGCGTTTTTTTGCATGGGTCGGCGCAACGGGCTCGTTCGCGTGGCTGATCCTCGCTCACACAATCATCGTGACGCCGTTTGTCATGCGCCTCGTGCTCGCCTCGGCGAGCGGCCTCGATCGCAGCATCGAGCATGCCGCCTCGTCCCTCGGCGCCGACGCGTGGACCACGTTCCGCCGGATCACGCTACCCATGATCCTGCCGGGCATCACGGGCGGCTGGCTGCTCGCGTTCATCAACAGCTTCGACGAGCTCACGATGTCGATCTTCATAACGTCGCCGCAAACCGTGACGCTGCCGGTCCGGATGTACATGTACGCGACGGAATCGATCGACCCGATGATGGCGTCCGTGTCCGCCCTCGTCATCTTCATCACGGCCGGCGCCATGTTCGCGCTCGATCGTGTGTACGGGCTCAACCGCATCCTGATCGGTCAGCACTGACGCCGATGCTCGCGCCACATCTCCGCTCCCTTCCGCTCCGCTTCTGACGACCTTGCCTGCCGACCGACCATCATGAAAGCCGCAACAGAACCTTCGCTGCATCAATTCGTTCGCGTCGCGGAAACGGAGCGCACGGCCGTGTCGTTTTTCCTGGACGGCGTCGAAGTACGCGCGCTTGACGGCGATACGCTGCTGACCGCGATACTTACCCGGCAGCGTCACGTGCGCCACAGTGAATTCAGCGGGGAGCCGCGCGCGGGCTTCTGCCTGATCGGTGCGTGCCAGGACTGCTGGGTCCGCTGCGAAGACGGCAGCCGGTTGCGTGCATGCTCGACGCCCGTGCGCGACGGCCTGCGGATCATGACGAGCCCCGCCGACTTCGCCTGCGGGAGCCGCGCATGAGCACCCCACATGGCGTCGTGATCGTCGGCGCCGGGCCGGCCGGCATTCGGGCCGCCGAGACGCTCGTGGCCGCCGGCGTCAGGCCGGTAGTCATCGACGAAAACCCGCGATGGGGTGGGCAGATCTATCGCCAGCCACCGCATGACGCCGGCTTCACGCGCACCAAGAAGGCCATCTACGGTTTCGAGTCGGGAAAAGCCGATCGCTTGCACAAGACGATGGCCGATCTGCTCCCCCATATCGACTATCGGCCCGACACGCTCGTCTGGTCCTGCGAACCCGGGCGGCTCGATACGCTGCGCGACGGCCGGGAGGTATGCGTGCCGTTCTCCCAGTTGCTCATCGCGAGCGGCGCGACCGATCGCGTGCTGCCCATCCCTGGATGGACACTGCCTGGCGTTTATACGCTCGGCGCCGCCCAGGTCGCGCTGAAGGCGCAAGGCTGCGCAATCGGTCGACGCGTCGTGCTGGCCGGCACCGGGCCGCTGTTGTATCTCGTCGCCTTTCAATACGTGAAGGCCGGCGCACATGTCGTCGCCGTGCTGGACACGAATCCTCTGTCGCAGCAGGCGGCCGCCGCGCCAAAACTTGCGCGCCAGCCCGCGATGCTCGCAAAAGGCCTCTACTACGTCGGCTGGCTTCGCGCACGTGGGGTGCGCGTCGAAAGAGGCGTCACGCTCCTTCGCATCGACGGCGACGCAGGCGTGTCGCAAATCCGCTGGAGAGCCGCCGGAAAAATCGAAGCGACGGCTGCGTGCGACGCCGTCGGCTTGGGCTTCGGCCTGCGTCCCGAAACGCAGCTTGCCGACCTGGCCGGCT
>CAYPWK010000546.1:0-3756 GCA_964414365.1 uncultured Burkholderia sp.
TATCGAGCGTCGGCGAGAACGGGAGGTCGCGCGCGAAGCCGTGCATGGGAAGCGCGCGGACGACGCCCGCGCTGTCGCGCCACTCGCCGATGCGGCCTTCGACGCGATGACGGCCGAGAAACGGAAACAGTAGCGGATTGCCGCCGCGCACGCGCGCGAGTTGGCTCCAATCGGCCTCGTCGGGCCAGTAGACGACGGGCTCCGCCCCGATCGTCCATGAGAGGAGGCGGCCGCCGAATTGAGGCGCGAGGCGCAGCAGCGAGTCGCCGTCCGCGAGTTCCACGATGTCGTGCTGCTGAAAGAGTGTCATGCTCCCGTTCTCCTATTTTTGAAAGCTGTCCATTTTTGCTCGCGCGCTTCGGCCGGCTGCTGCGGCGCTTGGGTCGAGACCGTAATTGTGCGCGAGGTTCGGCTACGGGAAAACCCTTGGTGGGGAAATCGCGGCTTTTTCCCATGGCGCGGACTCGCCCATAATGCGCGTTCGCGCCCTTTGTCTGTTGGCTGGGCCGCTTTCTTTTTTGAGGGCTCGCAAGAGCCGCACCTCGTCGCGGAGGATGCATGGATTTGGCAATGGCAATGGGGCTCGCGCTGTTCGGCATGTTCGCCGGCAGCACGGTGCTCTTCTTCTATCGGCTCGCTCGCTAGTTGGCGGCCGGTCCGCTCAGACCGGCTCCCCTCGGATCGCGGTTCGAGCCGCGCTTATCGTCGGTGTCCGCTCGACTCGCGCTTCTTTGCGCTTCTTTCGTTTTCCCTTGCGGGCTAAGCGAGGTGGTCCGTCGCACCATGCGATGGGCAACAGGCCAATCCGCACGATTTCGGTGACAGTCTGTCCTGTGCGCCCGTGACAACCGGCGGCAGGGGCAGCGCGTGAGCGCGCCATTGCGGCACTGAGCGCTCGGCCGATTGCAGGGGCGCCCGTCATTCGTTGCATGTCCTCGTCGCATCCCCACCGTCAGTGCCCCACCCCCGGTCGGCATAAAGCCTGCTTTGCGCGTGTAAGGAAACCGCCCCGCGCTCGGGGCGGCCCAGCGCTTCACTGAGAGACAAGCGCGGCAAGCGGCCGACGAGGAGACCCATCGATGGCATTGGGCGAAAAGCTTCAGGATTGGCGCAGCGACGCCTTGCGGCTCGAGGATGAAGTCGGCAAGGTCGTGATCGGCCAGCAGCAAACGATCCGCCTCGTCAACGTGGCGCTTTTCGCGCGCGGCCACGTTCTGCTCGAAGGTGGAGTCGGCGTCGGCAAGACGACGGTGCTGCGCGCATTCGCGCGAGCCGTGGGCGGCGAGTTCGAGCGCGTCGAAGGCACGATCGACCTGATGCCCGGCGATCTCGTCTATCACACGTACGTCGATGCCGAGGGTAAGCCGCGCATCGACCCGGGACCGCTGTTGCGCCACGGCGAGCGGCTTACCACATTCTTCTTCAATGAAATCAACCGCGCGCGTCCGCAAGTTCAGTCGCTGCTGCTGCGGGCGATGGCCGAGCGCTCGGTTTCGGCATTCGACCGAGAGTACCGGTTTCCCCATATGACCGTGTTCGCCGATCGCAACAAGGTCGAAAAGGAAGAAACGTTCGAGCTCGCATCGGCCGCGCGTGACCGGTTCCTCTTCGAGCTCAACATGCCGACGCCCACCGACAGTGCCGTGCGGCGCGCACTCGTGTTCGATACGGCGTATCACGATGCCGATGCGTTGATCGGCGAGGTGCGGGCCGGTGTCGTCGCCTGGGAAGCGCTCAACGCGATCGGTGCGGCGATCCAGCAAACCGTCCACGCGAGCGAGACGATCGAGCGCTACGTGCTCGACATCTGGCAGGCGACGGAAAGTCCGCAGCGCTTCGGGATCGCGCTCGAGAGCGTCGAGATGGATCGGCTCGTCCTCGCCGGCGCAAGCCCCCGCGGCATGAGCGCGCTGCTGCGCGCGGCGCGCGTCGCCGCATGGCTCAGCGGGCGTTCGCATCTGACGCCCGAGGACATTCATGCCGTACTGCCCGCGGCACTCGGTCACCGCGTGTTCTTCACGCCGATTTACGAGCTGCGTCGACAGGAGCTCGCGCAGGCGCTGATCGACCAGATCATCGCGCGCGTGGCCGCGCCCTGACGCAAACGGACCCACGATGAGTGGACTGCGGGAATTTCATTACCGGCTGCCCGTGCGCGCGAGCGGCGTTCGTCCCGGCTCGCATCCGGGCACGAGCTTCGGCCCCGGCCAGGAATTCGCGATGCACGCGCGCCTCGTCGACTACCCCGATCCGCGCCGCCTCGACCTGCGCGCGAGCGTGCAGTCAGTGCGCAGCGAATGGCTCGTGCGGCTGCATCTGCAGCGCGTGGCCGTTCCCGTGCACGTGCTGGTCGATGTGTCGGCTTCCATGTGTTTCGGCCAGTCCCGGCCGAAGCTCGACATCGTTGCCGACTTCGTCGAGGCGCTCGGCATGAGCGCGTTTCGCAGCGGCGATCGCGTCGGCATGGCGGCATTCGATACAGCGGATGAACGCGAGGATCTCTATGTGTCCGCGCGCTACGGCCGCGGCGCCGGTGAGGCGATGGCCGATATGCTGCGCGATGCACAGCGTCGGCAAGCCGCGCTGGCGGCCGCCGGCGCGGCGGCGCGCGGCGACGGCGCCCGCGGTCTCGCGCGCGCGGTCTCGAAGCTAGCCGGCCGCCAGGGGCTCGTCTTCATCGTTTCGGATTTCCACTGGTCGCTCGACAGTCTGCCCGCGATCCTCGACATGCTCGTTCATGCGCACGTCGTGCCGATCGTCGTCTGGCACCCGGCCGAGCTCGCGCCGCCCGACGAGGGGGCGCTGCTGACGGTCCAGGATCTGGAATCGGGCGCAAGGCGCACGCTGTGGCTCTCGAAACGCGTGCGCGAGCAATGGCGAGACGCCGTGGCGCAACGGCGACGCGCGCTCGACGAGCTTTTCGCCAAGCGTGCCGCGAAGCCGTTCTATCTCGAGGGCGAGTTCGATCCCGACGCGCTTTCGCGCTACTTTCTGGAGCGAGGCGCATGATGGCGGGCGACGGACCTATGCGCCGCGCGGCCCGTCTCGCGGGTGCGCTTGCACTCGTCGGCGCGTTCGGGTTTGCCGCAACGCCTGCGCGCGTCGGCGCCACCGAATTTGCGGCGAGCGTCGAGGAGCCGCGCGCATTCGGCCATACAATCGGCGACGTATTGACACAGCGCATTCTGCTCGCGGCCGGCGGACGCGACGTCGGTGCCGTGGAGCTGCCGTCGGCCGGCCGCGTCGACGTCTGGCTCGAGCGCCGGGTTGCGCGAGTCGAGCGCGACGCCGACGGGCGCCGCTGGTTGATCGTCGATTACCAGGTCACGAATTCGCCGCGCGACATCACGAAGATCGCACTGCCCGCGCTCGCGTTGAAGATGGCCGCCGGCGACCTGCTGCGCGTGCCCGAGTGGCCGGCGAGCGTCGGTCCGTTGATTCCGGAGGCCGACGGTGACGCCGCGGCCTTGCGCCCGATGCAGCCCGATCGTGCGGGCCCGCCCACGCCACTTGCCCCGATCGAGCGCCGACTCATGCTGACGCTCGCGCTGCTCGCGACAACGCTTGCCGCGTGGGTGGCATGGTGGATCGCGCGCAACCGGCGCGAGGCCGCGCGCCTGCCTTTTGCGCTCGCCTGGCGGCGGATGCGGCGGCTTGGCGCGGACGAGCAGGGCGCCGATGCCGCCTGGCGAACTCTGCACCGGGCGCTGAACGAGACGGCTGGCCGCGTCGTGCATGCGGGATCGATGGCGATAT
>CAYPWK010000547.1:0-3754 GCA_964414365.1 uncultured Burkholderia sp.
CCACATCCTGCGTCCAAACCTGGCCCGGGTTCGTCGTGAACTTGCCGCCGCCGAAGTGCGGCAGGACATAGGCCGCATAAGTGCCGACGTCCGACAAGCTATCGCCGAACGAGACGACTTGCAACTTAGCGGCCGCCGCCGTCGTCGAGCTGCCACCGCCACTACCCCCGCCACATGCGGCGATGAGCGCAAAAGCCGCGCCGGCGAGCATGCACTGCGCGGCTCGCAGCAACCGGTTTCGTTGGGGTTCGTTATGTTGTTTCATCGACATTATCTCCTCGTATCTGCGGCTCGTCGGCCGTGGTTTCATGCCTCGTTTGAATGTCGTTGTCCGCCGCTGGCGCGTGACCGCGGCGGCGGCGTGATTTGTCTTGTCCGTCTCCCCCTGCGCGCTCGATTAACCGTCGAGCCGCCGCTGCGTCATGCCTGAGGCCGCGGCGGGCCGCGCCTTGGCCACATGGAATGCAGCGGCCCATTCCGGCGGCGCAAAGAGCGCGCGCAGTTTGTCGGCTGGCCCCTTGGCATGCGCGAGGTCCGCGAGCATCGCCGCCCATTCGTGAAACGTCGCCTTGAGCGGGTTGAAGGTGCGAAGCGGCTCGACGATGCCGTAGACGGGCGGATCGTTCGCGTCCTCTTCGACGTAGCTGTGAAAAAGCCTGTCCCAGATCACCAGCACGCCGGCATAGTTGCGATCGATGTAGCGCTCGTTGCGCGCGTGGTGGCAGCGGTGGGTCGACGGTGTGTTGAGCACGTACTGGAGCCAGCCGAGCCGGCCGATCGCCTGCGTATGGACGAAGAATTGAAAGGCGAGGTTGACGAGAACGATCGCGACGATCTGATGCGGAGGAAAGCCGAGCACCGCCAGAGGCGTCCAGAAAATCCACATGCCGGCCACCGGGTACATGAGGCTTTGACGAAATGCCGTCGAGAGGTTGAGGCGCTCCGATGAGTGATGGACGACATGTGCGGCCCAAAGCCAGCGCACGCGATGGCTCATGCGGTGAAAGACATAGTAGAGGAGGTCCTGCGCAACGAAAAGGACCAAAAACGAGAGCCATCCCGGCTGCCAGGTGACGATGCGAAATCGCTCGTAGACGAATGCATAGACGGGCACGACGGCGATCCACGCCAGCTTGTCCACGCCCTGGTGCATGAGGGCCAGTGCGGCATTGCAAAACGTGTCCTGCCAGCTATAGATGCGCGCTGCTGGCCGGGTGCGCGCGAGATGCCACGCTTCCCAGCCGATGCATCCGAGAAAGACGGGCGCCATGAGGATGAGGAGCAATTCGGCGTCGAATTGCATGGACGTCTTCCTCCAAATCTTTTCCTTGCTTTAATGTCAGCGCGCTTGCGGTGCGCGCTGTTTTCCCCTTTCGATGCGGGCGGCAAGGCGATCCATGGCGCCGTCCGATCGTTGCCCGACAGCGTACACTCGGGCGGCGTCGCAGTCGCTATTTGCCGTAGAAGGAATATTCGATCGAGGTCCGGGGTGCGCGTACGGCAGGCAGAGGCCGGGAGTGATCGGCGCGAGGGAAGCGGCCGCGCGCGGCGTTTTGCATCACCGCATGCCGCGATAAACCCAGTCGAGGAGCGCGTCATGCGCGGCGCGCGCGGCCGCCGCGTGCGCGTCGTTGATGAAGCTGACGACGACGTAGCTCTCGCCGTTCGCGGCGGCGACATAGCCCGCGATCGCGCGCACGTCGCGCAACGTCCCGGTCTTGATGTGCGCGTTGCCGAGCACCGGATCGTGGCGCAAGCGATTACGCATCGTGCCGTCGACGCCGGCGATCGGCAATGACGCGACGAACACCTGGGCGACGGGGCTCGCGTTAGCCGCCTGCAGCAAGTCGGCGAGCGAAAGCGCGCTCACGTGCTCGTCGCGCGAGAGGCCCGAGCCGTTCTCGAGCGCAAGCTCGGGCATTTCCAGCCCCTTCGTGCGCAAGAAGCGCGCGATGGCCTGCGCCGATTTCTGCGGCGTGGCGGGCGGCTTGTCGGCCACGGCGCCGATGGTGAGAAACAGGTTGCGCGCCATCACGTTGTTGCTGAACTTGTTGATGTCGCGGACGATGTCGCCGAGGGGCTGCCCGTCGTGCGTGGCGACGAGCCGCGCGCCGACAGGGACCGGAGCTTCGCGCGTCGTGCCTTTGAACGTGCCGCCTTGCTGTTGCCACAGTGCGAGGAAGCCGCCCGCGAAGAACGCGGAATGGTCGAGCACCGCGAGATTGACGGTGCGCGCGCCGCAGCGCACCGGATATTCGCCCGAGAAGACCGCCTCGACGGTGCCGTCGCCTTCAGGTGTGACGCTCGGCAGCGCCGCTTCCGCGCTCGTGCAAGCGCCGGCCCGCGCATGGAGCTCGTTGTCGATCTTCAACTGCGCGAGCGCCGGCACGACGTCGACGCCGACCGTGCCGTCTCTCGACGGCGTGACCGTAAACGACAGCGATTTGAAAGCGTAGAGGAGCGGGTCCGGGCCGACGTTGTACGGCGCGTTCGCATCGTCGTCGAAGGCGGGCAGGTCGCGCGTCGACGGATCGAAGAAACGCTTGTCGAGCACCAGCGCGCCGTCGATGCCGTTGATGCCCGCTTTGCGGATCCGGTCGACGAGATCGATCAGCTCCTCGGGCACGAGCTTGGGATCGCCGGTGCCCTGGATGTAGAGATCGCCGTGCAGCACACCGGCCGCATCGAGGGTGCCGTCGGCATAGGCGCGCGTGCGCCAGCGATAGTCGGGGCCGAGCATTTCGAGGCCCGAGTAGGTCGTGACGAGCTTCATCGTCGACGCCGGCAGCATCGGCTTCGCGGCGTTGAGCGCGACGACGGGCGTCGTGGAGCCGATGCGCTCGACGACGACGCTCATCGACGACAGCGGCACGTGCGCACGCTCGAGCGCGCGCATGACGGAGGCCGGCAGCTCCGTCGTGACGGACACACGCGGGGGGTGCTTCAGCTTGCGCGCGTCGGCCGGCGGGGCGAACGCGAGGGCGGCACAAAGGCCGAGCGCCAAAGCGAATTGCGGCGCACGGCGCGCAAACGAGGCAAACGGGGTGAGCGAAACAATCGGCATGGGTGGTACGGCGAAGGGGTCGGGCGAATGCGAGAGCGGGCGGCCGTCGAAACGCGGGCGGCGCGCGCGACTGCACATTGTAGGGGCTTGCCGCGCGTTGCGCCGCGCCGATCGCTCCGGAATCGACCAAAAAACCACGAATGCGGGAGCCGTTACAATGCGTTCCATGAGTGATAACCGGCGCGTGCGGCGATCGAGGCGATGCGGATACTGCTAGTCGAGGACGACAGGATGATTGCGGAAGGCGTACGCAAGGCCTTGCGCGGGGAAGGCTTTGCCGTCGACTGGGTGCAAGACGGCGAGTCGGCGCTCACGGCGGCGGGCGGGGAGCCTTACGACCTCGTGCTGCTCGACCTGGGCCTGCCCAAGCGCGATGGACTCGACGTGCTGCGCGCAATGCGCACTCGCGGGCTCTCGATGCCCGTCCTCATCGTGACGGCGCGCGACGCCGTCGCCGACCGCGTGAAAGGGCTCGACGCCGGCGCCGACGATTACCTCGTCAAGCCGTTCGATCTCGACGAACTCGGCGCGCGGATGCGCGCGCTGATTCGGCGCCAATCGGGGCGCAGCGAATCGGTGATTCGCCACGGCACGCTGACGCTCGACCCGGCCGCGCATCAGGTGACGCTCGACGGCGCGCCCGTCGCGCTTTCGGCCCGCGAGTTCGCGCTGCTCGAAGCGTTGCTCGCG
>CAYPWK010000548.1:0-3736 GCA_964414365.1 uncultured Burkholderia sp.
CACCCGTCAGTTGCAAATGGCTCTCCATTCGGTGTACTCAATTTACCGCTTACGGAAGTTCCTGATCCGCTCAAATTCATCTTGAAGGCGGCGGCGGACCCGCAGCATCCCTATGTGTTGCTGCTAGATGAAATGAATCTGGCACACGTTGAGCGCTACTTTGCCGATGTGCTGTCAGGTATGGAGTCCGGGCAGCCATGTATCCCGAATCTTCAGAAGGGGGTAGACGGCTGTTGGCGACTACGTAGAGACGCAGATGAAAAGATTGCCGTTTGCGCTGCGTGGTCTCGATTGCGACAACGATAGCGCATTTATGAACGCGGCTGTCTTTGACTTCTGCAAGGCAACGGGTATCGAGCTGACGCGCTCGCGTGCGTACTAGAAAAACGATCAGGCGTGGGTCGAGCAGAAGAATGGCGCAATCGTACGTCGCCTCGTTGGGTATGGCAGGCTACGAGGCCTCGAAGCGACAGAAGCGCTTGCCTCCCTTTATCAAGTGTCGCGGCTGTACATCAACTTCTTCCAGCCCTCATTCAAACTTAAATCGAAGACTCGCCACGGCGCCAAGGTAACGAAGCGCTACGAGGCACCGTTGACGCCACTTGAGCGCGTCCTGCGGTCAGTCTCGATTCCGGAGGCAACCAAACGCCGCCTTCGTACGCGGTTTCGTACGCTCGATCCGTTGGATCTGCTGCGTCGAATGCGCGAAGCACAACAGCATCTCGCAGAATGCAGCGCCTCCGGTGGCGTCTCGGAGACAAAAACAGCAAGCGAGGTCCACTCGCGGATTTCCTGTCGAGTCTTGGGACAGCGTGGCAGGCTGGTGAGGTTCGGCCCACCCATCGCCGCAAAGCGCGGGTGCCGCACGACTGGCGCACTAGGGAAGATCCGTTCGAACACACCTGGCCGAAGATACAACAATGGCTCGAGACCGAGCCTGGCATCACTGCAAAGAAGATATACGAGCGCTAGGGAACTGGTGATCCGGATACTCGACGACGCCGACGCAGTGAATACCGACGCCGCTACGCAGCGCCGGCATTCACTGCAAATCGATTCGCCGGTGACAAATATCCGGGAGTAACATCATCCCGTGAGGCAACACGGCGGCGGTTCTAGTTGACGCCAGACACGCGTGCACTGCTCGCGCTCAGCCGGCGCGCGCGGCACGTGCGCGCGCTCTTCGCGCGACGCAGAAAAATCGGTATAATCGGTGTTAGAAGCGCGAAACTGGCTGCCCTCAAGGGGGGCTATAGCCAGCGGAGGGACACCGGAATGCCCTTGACATTGCGTCGTGTGAGACCTTCTCCCTCAGCCTGCAGGGGGTACAAATCAGGCAGACACAGCTTTTTCAGGCGAATCCGCGGATTCGCCTTTTGTCTTTTTGGGGCGCTCATAAACCAGCGTTCCGTGTCTGTGCTTGTTGAGCGACTTGTGCTCGCAATGCATGAAATTCCACAGCAGCTGGCCGTTGTGATGCTCCAGCATCTGCGTTTTTCCCTCAAACAGGCCGATATATGCGTGCCTGAATGAGCCATCGTCATACTCGACATGCCAGATTTCGAACGGATCCGCCATCGTAGCGATGGCAAGCCTCGCATACCGCTCGCGAGCGTCAGCGCGCTTTTCGACGATGTGCGTTAGTTGTTCACGATGCGCGGCAACCTCACCGAGGGGAGACGCGAGGTAGACGGTGTCCATCCCTTCCTTGAATCCGAGATGATGCTCAAGAATTAGGATTGCTTCATCGGCAGTGTCGGCGCCGGCAAGTGCCAATTCCTGCGGTAGACGGTCGTCCGCATGCGCATGGCGCAAATCTATTCTTCCCAGGTCTATCCATCGAGGCTGGTCCTTTTCTTCTTTTACCGCCATACAGCCCTTTCAAGAAAGAGTTTGTTCGTCGGTTGACCCCTTTTAGTCTCCCGCGGAAGAGGACCAATCATGCCGAGGGTACGGCTCCAGCAGTTTGGCGACCTTCCACAGATAGCTAAGATGCTCTTCCTGACAAGGTAGCGTGTCTTGGTATAGCCGAAAAATGACGGTGATTTGCATGTTAAGGATGGAACAAGGACTCAATGGGTAGTTTTTCGAATGTGAATAGCCGGTTAAAGTACTCGTGGGATATTCTTCGGCTGCGAGGGCCGCAGAGATTCCTTCTCGCAAAGAATCAGACCAACGGAACTTGTTTCGTCGCGCCGGGGGAGGGCAGCGCGGCGGCTTGTTCGGAGGGGCAGAGCGCAAGCCGGTCGTGAACGCTCCCGAAACCACGATCAAGGCTGTCGCAAACTTGCCGGAACGTCCTGCTTCGAGATTATTGCTTCGCTACGGCAAGCGGCAGTTCCGGTTCGCCTAACACCGCGCACGCACGCAAATAAAAGCGGGCGCTTGAGACAACTCGGCATAAAGGCGTTCCGAGACGGTCTTTATTCCGGGCAGTCGTTTCGGTTCGACGAAGCGATCCAGGAGCCATCCTGCTTCTGCCAATCCGTTGAGAATGTCTGAGAGAGGCCGCCCGCTAATCCGGCTTGCGGCTGCAAAACAACGCCAACCCCACCAGAAGCGCCAGCGGTACGCCAAGCACAACGATGCCGAACCAGTGCAAGCTGAGCGCACCGGCTGCCGCACCCGCCACGAACAGCAGCAGTTGCAGCGATAGCTGAACGAGCGTCCGATCGCGCCTGTCGCGCTCATGGCGCGTCATGTGTTCGACGAGTGCAATGGTCCACGCGCTTAAGTTGCTCGTCATCACGGTGGTCGGTGTGCCCATGCCGACCTCGCCCGGCAGCTTCGAGAGCGCGCTCTGGCAGCCCATCGCGGCCCCCGCGCAGAGCGCCACGGCGTACCGCGCCCAAGCTTCGTCGCTCAGCACTGCCTGTGAGACGAGCAGCAGCGCAAGGCACGCCGCCTCGACGACAATCACCGCGCGACGCGCTCGCATCGGCGCGTCCCGGCCATCGATGGTAACGGTGCGTGCCGCATAGACGGCGCACAGGCCACCGCCGACGAACGCGACGATGACGGCAATCCGCAACCCCGTCGTCTCATCTGGCTTGACGAGCGCGCTCGCAAGCGCTGCGAGGTTGCCGGTGACATGCGCCGTAAATACTTTCGACAAGGCGAGAAAGCAGGCGGCATCGACGAATCCGGCGACGGCCGACAGTACGACGAACATCGACATCACAGGGCGGGAACGCAATCGTGGTCTGGCGGGTCGCGCATCGCCCGTGCCAGGCGTGCCCACAGTTCCTCGACGATCGGCGCAGGACGACCATTCCGCCATCGCCACGCTGATGTCTTCGCCAGCCGGCCCGCGTCGGAGGAATGAGCGTTGCTCATGAAGCAGGGAGGCGTCGAACGACCTCAGATTCGCGCGTCCTGACGACGCGCTTAAGAAAGGAGAAACGACATGACGGAAGAGTCTGCAGCCGACAGCGCCTATCCTGCTAAGCACAAGCCATCTCTAGACAACGACGAAGTGAGCGTCGACAAAGACGGCGCAGTTCGACAAAAGGGCCACGGCAGCATGGACGAAACGATGATTCCGCAGAAGCCGGAGCCCGACCGCGGCCGATACGTTCCGCCACCTGGTCACCTCGACAATCCGAAGGATGTCGAGCCGCCCGGCCACGTCGACCCGACGGCGTGAGCGCAGCGCCGGGGAGGGGACCGATGAATCTAACAGCGTGGCGATACGCGTCATGCTAGACGGTCTCTCCATGGGCGCAACGCGTCGGGG
>CAYPWK010000549.1:0-3730 GCA_964414365.1 uncultured Burkholderia sp.
GGCGATTTGCGTCGCATAGAAGCCGAACAGAAAGAAGTCGAACTGCTCCAGAAAATTCCCGGCCGTTACGCGGAAAACCACCGCGGCCTTTGAACGTCCCGGCGAAAGAGTAGTGGGCGAGGGGTGCATCGATGTGTCTCCTGAATTCCTGAAATATGCGGTGGTCCGCGCGTTGTCGTTTCGAGAATATTGGCGCGTGGTCAGCGAAACGATAAGTGCAACGTGCTGATTGATTGATGTGTCCCGGTTATCAATGGTGCCGCTGTGGGCGCCACCGCGCGTTAGCTGGGCGCCAGCGTGTGGCGGCGATCATCAGTGGTAGCGGTCAGGCCACGAAACGACACTGTGAGGCGGCCGTCCGCGTATCCATATTGCGTCCGCGGTTCAAGTGATCGTCAATTTCCGCAGCGCAGCCGAGCATGCGCGGATAGAGGAAGATCGTGAACGCGGCGGTTTCGAGGTCCGCCTCGCTGAACTCTCCGCGCCTGAGCGGCTGCCACAGCATCTTTAGTAGCAGCGCGGCAATCACTGCATCGACATTGACGCAATAGACATTACGAGAGACCCCCTCGTCGAATAGAGCCTGCACCAGCGCACGGTAAAACGCATGAAACGCGTTGTACTCGCCGCGGGCTTCATAAAGGTTGGCGATAAAAACTTCGCGCGGGTCGTGGTTCACCGGCTTGTCTTTGAAGACCGGATGGTTGACACCCGGAAGCTTGGCAATATCGAGGCTGCCCGCCTGCTTCTGGCGCGCCTTGTACTGCGCGTATCGCTCGACGGAGCGCCGCGCGAGCGCTTCGAGGTCCACAGCATGGTGGGCATCGGTCGGATCTTCCAGTGCGCTGCCGCGGAACGCCTCGTTGAGGAACGAGATGCCTTCATAGCCGTTGCCGCCATGCGTATATCCAGTGTGCGTGAGGAACCCCACTAGAGCTTTATTAAGCTGCACACGCTCGGGACTTTCTGGCCCATCGGCGGATACTGCGCCCTTTGCTCCTTGCGCCGAAATTGCGCCGGGTCCATTCGTGAGCAGCAAACCGACGAGGGTCTTGAACGCGAAAAGGTCATCGGCAGTCGGTTTCAGGTTAAGGAGCGCCGCGAAGGTAATTTCCGTCAGAGTGCGTTCGCCGAGCAATTCCTCGGTGGTGAAGCCGCAAAATCCGTCCGGGCCGTGCTGCGACGCGTCCGCCGAAGCGCCGATCATGGTGCCGAAGAGCTTTGTCCACCACGGCAAGCTCTCTGCGGTCAGGCGAGAGATTCGCTTGCGCATGAGCGGGCCCCAAGCGAGTGTCGTCGTGATCGCCGCGAGCACCGCTTCCGAGCGCGGATGGCCTGGTCCGGACAACAGCCACCGGATGATTGCCGAACTCACGCCGCGCGAGGCGAGCCCCGCGAGCATCGCTTCGGCGTCCGAGTCGGGTTCATCGCAGAACAGCGCTGCACTGTCAGCGGTTCGGACGACATCGACATCGAAGGTCTCGTCGAACGCGTCCGCGAGCTTAGCTTTTGCGAAGCGGTCAATGATCAGCGCTGCCGCCTCGCGCGCGGCGCGCTGGCGATTTGGCCCGACGATCGCCGCCGCGGCGGCGAGCACCGCGTTGGGCGCATTGCCCGCCTCGCGCGAGGCCTGCGCGGCCGCCAGTTCGGGTGTCCCATGTAGATTCACTGCAGCGCCAACCGCCACGTCGATGAGCTTTGCGTCGTTTGCCCCGCCGAACTCGCGCAACAGCGCGAGGCATACGTTTTCTTCAAGGGAGTGCGTCGCTGCCTCCAGCATGGATACGCCGTGCAGGCTGCTCACCTGCGTTTTTGCGTCCATCTGCGAGGCGCCCGAGGCGTCCTTCATCGGCTGGCGCGGCAGGATCGCGCCGATCTGACTGTTCACCCGCGCAACTTGTTCGTTGTACGGCGCGACCGCTTCCACCACCGGCAAGGCGAGGTCGTCCGGTAGTTCGAACCCTTGGTCCGAGCCAAACCACGGTTTGAGCGAAAGGCTGCCTTCCGGCTGAAAGTCGGGCATCGTCGCATTCTTGCGCATTACTGCTGTGAGAGCAGCGGGAATGTGCGCGATGTTCGTGACAACGGCGCCCTTCGCCGAGCAGCACGGATCGTCCGGCGTAAAAAGTCGCTCGACGCCGAACTTCTCCATGAACCAACGCTCCTTCGCGAGAGCGTCGTCGGCGCCGCCCGCCATTGCGCCCGCATGGCCCACCGCGCGCGTCAGACGACTCTTCCAGCGGCCTACCACGCAGGCGATGACGGGTTTCGTAAATGTGGCGTCGGCCTCGTAGTAGCCGCCCGGCTCACAGTACAGCACGGCCGCCTTGCTGCGCGCGTCGTTTGCGAGGGCGAATGCGAATTCCGGGGCCGCATAGTGGATGTATACGTCCTTGCCGCTGGATACGACGGTCGACGTACCCCAACCGCTCATGCGCAGATATTGAGCAATAGTGGTGCTAAACCCGCCCGAGTTGGAAAAGATCGCGATCGAGCCCTGCCGCAAAGTCGCGCCGGGATCATCGCCGCCGAGGGCACCCCCGATGCGCACCCGCTGCCAGGAGTCCGCGACGCCCAGCCCGTTCGCGCCAAATATGTCGATGCCTGCCTGCTGGCCCATCGCGCGAATTTCCCGGGCGTCGTGCACGGAGATCTTCTCGGTAATGATAAAGATCTTGCGCAGATCGGGATTGACGCGGATCAGTTCGGCCACGCCATCGCGAGCAGCCGCCGGCGGCAGATAGACGACACCGCAATTGAAGCGATGCCCGGCCTCGAGGCCTTCGCGCACGTTGTTATAGACGGGGATATCGCCGGCAGGCGTCGCGAGCACCTGCCCGCCCTTGCCAGGCGAAGTGCCGAATACGACATTTCCACCGGAAAACGCGTGGCTCACCGGAGTCACCTCCGACGACTCGCCTCCCAAAATGTTGAGCACGCAAACGCGGTCCTCGCGCGTGGCGATTTGTGCAAGCGACTGGATCCCGACGAAATACCTGAAATGATTGTTGCCTTGCTTGACCATGTCGATCTCCCTATGCCTCTGCCGAATCTGCGTGCGGTTGCGTCTTACGCGCGCCGATGCGCGCTGCGACCTGCGCCCGTCCTCCCGATTGCATCCACGCATCGGCCTTCCGTGCGTACTGGATCACTTCGCTGATGTCGGAGTCGAAGCCGAAGAGGCGATAAGGAAGGCCGAGCGAATCACAGGTATCGCGCAGTGCGGACATGCCACGCACGAGGTTGGGACCGCCGCGCCCGAGGACCACATAAAGGGGCGTCGGGCCGTGCTCGCTGAAGTGCTCGCGTAGGGCATCGGCCATCGCGCGCAGTGTTTCGTAGATATCGGTATTGTTGGACTTGCCGCCAATGATGAACAGTACGTTGGACTGCTTGAGCCAATGTCGGAAGCAGATGCGCGCCACTTCCTTCATTTTTTCGTAGGGCGGGTTGCCGCCGAAATCCGACGAGATGATGGCTGCGTCGCCCAACATCTCTGTGACGAGCGAGTTTGCCCCGCCGCCGAACGTGGGCGCGAGGATCGTTCCCTTGTCGTTGATCACATAGACATCACTTTGGCCTTGGTGCGTGCGAAGCTGGTTGATCTCCTGCTCGAAGTCCGAGTAGTCCGCGGCGAACAGGTGAGCGGGCAGGCCGAGGCGCGAGAAGCGCGGGTCGTCGCGGTCGAATCCGCACTTGAAATCGCAGGCCACCGGTGTCAGCCGACCCC
>CAYPWK010000550.1:0-3723 GCA_964414365.1 uncultured Burkholderia sp.
TCGGCTACCCCCTCATTCCCGGACTCTACATCTGCGGCGCTGCTCTCATTTTGGGAATGCTATTTGTATTTCGTCCCGCAACCACGTGGCCGGGGCTGCTGATCATTGCCTTGGGCCTGCCTACATATTTGCTGCTCGCACGACGCCAGGCTCGTTCCCTGCTAGGTGGCGAAGCTAAGGTGCAGTAAACTATGGAGAATCGCGCATTTATGGCCAGCCCGCAAAATCCTTCTGCTAACAGCATCCCGAGAACATCGTTAACTTCCGTGGTGGCGGAGCGGCTCCGCGAAAAAATTGTTCAAGGCGAAATTCAGGAAGGTGAGCAACTGCGACAAGACGCCATCGCCCAGGAGTTCGCCGTGAGCCGAATTCCAGTTCGGGAAGCGTTGCGACAACTCGAGGCTGAAGGACTTATCACAATTGTTCCTCACAAAGGAGCGGTCGTTTCGCTTCTGTCCTGCGATGAGATTGAGGAACTCTTCGAAATTCGCGCTGTGCTCGAGCCCGAAGTCCTTCGAGTTTCCATTCCCAATTTGAAAGAATCCGACTTCCAAAAAGCCGAGCAGATTCTCGAAACCTACGACACCGCGCTTCGCAACGAAGGCGATATTAGCGAGTGGGGACGACTCAACTGGCAGTTTCACTCCACGCTCTACGCCGGAGCGCACCGTCCGCAGTTCATGAACCTGATTCGCAACATCAACTACAACGGCGAGCGTTACATCCGACTACAGCTCTATCTGACTCGCGCATTGGAGCGCGCCCGCAAAGAACACCACATGCTGCTGTCTCTCTGCCGGAAGCGGCAAATCGATCGCGCCTGCGAACTCCTCGCCTCCCACATCCGTACCGCCGGCAAATCGCTGAGCCAATTCGTGACCGAACACCGCCAACAGAAGGAACAGAGTGTAGTCAACGCGAGCTCGTCGGCTTCAGCGTAGCCTAAGCGTCAGCACATTGACGATCAGTACCATCCGCGGTAGCGGATGCGTTTGCGCCGATGTCGATGTCCGCCTACGCAGCTGCCGTTCCCTTTTCGCAACCATCACTAGGAGGACGCTACAGACTCTCAGAGCGACTCCACCTTCGGCCGGACGTAATTCTGTGTAGCATCTCGCCCATAATTGGATACAATATGCACTTTCGTTCAGGAGGTGCTCTCAATGAGCAAGAACGCGCTGTTCGTATCCCTAGTAATCGGGTTGACAATTCCAGCACTCGCTCAAGGCACGCGCGACGACTACGCGAGAGCGAATCGTTTCCTGGCCTGGAACGTTCGCAAACTCGTTCTTGACGCCGATGTCACCCCGCATTGGGTCGGCAAGAGTTCGAAATTCTGGTATCGCAAGCCGGAGCTGGGCAGCGACAACAAAACTTTTATGCTGGTCGATGCCCCGCGCGACACCGTCGCGCCCGCATTCGACCATGAGCGCCTCGCTGAAGGATTGGCAAAAGCCGCGCATCGGCAGTTCGACGCCCGCGCTCTGCCTTTCGACACTTTCGACTTCGTTGAAGACGAGAGCGCGATCCGCTTCGAAGCTGACGGCGCAACCTGGAGTTGCACGCTGAAAGAGTATGAGTGCACACCATCGCGCACGCCTCTCGGACCAAGACCATCCGTCTCTCCCGACGGACGCTGGGTCGCGTTCGTGCGCGATCACAACCTCTTCGTCAGCTCGACCGAAACGGGACAGGAAGTTCAGCTCACGCGCGACGGCGAGCGCGACTACGACTACGCCTCTCCGTTGCCAATGGTCGG
This sequence comes from uncultured Burkholderia sp., assembly GCA_964414365.1. GTDB lineage: Bacteria > Pseudomonadota > Gammaproteobacteria > Burkholderiales > Burkholderiaceae > Trinickia. Next base: position 1,760 of record CAYPWK010000550.1, read on the forward strand.
CGCCCTCATCAGCCAGGAAGAATCCTCCGGTGAGCGCCGACCTCGACCCGTCGGGGTGACGTGGTCTCCAGACTCGCGTCGGCTCATCACCTATCGCATCGATTCGCGATACTCCGGGCGATTCACGACGATTCAGTTCGCGCCTCCCGACCAGCTACGTCCGCGCGTCTTCTCCGCCGCATACCCGCTGCCAGGAGAGGCAGTCGCGCGTGCGGAGGTGATCGCCTTTGATCTCGAGACCGGAAAACGATCGAACATCGACACCGATCCGCTCGACATTCTCTTTGTAGGCGGGCCGAGCTTCACCTGGTTTAAAGACAGCAAGCACTTTTACTTCGAGTACACCGAGCGCGGATACCAGCGCGTGGAAGTGCGCGAAGCCGATGCAACGACGGGCAAGGTTCGATCAGTGATTAGCGAGAGTTCGAAGAACTACGTCGATCCCGATACAACGTTTGTGCGTCCCGTAAATGACGGCACCGAATTCCTCTGGAGTTCGGAGCGCGACGGTTGGAACCATCTGTATCTGTACGATCGCGTGGCTGGACAGCTGAAGAACCAGATTACGCGGGGAGAGTGGTTGGTTCGCAGCATCGTTCACATCGATGATAAAGCACGCCAGGTCTACTTCCTCGGCCAGGGACGCGAGCCGGGAGAAGATCCATATCAGACGCACCTTTATCGCGTGAATCTCGACGGCAGCAATCTGCAACTGCTCACACCCGAGAACGCGAATCACACCGTCGCGATGTCCACAAACGGCGAATATTTTGTCGACAACTATTCGCGCCCCGACCTACCCGGAAAGTCTGTTCTACGCAGTTGCAAAGACGGAAAAGTCATCCGTGTGCTCGGAACCACGAACGCGGATGCACTGATGAAATTGGGCTGGCATTATCCTGAGCCATTCAAAGGCAAGGCGCGTGACGGCAAGACCGACATTTACGGGATTATCTGGCGACCCACCAACTTCGATCCAGCGAAGAAGTATCCGGTGGTCGAACAGATCTACACCGGCCCGCAAGGTTTCTTCGTTCCCAAGACATTCGCGGCATATCGCAATAATGCACAGGCCACCGCAGAGCTCGGCTTCATCGTTGTGATGATCGACGGCCTTGGAACCGGCGGCCGTTCGCGGCAATTTCACGATTACTGCTACAAGGACCTCGGCGACGCCGGTCTGCCCGATCACATCGCCATGCTGAAGCAGATGGCAGCGAAGTATCCGTACATGGATTTAGATCGTGTAGGAGTCTATGGGGTATCGGCCGGCGGATATGCTGCAGCGCACGCAATCCTAACGCATCCTGAGATGTATAAAGTTGCAGTTGCCATTTCGGGAAATCACGATCATCGCATGGATAAAGCCTGGTGGAACGAGTTATGGATGGGCTATCCCGTTGGCAAGGAGTACCGCGAGCAGTCGAACATCACTCTTGCCGACAAGCTCCAGGGACATCTGCTGCTGGTGCATGGAGACGTCGATGACAACGTGAACGTCTCGTCCACGCTGCGCTTTGCCGATGCGCTGATCAAAGCCAATAAAGACTTTGATTTACTGATCGTTCCCAACCAGAGCCATGGCGAAGGAACGAATACTTACATCACGCGCCGCCGCTGGGATTACTTCGTTCAGAACCTCCTGGCTGTGCAGCCGCCGACCAGCTTCCAGTTAGACAAAGCGCCAGCATCGTTCCTGTCGCAGATCAGGTCGCAAGCGGCACAGGAGAGCCCTGAGGCAGAAGAGGGTCCGGATCAATAACCCCGGAGTTAACACGAAGGTCACAAAGCAAAAAAAAGACGAGGTCACGAAGAACTTCTCAGTCACCTCTTGTGTTTGCCTTCGTGACCTTCCTGTTCGCTCTCTCGGGGCTGTTACCGCGAGACTGCCAATTTCAGCAAAACCACCCCATGAGCCGGAACGCTCGTCGAATATCCATCCGCCGAGACCGACACATCGGCGT
>CAYPWK010000551.1:0-3698 GCA_964414365.1 uncultured Burkholderia sp.
GTGCAGTTTGCAGCGCGTGGTCTTGCGCTCGAGCCGAAAATCAAGACGCCGGCGCTACGGCGGTCGCGAGCGAACTCGAAGTGAGGCTCGCGAGCTCCAGCGAACGCACCGACGAGGATATTGCCCGCGCTGCGCTCGACGCGCTGCGCTGGAACCCTTCCGTTCCCTCCCATGGAATTCGCGTACTGGTCTCGCACGGGTGGGTGACGCTCGAAGGCACGGTCGACTGGCGTTATCAGAAGGATGCCGCGGAGGACGCGACCCGCAATCTCATTGGTGTCCGCGGCGTCAGCAATTTCATCACGGTAAGGCCCGCCGTCTCGGCTACCAATGTCAAAGCCGGAATCGAAGCGGCGTTGCGCCGCAGCGCGGAAATCGATGCCTCGCTCATCACCGTGGAGACCAATGGGAACAAGGTCACCCTCCGGGGCAGCGTCAGTTCGTGGTCGGACCGGCCAGCGGCGGAGCGCGCGACGTGGGCGGCACCTGGTGTTTTCCGGGTGAAAAATCTCATTACCGTGAGTCCTTAGACCCAGGACGCCAGCGTGGGGCTCGGGGCAGAAGCACGCCGGAACGTTTTGAGTGAGATTTCGACACCAAGACTGAAAGGGGAATTGCAATTGACTACCAATGCGTCGACAGCACTGACTACAGGAGGAACGAGCGGTGTTGGCCAGGCGGCAGCCAATAAACTCGCCCAGCTTGGCGTCCATGTCTTGGTTGTAGGCCGCAATGTGGAGCGCGGCAAGAAGACGGTTGCCGAAATCCGCGCAGCAGGCCGCAGAGCGGATTTCATCTCGTCTGACCTTCGAGACACGTCGAGCGCGCGCGAAGTGGCGAGAAAAGCGGTCAAACTCGGGAACGGCCATGTCGATATTCTGATCAACAGTGCGGGGGTCTTCCCGTTCGGGCCGACGCATGAAACAACGGAAGAACTGTTTGACAGCGTGTATTCGCTGAACGTCAAGGCGCCCTACTTCCTCGTCGCGGAACTTGCTCCGCTGATGGCGAAAAGAGGCAAAGGGGCGATCGTCAATGTATCGACGATGGTTGCCGATTACGGAGTGTCCGGCATGAGCCTCTATGGCTCGAGCAAGGCTGCCATCAATCTGCTGACCAAAGCGTGGGCGGCCGAATATGGGCCGAGCGGCGTCCGCGTCAATGCAGTGAGCCCCGGACCTACGCGCACGGAAGGCACGGAGACAATGGGCGTCGAGGCTCTCGAGCAACTAGCAGCCCAGGCGCCGGCGGGCCGTCCAGCTACAGCGGACGATATTGCCGAGGCAATTGTCTTCTTAGCGACGGATCGTTCCAGTTTCATTTACGGCGCAAAACTCGCCGTCGACGGAGGGCGCACCGCCATTTGAATATTGCGGGCGCAGAGCGTGGACATGTGGAAAAAATCGTAGATAGAAGGCTCGTGGAGCACTGGGATGTTCAGCAGCCGCTCAACCCCGAACAGGATGCAAACGAGCTTCTTTAGTAAACGAGATCCTTCGAGCTTGACTTGGCATCTGCTCTAGCCTTCAGGGGGGTGAAGAACTCTACGGGATTCGACAAAGGCGATTCAATCCGAGCAGGGTAAATCAGAGAGGAGAATGCTATGCAAACACTACAGTCCGATTACTTCGCGACATATCGCAGCCTGAAGCTGACGCGAGACGCCAACGGTGCGCTGGTTGTCGAATTCCACAGCAACGGCGGGCCGTTCATTTTCACGGCACACGATCACACGGAGTTTGTCGATGCTTTTTACCGGATTGCGCAGGATCGGGCGAATAGAATCGTGATCCTGACAGGCGCAGGCGGGGAGTTCATCCCTGACCTCGATTTTTCGTCGTTCGGCAACGTCGCCGATCCCGGCGTTTGGAGCCAGGTTCACGACGAGGGCGTCCAGATTCTGGAGAACATAGCAAACATACGCGTGCCGGTGATCGCCCCGATCGAGGGACGCGCTTATGTGCATTTCGAGTACGCGCTGCTTGCCAGCGTGATTGTGGCAGCCGAAGGTGCGACCTTCCACGATGTGGCGCACTTCGCCGCGGGCATCGTGCCGGGTGACGGAATCTTTACCACGTGGAGTTATCGCGCTGGAGCAGGACGAGCGGAGGAGGCGCTCCTGCTGAACCCAGAACCGATGACCGCGCGTACCGCGCACGAATGGGGAGTGGTTGCTGAAGTTGTGCCGAACGGTAAAGCGCTCAGTCGGGCGCGGGAATTGGCCGAGCTGTACTTGAAGGTTCCGGAAGTGACGCGCCGTAACACGCGCGTACATTTCATTCACCCCTTGAAAGAGCGCATCGTGCGAGAAGTTGGCTACGGACTGTCGCTCGAAGGAGCGTCGGCTGCGGATCTCGTCAAATCAATGCAAGTCAAGAGTGAGCCTGTCGCTCAGAAAGGAAAAGTCGCATGAAGAGTACCGAGACCTCTCCATCCGCCCATGTTCTTAAGAAGTCGCAGCCGGAAGAATTTGATCTGGTGATTCTCGGAGGTGGCACGGGCTCGACCATCGCTGCGTGGACTGTTGCTGGCGAAGGAAAGAAAGTCGCAGTCGTCGAGCGCAAATACATCGGCGGGTCATGCCCGAACATCGCGTGCTTGCCGAGCAAGAACATCATCCACAGCGCGAAAGTCGCATCGTACTTTCGCCGAAGCAAGGAATTCGGCATCACACACGACGGCTTCGCGATCGACATGGCGGACGTGCGCGAGCGCAAGCGCAGGATGGTGCGTGGCCTGAACGAGATGTATATGGAAAATTACAGGAACACGGGAGCCGAACTCATAATGGGAACGGGCCGGTTCGTGGCTCCGCGAACAGTGGAAGTCACCCTGGCCGATGGAACCACACGTCAACTGCGAGGCGCGAATGTGATCGTTAGTACGGGCACGCGTGCCGCGCTGGAGGCAATTCCTGGCCTCGCGGAAGCGCAGCCGCTCACGCATATCGAGGCTCTTGAACTCGATGAAATTCCCGAACACTTGCTTGTTGTCGGTGGGGGCTACGTCGGAGTGGAGATGTCCCAGGCGATGCGCCGCTTCGGCAGCAAGGTGACGATGATCGATCGCAACGGGCGGCTGATGTCCAAAGAAGACCGGGACGTATGCGAGGCTCTTCGCGGCCTGCTCGCAGATGAAGGCATCGACATTCTCCTGAATGCACGGATCAAGCAAGTGTCGGGCAAATGTGGCGACTCGGTAAGTGTCGTCGTCGAGCAGAATGGAATTGAGAAAGTCCTAAAGGGTAGTCATGTATTGGTCGCCACAGGCCGCAATCCGAACACCGAAGGACTCGGCCTGGAACTGACCGGCGTTGAGCTCACCGACCGGGGATACATCAAGGTCAACGAGCGGCTGCAGACCACCGCGCCCGGCGTCTGGGCGATCGGCGAGGTCGCAGGCAGCCCGCAGTTCACGCACATCAGCGTCGACGATTTCCGCGTAGTCCATGCCAATTTGACCGGCGGCAACCGTGTGACCACGGGCAGGCAAGTCCCATATTGTCTGTTTACCGACCCCGAACTTGCTCGTATCGGGCTGAGTGAAACAGAAGCGGAGGCTCAAGGGATAGCGTATCGCCTGTTTAAGGTCCCGATGGAAACCAACCTGCGTGCACGCGCGCTTTCGGAGACCCGCGGGTTCGTGAAGGCCCTCGTGGAGGCTGATAGCGATCGCATCCTCGGGTTCACGGCCTTCGG
>CAYPWK010000552.1:0-3651 GCA_964414365.1 uncultured Burkholderia sp.
CGCATCAGCACACGATTTTCATAATCGACGCGCATCAGGAGTGCGACCGCCATGCAGTTGAGCACGATGCCGGAGCCGCCATAGCTGACGAGCGGCAGCGTGAGGCCCTTCGTCGGCAGGATGCCGAGATTGACGCCGATGTTGATGAACGTCTGCACGCCGAACCAAAGTCCAACGCCCTTGGCGACAAGACCCGCGAACGTGCGGTCGAGCGCAAGCGCCTGCCGGCCGATCTCGAATGCGCGCCGCACAATCCAATAAAACAGCAGGATCACGGCGAGCACGCCGACGAAGCCGAGTTCCTCGCCGATGACGGCGAGAATGAAGTCGGTATGCGCTTCAGGCAAGTAATTGAGCTTCTCGACACTGCCGCCAAGCCCGACGCCGAACCATTCGCCGCGACCGAACGCGATCAACGAGTGCGTGAGCTGGTAAGCCTTGCCCTGCGCATAGCGGTCGTCCCACGGATCGAGATAGGCGAAAATCCGCTCGCGCCGCCACGGCGAAGCCCAGACGAGCAGCCCGAACGTGCCGACGGCCGTGGCCACGAGCCCGCCGAAGAGCTTGCCGTTCACGCCGCCAAGGAAGAGCAGGCCCATCGCGATAGCAGCGATCACCATGAACGCGCCCATGTCGGGCTCGAGCAGCAACAGCGCGCCAACGACGCCGACCGCGAACGCCATCGGCAGAAAGCCCTTGGCGAAGCTTCCCATGTACTCCTGCTTGCGAACCGTGTAGTTCGCCGCATAGATGGTGACGGCGAGCTTCATGATTTCCGACGGCTGCATGTTCATGAGGCCGAGCGGCAACCACCGGCGCGCGCCGTTCACGCCCTTGCCGATGTGCGGAATCAGCACGATCACGAGCCCGAGAAGCGCGATCAGGAAGAATTTCGGTGCCTGCTTGTCCCAGACCGAGATCGGCACTCTGAACGCGACGACGGCCGCAATCGTCGCGACGACGATCGACGCGATATGCCGCACGAGGAACGCGTACGTGTGATACGCCGCGTACTTCGGAGAATCGGGCATTGCGATCGATGCCGAGTAGACCATCACGACGCCGAGCCCGAGCAAAGCGATGACGGCCCAAAGCAGAGAATGGTCGTAGTCGAGCATGCGCGAGCGCGTCGGCCGCATACCGCTCACGACGCTCGCGAGGCCGCCCCGGCGCGCGTCCGAACCCGCCGACGACTTCGCTTCTGCGCGGCCGGGCGACGCACCGCTGCGTTCGGTGAAGAACCGTTGTCCCGTGCGTTCGGTCCAGCTCATAGCATCGTCCCCCGTTCGGCCGCGATGTCCTGAAGAGCGCTGCGGAATACCTCGGCGCGATGCGCGTAATGCTTGAACATGTCGAAGCTCGCGCAAGCCGGCGAAAGCAGCACGGCGTCGCCGGCCTGCGCGAGCGCGGCGGCCGCACGCGTCGCCGCTTCGAGCGTCGAGTGCTCTTCGAGCATGACGCCCGTTTCCGCGAGCGCCGCACGGATGACCGGCGCATCCCGGCCGATCAACATCACGGCGCGACACCAGCGCGCCACAGGGCGCGCGAGCGGAGCAAAATCCTGTCCCTTGCCGTCGCCGCCCGCAATCAGCACGGTCCGTTGCGCTAGCCCGTCGAGCGCCGCGACGGTGGCGCCGACATTCGTGCCCTTGCTGTCGTCAACATAATCGACACCGTCGAGCGATGCGATGAGCTCGACACGATGCGGCTCACCTTGATACTCGCGCAGACCGTGCAGCAGCGGCGCGGCGGGCAGGCCGATCGCGCGCGCGAGCGCGAGCGCGGCAAGCGCGTTGGCCGCATTGTGCAGGCCGCGGATGCGCAATGCATCGACGGGCATCAGACGCTTCATCGTGAGATCGGCTGGCGCCGCTGCCGCGCCCGCGTGCTTGCGGCGCCGCGACGACGAAGCGGGCTCGTCGGCGGGATCGCGCTCTTGCGCCTGCGCAAGCCAACTCATGCCGTTTTCGCGCACGAGACCGTAGTCGCCGACGCTCTGCGGCTCGTCGAGGCCGAACGTAATGAGGCGCTCGTTGCCGCTTCCCGTTGCCGCTTGCCCGCCACCGGCAAGCGTCATCGCGTGCTCGTCGTCGCGATTGAGCACCCGCGTCGTGTGCGGACCGAAGATGCGTCCTTTGGCAGCCGTGTACGCAGCGAAGCTGCCATGCCAGTCGAGATGGTCCTGCGTGATGTTGAGCACGGCGGCCGCGTCGGGGTCGAACGTCAGCGCGGTTTCGAGCTGAAAGCTCGAAAGCTCGAGCACCCAGACGTCGGGCAGCGCCGTCTTGTCGATCGCATCGGACAGCGTATCGAGCATCGTGGGGCTGATGTTGCCCGCCACGGCGACTCGCTTGCCGGCACGGCGGCAAAGAAGCCCCGTGAGGCTCGTCGTCGTCGTCTTCCCGTTGGTGCCCGTGATCGCAACGACCTTCGGCGCATAGCCGCTTTCACCGAGGTGCCGCAGCGCGCGAGCGAAAAGCTCGAGTTCGCCCCAGACGGGAACGCCGCGCTCGCGTGCGCTCGCGAGCAGCGTGGCGAGATCGGGGTCGAGTGGCGAAAGACCGGGGCTCACGGCGATGAGCTCGACGCCGCCGTCGAGTAGCGCGGGCGTGAACGCGCCGCCCACGAATTCGGCCTCGATGCGCTCGGCCTCGAGCAGCGACAGGTTCGGCGGCGTCTCGCGCGTATCGGCGACACGCAGTCGGCACCCGTGGCGCGTGCACCAGCGCGCCATCGCGAGGCCCGATTCGCCGAGCCCCAGCACGAGCACCATCGGACTTTGCCGATCACGAAACATCTCGCCGAACATCGCTTGCTTTTCCTTCCTTTAGCGCAACTTAAGTGTGGACAGACCGAACAGGCACAGCATCAACGTAACGATCCAGAAACGGACGACGACCTGCGTTTCCTTCCATCCGGAGAGCTCGAAGTGGTGGTGCAGCGGTGCCATCTTGAAGATGCGCCGCCCTTCGCCGAATCGCCGCTTCGTATACTTGAACCACATCACCTGCAGCATCACCGAGAGAGTCTCGGCCACGAAGATCCCGCCCATGATGAAAAGCACGATCTCCTGGCGCACAATCACGGCGATCGTGCCGAGCGCCCCGCCCAAGGCGAGGGCACCCACGTCGCCCATGAATACCTGCGCGGGATGGGTGTTGTACCAGAGGAACGCGAGCCCGGCACCGCCCATTGCCGAACAGAAGACCATCAACTCGCCCGCGCCCGGAATATGCGGGAAGAGCAGGTACTTCGAGTACACCGAACTGCCCATCACGTAAGCGAACACGCCCAGTGAAGCGCCGACGAGCACGACTGGCATGATGACGAGGCCGTCCAGCCCGTCCGTCAGGTTGACCGCGTTGCTCGCGCCGACGATGACGAAGTAGGTGAGCGCGATAAAACCCCAGACGCCGAGCGGATACGTGACCGACTTGAGAAACGGCAGCAGCAGGTCCGCTTTTGCCGGTAGCCCCATTGAAAGGCCGCTTCGGACCCAGGCCATGAAAAGATCGAAGACACGCACATTGCTCGCTTCCGAGACGCTGAACGCGAGATAGACGGCCGCGAAAACTCCGATGACCGATTGCCAGAAATATTTTTCGCGCGAAGACATCCCGCGCGGGTCCTTGTAGACGACCTTCCGGTAAT
>CAYPWK010000553.1:0-3650 GCA_964414365.1 uncultured Burkholderia sp.
ATGCGCTTCGCTGCGAACCGGCGCGCGCCGCGCCGCTGGCGCAGCTGGTGCATGAGAAGACCGCCGGCAATCCGTTCTTCGTGATTCAGTTTCTGCACGCGCTCGCCGAAGAGGGCTTGCTGCGCTTCGATCATGACGCGGCGCGCTGGTCGTGGGATCTCGCTCGCATTCACGCCAAGGGCTACACCGACCACGTCGTCGACCTCATGGTCGGCAAGCTGAGTCGCCTGCCGGCCGAAACTCAGCGTGCGCTGCAGCTTCTCGCCTGTCTCGGCAACGCCGCCACGACCGCGATGCTTTCGATCGTTCTTGAAACCGCCGACGAGCAGGCGCAAGCGGCGCTGTGGCCGGCGGTCCGTCAGGAACTGGTCGAGCGCCGGGAAGGCTCTTACAAATTCATGCACGACCGCGTGCAGGAGGCCGCCTATTCGCTGGTCCCGGAAGCCTTGCGCGCCGAGGTCCATCTCCGGATCGGTCGCCTGCTCGCGGCGCAGACGACGCCGGAGGAGCGGGAGGAGGCCATCTTCGAGATCGTCAATCAGCTCAACCGCGGCGCGACACTGATCACTGCGCGAGAGGAACGTGAGCAACTCGCGGAGCTCAATCTGGTCGCCGGCAGGCGCGCCAAGGCTTCGACCGCCAACGCCTCGGCGCTGGCGTATCTCGTCGCTGGTTCGGCACAGTTGGCAGAGGATTGCTGGGAACGCCGGCACGAACTCAGCTTCGCCCTGGAGCTGGAGCGGGCCGAATGCGAGTTCCTCACCGGCCGCCTGGCGGAGGCAGAGCAGCGCCTAGCGGCGCTATCAACCCGCGCCGCAGATACGGTGGAACGCGCCAGGGTCGCGTGCTTGCGCGTGGACCTGTACACGACCCTCGATCAGAGCAGCCGCGCCATTACCGTCGGTCTCGACTACCTCCGGCATCTGGGCATCGACTGGTCGCCGCATCCGACGGAAGAGGAAGCACGACCCGAATACGAGCGAATCTGGTCGCAGCTCGGCAGCCGCACCATCGAGTCTCTGATCGAGCTGCCTTTGATGAGCGACCCAGCATCCCTCGCGACGCTGGACGTTCTGACCAAGATCGGGCCGCCGGCATTCAATACGGATGCGAACCTGCTTCTCCTTGTCACCTGCCGGGCGGTCAATCTCAGCCTCGAGCGCGGCAACTGCGACGCTTCGTGCATCGCCTATGTACGGCTGTCCAAGACCGCCGGCGCGCGCTTCGGCGACTATCAGACCCTATATCGCTTCGGTCAGCTCGGCTATGATCTGGTTGAGGGACGCGGACTGACGCGTTTCCAGGCCAGGACCTATATGGACTTCGCATATGGCGTGCTGCCCTGGACGAGACATGTCCGGGCCGGCCGCGATCTGCTGCGCCGCGCGTTCGAGGCGGCAAACACGAGCGGCGACCTTACTTACGCCGCCTACTGCGGCAACCAATTGAACACGAACCTTCTCATAGCGGGCGATCCACTTGCCGAGGTCGAACGCGAAGCCGAGCATGGCCTAGCGTTCGCGGAGAGGGCGCGGTTCGGGTTTGTCGTTGACCGCATTGCCACCCAGCTCAGACTGATCCGGACGCTGCGCGGCTTGACGCCGACATTTGGCTCCTTCGACGATGCGCAGTTTGATGAGCTTCGGATCGAGCGCCGTTTGGCCGCTAACCCGGATCTGGCGCTTGCCGAGTTCTTCTATTGGACCCGCAAACTGCAGGCGCGCTTCTTTGCCGGGGACTATGCGTCGGCCATCGAGGCCTCGTCGAGAGCACAACGGTTGTTGTGGATCGCGTTTTCGCAGCTCGAAACAGCGGAATATCATTTCTACGGTGCACTATCGCGAGCCGCCTCTTACGATTCTGCGCCAGCCACTGAGCGGCAGCAGCACATGGAGGCTCTTGCGGCGCATCACAAACAACTCCAGGTGTGGGCGGCGAATTGCCCGGAGAATTTCGAGAACCGCGCCGCCCTGGTCGGCGCCGAGATCGCCCGAATCGAAGGCCGCGCGCTCGACGCCATGGAGCTTTACGAACGGGCCATCCGCTCGTCGCGCGTGAACGGCTTTGTTCACAATGCGGCACTCGCAAACGAACTCGCCGCGCGCTTCTACGCGGCGCGTGAGTTTGAGAAGATCGCGCATACGTACCTCCGGGATGCGCACTACGGGTATCTGCAGTGGGGAGCCGATGGCAAGGTGCGGCAACTCGAGGAGATGTATCCGCACCTTAGCACGGAAAAGCCCGCGCCCGGTCCGACGAGCACGATCGGGACGCCGGTCGATCACCTCGACTTGACGACCGTAATCAAGGTGTCGCAGGCCGTCTCGGGCGAGATGGTGCTGGAGAAGTTGATCGACACGCTCATGCGCACCGCGATTGCGCAAGCGGGCGCCGAGCGCGGCCTGCTGATCCTGTGTCGCGGGGCCGAAACGCGGATCGAGGCGGAAGCAACCACCGGCGGCGACACGGTGCGCGTGCAGCTGCGCGACCTGTCCGTGACCGCTTCCGTGCTGCCGGACTCGGTCCTCCACTATGTCCTGCGCACCCGGGAGAGCGTCATTCTCGACGATGCCGCGACCCAGCCCGCGTTTGCTGCGGACCCCTACGTCCGGCAGTGCCAGGCGCGTTCCATTCTCTGCCTGCCATTGATCAACCGGGCCAAGCTCATCGGCGTTCTCTACCTCGAGAACAATCTCACACCGCGGGCCTTTGCGCCGGCCCGGATCGCGGTGCTGAAGCTCCTCGCCTCGCAGGCGGCGATTTCACTCGAAAACACCCGTCTGTATCGCGATCTCGAACAACGCGAAGCCAAGATCAGGCGCATGGTCGACTCCAACATCGTCGGGATCTTCATCTGGAATCTCGAGGGTGAGGTTCTCGAGGCCAACGACGCGCTTCTCCGCATGATTGGATACGACCGTGAGGATCTCGCCGCGGGCCGCCTACGCTGGACGGACCTGACGCCACCCGAATGGCGCGACCGTACTGCGCGCGCCGTGGCTGAACAGAAGATGACAGGAACGGCCCAACCATTCGAGAAGGAGTATTTCCGCAAAGACGGCAGCCGTGTGCCCATCCTGATCGGCGGTGCGAGCTTCGAGGAACGTGGGAACCAGGGGGTTGCCTTCGTGCTCGATCTGACCGAGCGCAAGCGGGCAGAAGCGGAAGCACGCGAGGGCGAACGGCGATATCGCGAAATACAAAGGGAGCTCGCGCATGCGAACCGCGTCGCAACGATGGGGCAGCTCACCGCCTCGATCGCCCATGAAGTGAACCAGCCGATTGCCGCGTCCGTCACGAATGCCCATGCCGCTCTGCGCTGGCTGAACGCGCCGCAGCCCGATCTCAGCGAAGCCAGGCAGGCACTCGGTCGGATCGTCGACAATGGGAACCGAGCGGGCGATGTCATCGGTCGGATCCGTGCGCTGATCAAGAAAGCACCGCTGACGAAGGACGAGGTCGTGATCAACGATGCAATCCTCGAGGTCGTCGCCCTGACGCATGGCGAAGCGATGAAGAACGGCGTCTCGGTGCGGACGCAACTCGCGGAGGGCTTGCCGCTCATAGAAGGCGACCGAGTGCAACTGCAACAAGTGATCCTCAACTTGATCATCAATGCCATCGAGGCCATGAGCAGCGTCGGCGACAGC
>CAYPWK010000554.1:0-2591 GCA_964414365.1 uncultured Burkholderia sp.
GCACCGGCAACTATCACCCGCGCACGGCACGCCTCTACTCGGACTTTGGCCTCATGACGTCCGATCAGCTCATTTGCGAAGATGTGCATCACGTCTTCCAGCAGTTGACCGGCATCGGCGGCGAACTCAAATTGCATGAGCTGTGGCAGTCGCCGTTCACGCTGCATCCGAAGCTCGTCGAGGCAATCCGCGCTGAAAGCGAAAACGCGCGCGCCGGCAAGAAGGCGCGCATCGTCGCGAAAATGAACGCGCTGCTCGAGCCGACTGTCATCGCGGAGCTCTACGAAGCCTCGCAGGCAGGCGTCAAGATCGACCTGATCGTGCGGGGGGTTTGCTCGTTGCAGCCGGGCGTCGCAGGATTATCCGACAACATCACCGTTCGTTCGATCGTCGGACGGTTCCTCGAGCATCACCGAATCTTCTACTTCTTCGCGGACGGCAAAGAGAAGGTCTATCTCTCGAGCGCGGACTGGATGGACCGCAACTTCTTCAGGCGCGTCGAGGTGGCGTTCCCGATCAAGGACCGGCGCTTGAAGCGCCGCGTGATCGCGGAAGGACTGTCGGCCTTCCTCGGCGACAATCAGACGGCGTGGATCATGCAGAGCGACGGCCATTACCGGCGCGCGCGCCCCGGCAAAACTTCGCGCAATGGGCAGGCAAGTCTGCTCACGAAGTTCGGCTGCTAGGTAGCAGAAGTGGCGAGGAACGTTGGGCAGTCGGCCGCGGCCGACGCTGCACAATCGTCAGAGGCACGAAAGAAAAAAAGGCTCAGGCGTGGATCGTCTGTTGCCGCACACTGCGCTGCGGCGGAAAGCGAACCGTGAACGTACTGCCGCGGCCCTCCTCGCTTTTCACGTCGAGCATGGCATCGTGCCGTTGCAGCACGTGCTTCACGATCGCCAGGCCGAGCCCCGTGCCGCCCGTATCGCGCGACCGGCTTCGGTCGACACGGTAGAAGCGCTCCGTGAGCCGTGGGATGTCGGCGGCGGGAATGCCGAAACCCGTATCGGTCACCGAAAACGCCGCACGATCGCCCGCAAGCCGCCATTCGACCTTGATCGAGCCGCCGTCGGGCGTATAGCGCACGGCGTTCATTACGAGGTTGCCGAGGGCGCTCAGGATTTCCGTTTCCGCGCCCGTCACGGTCAGCGTGTCGTCAATTTCGAATGCAAACTGATGGCGGCCGGCCGAGAGCGTCATCGCGTCTTCCTGCAGGTGCCGGACGACCGCGCCCATATCGATGGCCTGATCGCCGGGCGACTTAATGTCACCCTCAAGCTTCGCAAGCACGAGCAGATCGTCGACGATATGCCGCATTCTCGATGCCTGCTGCTCCATCAGTTCGAGATAGCGCGTGCGATCGACTTCCTCGAGCGGTATCTCGCGCAGCGTCTCGAGAAAGCCCGATAGGACGGTCAGCGGCGTCTTCAACTCGTGTGAGACGTTGGCGACGAAGTCACGCCGCATCGAATCGGTCCTTTCGAGCTCGGTGATGTCATCCGACAGCACGAGCTTGCGATTTTCTCCGTATGGAAACACCTGGACCGACAGCGTGTTCTGGCGTTTTTCGCCCATCCCGCGCATGACGAGCGTCTCGTCGTACCGATGCGAGTTCAGATAACGGACGAAATCGGGATGACGGACGATATGCGTCACGTGCTGCCGCAGATCGCGCTTCGCATCGAGGCCGAAATGCTGCTCGGCAATCGCGTTGCACCATTCGATCTGATCGTGATCGTCGAGCATCACCACGCCGTTCGGCGAGGCCTGGATTGCCTGGATGAAGCGCGAGTGTTGCTGCTCGATTTGCCGCACCTGCGCATGCCAGCGCTTGGCCAGCTTGTGCAGCCGATAGTAGATCTCTCCCCAGGCGCCGGGTGCGCTAGGCACCTGCCCATAGACAGGCGCGTCGAGCAGCTGCCAGAGGCGTTCGGTGTGATGGGTCGAGAAAAGGCTCTGCGCGACGAGCGCGATCACGCCAAAGACGAGCGCAGCCTTGACGCCGACGAACGCCGCAATGGCGGCGCAGACGAGGCCGAGCAGCACGAGCGAGACGATCGACCGAGCCCAGATGATGTTTATGCCACCACGTTTTTCCACGGCGAGGGGGGACGAAAACTTGCGGGCCGAGGGAATCAGACGGTCTTCGCCAAGCGATACCCGCTGCCGCGCACTGTCTCGATCATAGCATCGCATCCGGCCGGCTTCAGCGCGGCGCGGAGACGCTTGATGTGGACATCGACCGTACGCTCTTCGACGAACACGTGATCGCCCCAGACCTGGTCGAGCAGTTGAGTGCGGCTATGCACGCGCTCCGGATGCGTCATGAAAAAGTGCAGCAGCCGAAACTCTGTCGGTCCCAGATCGAGCTTGATCTCGCTGCCGTCCGCATGCGCGGCGACTCGGTGCGTCGCGGGATCGAGCTTGAGGCCGTTGATGGCGACGACGTCCTCCGTCAACTGAGGGGCGCGGCGGCGCAGCACGGCCTTGATGCGCGCCATCAGTTCCTTCGGCGAGAACGGCTTCGTCACATAATCGTCGGCGCCGATTTCGAGGCCGAGCACCTTGTCCTGCTCATCGCCGCGCGCAGT
>CAYPWK010000554.1:2601-3642 GCA_964414365.1 uncultured Burkholderia sp.
GTTGTTGCGCAAATCGCGCGCGAAGGCGATGCCCGATTTGCCGGGCAACATCCAGTCGAGCAGGATAAGGTCGGGTAGCACGTCGCTGATCAGCGACTGCGCCTGCTCCGCGTTGTAGGCGCGAATCGGACAGTGGCCTGCATGCTGTAAGTTGATCGAAATCAGCTCGGAGATTGCAGGCTCATCTTCGATGATCAGAATGCTGCTCGGCATCGTCACCTCTTGACACGTTAACTAAGCGCTTCGCGCTCGAGCGCGTCGCGCGATTTGTGGCGCACGTCCGTGCCCTTCACGATGTAGATGATGAATTCGGCGATGTTCTTCGCATGGTCGCCGATTCGCTCGATCGCTTTCGCAATCGTCAGAAATTCGAGCCCCGCGGAGATCGTGCGCGGATCTTCCATCATGTACGTCACGAGCTTGCGGACGAATGCGCGAAACTCCTCGTCGATCGCCTTGTCGTCGCGCACGATTTGCGCGGCGGCGGCGGTATCGAGGCGCGCGAACGCATCGAGCGCGCGGCGCAGGATCGACACGGCCATGTCGCCTGAGATCTTGATTTCCGCAATGTTCAACGTGCGCGAGGCGCCGTCTTCCGACAGACGCTTCACACGCTTCGCGATCTTTTCGGCTTCGTCGCCGGCGCGCTCGAGATTCGTGATGGTCTTCGAAATCGCGAGCAAGAGGCGCAGGTCACGAGCGGCCGGCTGCCGGCGCGCGATGATGTTGCTGCACTCCTCGTCGATCGCCACTTCCATCGTGTTGACCGTATCCTCGGCGGTGATCACCTGCTCGGCGATGCCGACGTCGAAGCTGTTGAGGGACTCCATCGCCCGCGTAATCTGCGCCTCGACGAGGCCGCCCATTTCGAGCACTTTCGACGAGACGAGATTGAGATCGGCGTCGAACTGGCTGGAGAGGTGCTTATCGGACATGTTTGACTCCTCGCGTCTAGACGCTCGTATCATCAACCGAACCGGCCGGTGATGTAATCCTCGGTTTCCTTGCGGACCGGCTTGATGAAGATTTTCTCGGTGTCGC
>CAYPWK010000555.1:0-3634 GCA_964414365.1 uncultured Burkholderia sp.
CGGAGAGGGCTCTTTACATGCCTGCGGTGCCGTCGCTGGGGTTGCCCGCGGCTTCGATCAGCTTCAAGAGCCGATCAATGTCCTTTTTCACTCCAACTCGGTCGTTTAACGACAGTGCTCGTCGGAGATATTCGAGCGAGCGCTGCGGGTCTGCATCCTGTAGCGCATACCCGAGCGCCTTGTACAGCTTCGCTCGCACTTGGTCGTGCATGTCGGCGTTGCGCGTCAGCTCATCGACGACCTCGAGGCAGGCAGCGCCGAACGTGCCGCCATCCATGAAGGCCGACAAAGCGGCATCGGCGAACTGCTCGGCAACGACGGACGCTAGCGATCGCTCGAATTGATCGGGCAGCACTAGGCCATGTGCGAGCGCGTACGCCGCGATGGCGAGCGCACCATCGAAGTCGCCTGCATCGATACGCCAGACCATAACTGTGACAAGCACGTCGTCCTGAGCGCCGCGGCCACCGCTCAACACGCCCGCCACATAGTCGGCGTACTCCGGCAGTAGCGTTCTTTTCAGTTCAATTTTTCGCGCGACTGACTGCACGCCCTTGAGGGCGCGACGATCAGCGGCGAGTTTCGCGAGCATCAGCTCGTATGGCGTCGCACCTGCCATGGTCTGATGCGGCTCCGCTGCGGCTGCCGCGCGAGCTGCGGTTACGCGTGCGAAGTGCGCGCGTGCGGGTGTGTTGATCGTCATGCCGCCACCAGCTCAATGTTTTCCGCAACGCACCCGCACCCGAAATCCTCAACGACGTACGCATCGTTCGACGATTCGTAGTTCTCTATCTGGTCGCGCTTGGGATTGTCGATCAGCGAGCGTCGGCGTGCACCTTCCTGGAAGTAGATCGACAGGTTCTCGAACTTTGTGACCATGAGCGCGCGCTTGGGAAAGAACGGTACGCGCACAGCCGGCAGGTTGCCGATGCGCTTCTGGCTGACGATCAGGTCAGCCGCGAGCCGCTCGGTTGGCGCCTGCGTCGTATTGACAATCGGGAAGTACTTGTCGTGCAGCAATTCGCGACCGCAAATCACGACGAGTCCCGTGTCTTCCTGGAACCATGGATCGATCATCGACGATACGATGTCCATCACGAGCGCATCGATGTTCGCGTAGTCGCCATCTTTGCCGACGAGCACCTTTCCGGCTTCCTTCGTGCCTTCGTGGAGCACGCGCTGCGCTGCGCGGTCCCGGTATTGTTGCAGCCAACCGACGTTAACGTCCTGCAGCAGCGGATTTGCGGCCTTGTCCGTTGTCGGCGCGGCCTTCACGCCGTTCCAGCCGATCATGATCCGGTCAAGCGCGGCTTGAGTGACGATTACATCGCGGACGCGCTGCTGGAAGTCGGGGAACTTTGCCCATATGTCGAGCTTGCGGTACGCGATCGCCGTGTCGTAGTCGGTTTTCTCGCAGCGGTATTTGTGGCTGTCGAGCGCGGTCGGGTCGATCGGGCGCCGGTCGGCCTTCGTCGTATCGGTGCGGCTCGCGATAGGGCCGGACACCGACAGCCCTAGCTTTTCGCCTTCCAACTCGGTTACGGGCAGGACGTTTATGCGCTTCAGGAACTCGCTCGATTCCTGAATTTTGGTTTCGAGCTTCTGCTGCACGGACGGCTCAACTGTGAACTTTGCGGACACGTCGTCGGTGTCGTTCAGCTTGGCAATTTGTGCGGCATACCTGGTGTACGCGAAGCGCGTTTCCTTCTTCATGAGGTAGTTCTCCGGGGGGGAGCGTCGAAAGAGTCAGCAGTCGGTCACGAGCTCACCGGTCGAACCGGTCGACGGCTGGCGCCGCGGTGCGCCGTTGTCTGTAGCCGAGAGCTTCACAGTCAGCGCTTCGACCGCGGCGACAGCCTCGATGGCGCGCTTTTTCGCGTCGGCGAGGTCCTGTTGGGTGGTGGTGAGTTCAATGCGCAGCGCGGCTAGATCGCGGGCATGCTTGCTGGCGAAATCGGCCACCTCCTCTACGGCGCGGCGCACGTCGGTGTGACGCTGGTCGTCAGTCGTGCGGTTGCGCGCAAACATGCTCTTGACGATCGAAAGAAGGCTTGGCGATTCGGCGTCGCCATCGAATTCGATCGACGTTGCAAACGGGTCCGAAAACACGTTGTTCGAATGCTTCGCGGCAAATTGCAGGGCTTCGGTTCCGAGACTTGCGGGGTCGTCGGTGGCTGCGAGGCCGACGAGGTACGCTTCGCCAATGTCGGCGAAGTCTGGGTTGACTTCAATCGACGTGTAGATCTTCTGGCGCTTCTTCGTCAGCGCGACGAGATCGTCGGTCGGATTGATTCGAGCAAAGAGCGCCATCTTGCCCTGTAGCGGGCCGTCCTCGATCTCTCGCGCCTGGAGCGCGATCACGTCGCCATACGCGCCGAACGGGTTGTTCGCCGACAGCGGCGCATAGGCTTTGACATGCTCGACGTTCAAACGCGCGCCGTAGACTTCCGGGTTGTAGTTCTTCGCCATTTGCGTGAGCCATTCACGCTTGATTTCTCGACCGTCAACGGTCGCGCCTTCGACGGCGACGCGGAAAAACTTCGTCTTGTTGGTTGCCATGGAACGGTCGAACTATCGGGGTTGGGTGAGAGTAGCCCTCATGTTCGACCTTAGAGCGCGATGGCTCAACGCGCGGCGTGCGTTGCTCGAATGGAGACGCAGTGTTACGCGTGCTCGTGCGTGCCCAGCGCCATACGCTTGCCGCATGCTCGATACGACGGATTCCATTCAACGCGACGCGGACATGCGCAAGATCGCGCGGTCGCTCTACTGGCAAGGTTGGCGAATCGCATCGATCGCCCGGCATCTCAAGTTGAAGCCACCGACCGTCGCGTCATGGTGCCGTCGCGATAGATGGAAGGAAGCGACGCCGATACAGCGCATCGAGGCGGCGGCCGAAACGCGCCTGATGGTTCTCATCGCAAAGGACAAGAAAGACGGCGCTGACTACAAGGAAATCGACCTGCTCGGTCGGCAGGTCGAGCGGCTCGCGCGCGTTCGGAAGTACGGCGAAACCGGGAAGGAAGGCGATCTCAACCCGAACATCGCCGCTCGCAACGCCGGACCCAAGCGGCGGCCGCCGCGGAACCAAATCAGCGAGGAGCAACACAAGAGTATCGTGACCGCATTCCGAGAATCGCTCTTCGATTATCAGAAGGTCTGGTACCGAAACGGCGATCGACGCACGCGCAACATCCTGAAGTCGCGTCAAATCGGCGCGACCTGGTACTTCTCGCGTGAGGCGTTCGTCGACGCCCTCGAGACCGGTCGCAATCAGATTTTCTTGTCCGCGAGCAAAGCACAGGCACACGTCTTCAAACAGTACATCACGCAGTTTGCGCGTGATGCCGCCGACGCAGAGTTGACCGGTGATCCGATCATCCTGCCGAACGGCGCGATCCTGTACTTCCTGGGGACGAATGCGCGAACCGCGCAGTCATACCATGGCAATTTCTATTTCGACGAGTACTTCTGGGTGCCGAAGTTCCGCGAGCTGAACAAGGTCGCGTCTGGCATGGCGATGCACAAGCGCTGGCGCAAGACATACTTCAGTACGCCGTCGAGCATTACACACGAAGCGCACGCTTTTTGGACCGGTGCACACGCGAATCGGGGCCTCTCGGCGGGCGATCGC
>CAYPWK010000556.1:0-3612 GCA_964414365.1 uncultured Burkholderia sp.
CATGAACCAGCTGCGGCACGATGCGTCCACCTGCCGCGTGAACCTCGTCCACTACGTTCTTCCAGCCTGCGAACGCGGCTTCGCCATGAAAGCGCGGCATATCAGGCTCGTTCAGCGCAGCCGGACGGTCGATCCCGGTCGCCTCTGTGATAATGAGACCGACGCCATTCTCGGCGCGGCGACGATAGTAGCTGGCGACCTCGGCGGTCGGCACACCGCCCGGAGACCTGGAACGAGTCATCGGCGCCATGACGACGCGGTTCGGTAGGTTGAGTCCATTCAGCTTGTAGGAATTGAAAAGGACGTCGAGATTGGGCATGGGATGTCTTCGTGATGTTAGAGATTGGTATGGGTGTGATCGAATCTAGCCTGACGCGCTCGCACCATCAAACGAGTTTTTTAGGGCCTTCGCTTTACATTTACTGTTCTATCGGGTCAATACCGTTGACGCACGGCCGACTGCTTGCGCGTTTCGATCGGAATCAGAGGCTGTTCATGAATGACAGGTTCATGATATCTGCCGCCACCAGGAGCGATAACCCGCGAATTTCCAATAAGATCCATTCTTCAGGCGATTGGGTCAAATGAGAGGAATGCAGTGGGCGGTCATTGGGAGAAATGCCTGCCCTCGTGCTACCCGGTCCGCTGTAAAATTAACGTATGCGAACGCTACCCTCCCTCAATGCACTGCGTGCCTTTGACGCCGCAGGCCGCTTGCTCAGCTTTCAGCTCGCTGCAAAGGAATTGAACGTAACGCCCGCCGCCATCAGCTGGCAGGTAAGACTGCTGGAGGACCAGCTAGGCGTCATGCTCTTCGAGCGTGGTCATCGCCCCGTCACCTTGACTCCGCTTGGCCGGCAATATTTGAGCGATATCGTGCAGGCTTTCGAGTCGATCAGGACATCCACGATCAACCTGACGGAGGCCGGTCGACATCGCACACTGAAAATTCGCGCGTACACCACCTTTTCCATGAAGTGGCTGTTGCCGCGCCTCACGACTTTTCACGAGCAGCATCCCGACATCGAAGTCACTCTTACAACGTCGCTCCAACCGGTCGATTTCAGCAGCGAGGACGTGGATGGGGCGATCCGTCTTTCGCGTCCACCCGTAGGCCTTGCGTTCGACAGGCTCGTGCCGAACCGCTTGCGGCCGGTTTGCAGTCCGGAATTCCTGCGCATGCACGAAACGCTCAATGGCGATTGCCCCGACGCGTTGCGCCACGTGGCGCTGCTTCATTCGCTCGCGCGCCGCGACGACTGGGCCAAGTGGCTCGATGCTGCCGGCGTGCACGGTGTCAACCCGCTGGCCGGTTTGAGTTATGAAAGTTCGACCCTCGCTTATTTTGGCGCCATACAGGGCCACGGCGTGGCAATTGCCCAGGAAGTGCTCGTGCGCGACGACCTGGAAGCCGGTCGTCTCGTCACGCCATTCACGTTTGTGCTGGACCAAGGTGAATATACCTATCACCTAATCTACCCGCCGGAGCATCTGCAAAAAACTGAATTCGCGATCTTCCGCGACTGGATCATCGGGCAGAGCAAGCGTGAAGCGCGCGGCTGAGAAGTGAGCTTCCTTTAACGTCCTTTTCATACACGCAGCACAACCTAACCGCGTTTTCTCCAAGTTAAGAAAACTCATGTGAAAGGCGAGAAAAAGTTGTTTGAGAGCCGGATCGAATCGGCTCATTATTGAGCCCGGCCCTATCGGCTTGATCGGTGAATCGCGCGATGCCATCTCGGGAAGTCGCTCGCCGCTCAACAACTCATCCAGCACTATTTCGCGGACATGTAGACCGCAATCGCTGCTTGTTGACTGATGTGCCTTTACGCGCTCGATTGCATCGAGGCATACCTCGCGCTCATCCACGGACGTGAGATAACCGAAACACCCGCTTTCAAATGAACCACTGTGGAGACCAACATGCGCAACGTAGTGGTTGGCGGCATCGGGATCACGCCATTTGGCAAGTTCCTCAACCGCAACCTGAAATCGCTTTCCGAGGAAGCCGTCAGACTAGCGCTCGCCGATGCGGGCGTGGGTCCCCGGGATGTCGAGCGGATCTTCTTCGGCAACGCGGCGGCCGGGGTCGTCACTGGGCAGGAGATGATTCGCGCGCAGGCTTCGCTGCGCAATACAGGTCTCGCCGGCAAGCCCATGTTCAACATAGAGAACGCGTGCGCCTCCGGCAGTTCGGCACTCCATCTGGCCTGGCTATCGGTCGCATCGGGACAGTCGGATACCGCACTGGTCGTGGGCGTAGAGAAGCTTTCGCACGAAGACAAGGCCGTTTCATTCGGCGCTTTCGCACGCGGTGTTGACCTGGAAGAACCATTGCCCGAAGGTTATCAGGCCGGCAACGGATCCCTCTTCATGGATCTTTACGCGTCCAAAGCGCGCAAGTGGATGGAGCGCACCGGCGCGGACGTAAGCGACTTTGCGCGTGTGGTGGTTAAGAGCCGGCGCGCCGGCGCACTCAATCCTAATGCTCAATTCAGGGCGCAGACATCTATCGACGAAGTGCTTGGCAGCCGCATGGTGAGCGATCCGCTCACGCTCTTCATGTGCTCGTCCATTGGCGATGGCGGTGCGGCGCTCTTCGTCTGTTCGGAGAAGTATGCGGCATCGCGATCCATGCGCTCCGTGTTCATACGCGCGAGTTCGATGGTTACCGCAACCTTCGACGGCCAGTCTGCACTCGTAGCTGAGCGCGCTGCGAGCGCGGCGTACGAGGCGTCGGGCGTAAGTCCCACGGACGTGCACGTGGTCGAACTGCATGATGCCTCAGCGCCTGCCGAACTGATTCATTACGAGAACCTTGGCCTGTGCGCGCCCGGCGATGCCGCGAAACTGATCCGCTCGGGCGATACGGACATCGGCGGCCGCATCAGCGTGAATCCGAGCGGAGGGTTGCTCTCGCGCGGTCACCCGGTGGGTGCAACAGGGGTGGCGCAGATCGTCGAGTTAACACAGCAGTTGCGCGGCGAGGCGGGCCCTCGGCAGCGACCCGGCGCCCGCGTGGCGCTCGCGGAAAACAATGGCGGGCAACTGGCAGGCGACTCGGCAGTGGTGCTCGTAACCATTATGACCACCTGAGAGGATCGATTGGCGATGGAAAAGTCTCTTACGCTCGCACTTTCGGACAAGGCGCTCGCGGTCAATTTCGATGCATTGCCACTTGATATTGTCGAAATAGCCCGGCACTGCGTGCTCGACTGGCTTGGTGTGACGGTGGCAGGCGCAGGAGAGCCGCTCGCCGTTCAGCTTGGTGCTGTGCTGAGCGCACAAGGTAGCGGGGGGCGTGTAAGCATTCCCGGCGCCGGCATGCGCTTGCCAAGCGTGAACGCCGCACTCATGACTGGCACTGCCTCTCATACGATGGACTACGATGACGTTTCATTCGCAGTGCCAGGTCATGCCTCGGCCACCGTGCTGGCTGCTACTTTCGCGCTCGCAGAAGAAATTGGTGCGAGCGGGCGACAAGTGCTCGAGGCTTTCGTAGCGGGTTATGAAACGACTTGCCGCGTCGGTACGCTCATGGCCCCGTCGCATTATGCAAGGGGCTTTCACGCCACCGCGACCGCCGGCGTGTTTGGTGCGGCGGCCGCCTCT
>CAYPWK010000557.1:0-3608 GCA_964414365.1 uncultured Burkholderia sp.
AGGGCTTGGTCTGGCGTGCATCGCGCGGCGTGTATGCGATGGAGGACTACAGCCTCTCGGACCTCCTTAGGCGTGCAGGATATCTCGAAGGACTCTGACGGCGGTACCGCGCAACTGTCCGCGAGCCATATGCGCTGCGCGTGGTCGAAGTGACGTCGTTTTGTGGGGGCGCGGACTACGCGAGGCCTTCCTTCAAGATGCGGCCATGCCGAATTTGGCGGCAGCGCGAAGCGAGCAGCGTCTGCGGATACTACGAGCAACGGCTCGCTGCTGGAGAGGGCGACAACTCATGACCGACCTGACACCCGAAACGTTTTGCGCGCAGCCGCGCGCGCTGCTGTGCGATCAGCCGCTTGGCTGTGCAGCCCGCCTCAACGACTTCAGCATCGCTTGGTGGAACGGCGAGGCACTGGTGCTTGCCTACTTGCGCGACGATTCAGAGCAGATCGACGAGGAGTTTGATTTGCGCGACTGTCTTTGGGACGAGTGGCGCGGCGAGCTCGAGCAGTGGTGCGAGGCGCCACAGTTCACGCACGCGTATCGCCAGCAGTTGCCCGATTGGATCCAGCGAGCGCCAGGCCTATCCCACGCATGAACTTGAGATGACGTCGCCGCGCGTTGACAGTCGCCTGCTTGCGTCGAATCCATCGTCGGGGAAACTGAGCGAATCGAAGCTACATGCGCGGAGTTTCCCATGCCATCCCAGTCCCCTCTCACTCTGCCCGCTCGGCGTGGGAGCATCTATCGTTATGCAGACCGCGTGAAGGCCGTGCAGGCCAGTGCGGAACAGTTCGACGTCCTCATCGATGGGCTGCTTCGTTTCCGGATCGAAGGCGACGGCCAATGGCCGGCTCAGTGGCGCCTTTTTTCAGTAACGGACGAGGTGCGCGCGGCGGAGCCCATCGCAATCGAAAGCGAGTATTGGGATGTCATCGCGCAGCTCGAGCGTGGCGAGCACTGGATGCCTTCCGAAGTTGTCGAACACGCCAGCGCGCAAGCGGCGCGCTGCGCCTCCTACATGCGCTGGCCGGAGTATCTGCCCGAGCGCTGACGCTCACGTCGCTGACCAGCGTTCAGCCCGCATCTGCCCGGCCAAAAGCTTGTCCGTGAATTCCGTCGGCTCGTTTGCGGGAACCGCAAATGGAAGCGATACTCGAGCAAGCTGTCGCCGTTGAAGCTATGGAGTTGGTGGAAGTCAGTTGCCAAAAGTCAGGGATAGGACGTCGTGAACGAGACGACGCTCAATAACAAGCAGCGTACGCCGGCGGCGCGCATTGATGAACGGAAGCCGATGACTGAAGCAGTACATCTCCCGGTCGATTTGCCGGCCGGATGAACAGCAGAGAGCAAATCTCGCGGAACGGTAAATCACGGCGCGCGATGCAAGCGGGCGCGCCGTGGGCTCCGTCACTGTATGCGCTCAGGCTCGCTGGTTCGAACTCGGTTGTGTGACTGTACGGCGTCCGTGGGATATGAACAAACGCTGTATTCTGGGCGCGGCTGGCGGGGGGAAGCTGTTTTAGCGACGCCCTCGCCGCACTCGAATGAACCCTCAACCGCTGAATAACGAGGCGTACTTTGCCGAAATCGCGACTACGCCGGCAAGGCCTTGATTGTGCGATCAACTCGCAAAGACCGGAGTTCGTGCGCAATTGTGCCGCTCCTAACGCAATTCAACTGCCTTCACCGGAATCGGCTTCTGGACCAAGCTTGAGCCTCGAAAATCCCGCGAAAAGGCAAAAGCTCTCGCGCAGCAGCATGGCATCAATATCGAACGCATACACCAACTTATGGTGTACCCGAGGATAGCCCGCCGCTATCCTGAAATTTTAAGCGGTCTGAAGTTCTGACAGATGGACGTGCGAATCTTGCTCGTTTGGCGGCGCTGAGCGGGCGAAAAATCGAAATCAATCCACACCGACGCCGGGCCGAGGGGCGGTACTGTCCCGCGGCAGTTTATGAGTTTGTCAAAAGCGACGACAGCAGCGACCAGCTCACCATTGCCCAGAAGCGCGTGCACTGCAAGATTTGCGACATCAAGGGCCGGACGCAGAATAATCGTTTGACACACCTGAAGGCGGCTGCGAATCCGACTACTCGAATAGGTGACTGCCGCCCGCGCCATACGATTCGGCCAAAAGAGCGTGGTGCGCCGGTGGCCGCCGCTTTCTACGCAAAGCAAGCAAGGCGTCGGAGCGAGGCTCGCGTCGTTTGATCGGTAATTCTTATAACTTCTTCGCATTGGCGAACCATAATCGCATCGGCGCAACCTGCCTATAATCATATGCAGGACGAAAGCGGAATGCTTTTTTTCGCGGCAGCAAGCCACTGACGCCCTCTCGCGTGTCTTGAGCGCGTCGTCGCAATGCCCCCAATCACGAAGCCAAAATCCACAAAACGCTGTCCGATCAACGCCATTGTTGTGCAGCAATCCCCGGAGGGAGCCACAAATATGAGCGGCACCTACAACCCATTGCTGGTTTTTGTCTCCTTCGTGGTCGCATTCCTTGCTTCCTATACTGCCTTGGAACTGTCAAGCCGAATTTTTTCGTTGCCACAAGCGCGGCGACGGACAAGCTGGCTACTTGGTGGCGCCATCGCAATGGGGATCGGCATCTGGTCGATGCATTTTATTGGCATGCTGGCTTTCGCGCTACCGATCCGGGTCGGCTACGATCTTGCCAGCACGGCGGCTTCGCTACTGATCGCGGTTGTGGTTTCGTTGCTGGCGTTGATCACAATAACGCGGGGAACACTCTCCCGCGCCCGCCTCGGTGCCGCGGGGACTCTCATGGGGCTGGGCATCGCCGGCATGCACTATACCGGTATGGCGGCGATGGAAATGTCGCCGCCGATTCACTATACGTTCTGGATTCTGATGGCGTCGGTTGCCATTGCAATCGCAGCGTCGATCGCCGCGCTGTGGATTGCCTTCACGTTGCGCACACCCGAGCAGCAAAGCTCGTCTTCAAGCGTCTTGGCTCGGCGATGGTCATGGGGGTGGCAATCACCGGGATGCACTATACCGGCATGGACGCGGCGAACTTCGAGGCAGGAAGTATCTGCCTTGCTGTCGACAAACTCGATGCGAACTGGCTGGCACTGCTGGTAACAACGAGCTCGTTCACAGTGCTGTTTGGAACGCTGGTCTTCCTCGGGTTTAGCGCTAGCAGCCTGGCCAACTCGCTCGGGCGAGCAAACGACGAGTTGCGTCAACGGGGCGCCGAACTCGAGCGGGCAATACAGTCGCTGCGCGACAGCCAGCAGTTGCTCCAATCGATCGTCGACAACGCGTTGGACGCGGTGATCATGATGAATCGCGAAGGCGCCATCATCGGATGGAATCCGCAGGCATCGGCCACCTTCGGTTGGACTCTTGACGACGTGCTGGGGCGTCCGTTGAGCGAAACAATTATTCTGCGCACCTTCGTGAGGCCCGTGCACGCGGCTTGCAGCGCTATCTGGCCACCGGCGAGGCGGTAGTGCTGCACAAGCGAATCGAGCTGAGCGCGATGCGCCGCGATGGGCATGAGTTTCCGATCGAGTTGACCATCACGCCGATCGGCATGGGCGAGCGCCAGTGCTTCAGCGCCTTTTTGCGCGACATC
>CAYPWK010000558.1:0-2238 GCA_964414365.1 uncultured Burkholderia sp.
CGATTGGACCGTCAGCGTGCTGAGCGTAGTCCGAACACGGCACGGTCCGCCACCCAGACTGCGACGAGGCTCACGCCCATCAACGGGAACATCACGCCGAGCAGCGCCAGCACACTCTTCCACGCCCGCATCGGCGGCGCGCCATACTGTCGGACTGGTGCGCCGAGCGTGCCGGCCGGCCGCCGCTTCCACCACATCACGCAACCGGTGACGGCCATCGCGGCGAGACCCAACGAAATGAAACTGCAAACGATCTCGTTGGCCAGCCCGAAGTAGCGTCCCATGTGCAGCGATGTGCCGTACGAGACCCCTTTGCAACCGCACCATACTCGCTATAGTGAATGTCCTTCAACACGGCACCGCTGTACTGATCGAGATACAGCGTCCGCTCGCCTCGCGGGTCCGGTGGGGAATACGTGACCGTCGCGGGTTTGCGGAAAGGCGATCTCGTATCCATCACTCAAGCCGAGCAACCGCAGTTCCTCGATCACGCGCTCTAGCGGTAAGCGTTTTCGCGCGCCGTCCGCGAGCGCGTCCGCCGTGCGCGCAACAGCGGCGGCGCCTACGGCCCACGGAATATTGGCAAGCGGTAAGTCGTCCATCGTAATGCCAGGCATCGGATTCGTGTCCGGCGCATGAGCATGATCGGCACCGTCGGCATTCGAAATCAAACCGTTACCTCTTCCCGCCCAACACGTTCGCCGTCACACATTGGATCAATTGACATTTGGCCGTGTCGGCCTATGCTTTGAACGCCGACAAAGGCATAGCGGCAACTGCCTCACCTCGAGTTGATCAACGACCACACGGAGCATCGCATGGCCATTACAAGGCAGGTAATAACGTCGCTGCAGCGCGACGGCACGGACATGCTGGGCACCAAGGGGCTGGCGGTCAAGATAGCCGACGAAAGCATCGTGTCAGGTTCGCTCCTGACAGTCGAAAGCAATCACTTCTGCGTACTGAAATCGCGCGGCGCCGTGCTCAATGTCTACGAGACAGGCCAATACACCCTTACCACGCCCGATAAGCCGCTGCTTGGCTCAATCGCGCAAGGCTTTTTCGGCGGATCGTCGCCGTGGGTTTTCGAAGTGATTTACGTCAACCGATCCAAGCTGCTGATTCGAAATCAAGGCGTTGCGACGAGCGCCGAAATGGCCGAGATGGCCTACCAGGTCGACTATTACATTCACATTGATTCGAAGGAGGCCGCCCTCGACCTGATCACACATATGCCGTTCAACGGCAACTTCATCGATACGCAGGAAGTCGCCGAATATGCGGGCCCCGCGATCGAGCAGGCGATCAATCAGATCGTCCAGGTCACCAAGATGGAAAGCATCAACGAACACATCACCGAGATCAGGGATTCAGTGAAGATGCACCTCTCGGACTTCCTGCGAACGTTCGGCATTTTGCTCAACGACGTGAAGGTGCTGATCGTGCCGAAGGACGAGCGTATGCGCGAACTGATTTCGCTTCAGGCCATCGGTCTTACCCCGATCGAAGCCGTGCGCTACTACCTCGCTTTGCGAATGGCCGAGAAAGGCCTCGTCTCGGCGCCGAATGCGGCCGCAGGCGTGCCCTTCCAGATCGGCAGTCCTGCGACCGGTGTCTATCCGCTAGCTGGCGACACCGGGCTACCGACGGGCGCCTGAAATGGACTCGAGCTTTTACGACGAAGGCGTGCTCCGGCAAACGGCGATCAACCTCTTTCACGGATGGGGGTATAACTTCTATCGGATCGAGAATCAGCTGCGCGCCGACGATCAACTGGTGCGCAGCAAGGCAGCCTGGCTGCTGGGCATGGCCCGTTCGAGCGTAGAGGTTGCCGCGGGCGAATATCGCCGCACGAATTTCGGTACACCGTCCCGCGAGAAGCCGTTTCCCGACCCGTCAGTCACTGCGGCTTCACAACAGCTCGAGCGTCTCGCCACGCATATTGGCGCTGTCGGCGGGCGCGTGCAGTCGCAGCCGGTGCCAGAGAACGATCGCATGACCGAGCGCTATCGCCGCGAGGCCGAAACGCTGAAGGCGCTCATCAACTGCGACGAGCGACTGGTCGGCCAATGCAAATTGCTTCATGCGACGCTAGACGCGCGAAGCAGCGAGTGGATACTCGAGCATCTCGGCGAACTGGCCGAGGGGCTCACTGCGATCCAGGAAACATTGCGGCGCCGCGAGGCAATATTGCTGGACCGGATGGACTAGCCTCGCCTCGACAAGATCGTTGAGCGC
>CAYPWK010000558.1:2338-3597 GCA_964414365.1 uncultured Burkholderia sp.
ATGGCGGTGACGGGCGCCTCGCCGAGGCGCGCAAAGCCGCGGTACATACCTTCCGTATTGAACGGCATGGCGAGATTGCCGCGCGCATCGACGGCGATAAGACCGCCGCGGCCTGCGATGCGCGGCAGTCTGTTCATGACGACGTCGTGCGCGGCTTCCTGCAACGACACCTTGCGGTATTCCATCTGCGCGGCAACGTCGTAAGCGGCGACGAGCCTGATGAACATCTCGCCGGTGCCTGTCGACGATACCGCGCATGTCGCATCGCTCGCGTAGCAACCCGCACCGATGATCGGGCTGTCGCCCACACGCCCGGGCCGCTTGTTTGTAATTCCGCCTGTCGAGGTCGCGGCCGCGAGATGGCCATGCTGGTCGAGCGCCACGGCACCGACAGTGCCGAGCTTCGTGTCTGGGTCGAGCGGTTCGGGTCCGGGCGCGCCGAGCGTGCGCTTCGTTACGCCGAACATGAGCGCGCCCCCCTCGTGATCGAGCATCGTTCCCGCCGCCTGCCGCGCCTTAAGCCATTGCTCGAGGCGAAACGCGCTATCGAAGTAACCGGGCTCAACGAGCTCGAGCCCTTCAGCCATCGCGAATGACTCGGCGCCGGCGCCGGCGAGCATCACATGCTCGGTCGCTTCGAGGACACGGCGCGCCGCGAGCACCGGATTGCGCAACCGCGTCACGCCGCACACCGCGCCCGCTTCCAGTGTGGCGCCGTCCATGATCGCAGCGTCCAGCTCGTGCTTGCCGTCGGCCGTATAGACCGACCCGCATCCTGCATTGAAGAGCGGGCAGTCCTCGAGCATGCGCACGGCGATACTCACGGCGTCGAGCGCGCTGGCGCCTTCGGCCAAGACCTCCTGCGCCGCGACGAGCACCGCGTTCAACTCGGCGCGGTAATGCGCCTCGGTTTCGGAATCCATGGCCTGACGCAGGATCGTGCCCGCACCGCCGTGAATCGCAACGATGGCTTTCGAACTCATGGTTTCTTCGATAATTTGGACTCCAAAGTAGTGTACCGAGTGTTCCCCCGTTGGTCACGGCCCAACATCGATCCGCCCGTAGAGCCCGTCCGCTTCGTCATTCGGCCCCGATGCAAAGAAGAGCGTATTGGTGGGCTGATTGTTGAGCCC
The DNA here is from genome assembly GCA_964414365.1 of uncultured Burkholderia sp. GTDB lineage: Bacteria > Pseudomonadota > Gammaproteobacteria > Burkholderiales > Burkholderiaceae > Trinickia. The sequence continues at coordinate 3,472 of CAYPWK010000558.1, forward strand.
ATTGCCAAACGCGATTCCCCACAGCCCCGGCACGACGATCGGCGTGCCATCCATATGCGCGATCGTCTCCAGGAACGCGCCCGTGTTCGGATCGAACGCATTGATCCTGCCGTCGCCGAAGTTGCC
>CAYPWK010000559.1:0-3596 GCA_964414365.1 uncultured Burkholderia sp.
CGTCGGGCAGATTCCGCACTTTAACGACCACGTACTTGAAGATCGATTCCATGGGAATTTGCGGGGATTGCGCGAGCGGCTCGCGTGGTTCCTCGATCATCGGCCGAATCTCGCCAAGTTGGTGTCGCGCTGGACGGAACCTGGCGCTGGCAATACGGAACTCCTGTCGTTGCTGCGCGGACATCGCATGAAGGCGCTGTTGCGGCGCGCGCTCGATGAGAGCGAATTTCTTTCGCCATACGGTGTACGGGCACTTTCGCGTGCGCATCTCGATGCGCCTTATGTTTTCCAACATGACGGCGCGAGCTTTTGCGTGAAGTATCAGCCGGCCGAATCGAACTCGCGCGCGTTCGGCGGCAATTCGAACTGGCGCGGGCCGATATGGATGCCAGTGAATTACCTGCTGATCGAGTCGCTCTACGAGTTCTATCGGTTTTACGGCGACGATTTCCGTGTCGAGTACCCGACGGGATCGGGAAGCAAGCGCTCGCTCAAGGAGATCGCGGACGAACTCGCGCGGCGCGTCACTACGCTCTTTCTGAAGGACGACGCGGGGCGGCGGCCCGTGATGGCGGCTTATCCGGCGTTGCAGGCCGATCCGCGGTCGAGCGATCTCATCTTGTTCCACGAGTACTTCCATGGAGACAACGGGCGCGGCGTTGGCGCGTCGCACCAGACCGGCTGGAGCGGACTCGTCGCATTGCTGCTTCAGCCGCACCGGATGATGCCTTCGGGCATGCTGCCCGTGGTGGGGCGGGAGGCGGAGCGAAGGGAGCCGGTTGCGACGACAGCGCGCTAGGCGCTGTCGCACCGCGCCATTCAGACCGGCTTGCCCCAACTATCGCGCAGACCGACGATCCGGTTGAAGACCGGCTTGCCCGGCTTCGAATCGTAGCGATCGGCGACGAAGTATCCGTGGCGCTCGAACTGGCACCTGTCTTCGGGCTGCATCGTTTCGGCGCCCGGTTCGAGATACGCTTGGGCTATGCGCTTCGAGTCCGGATTCAGCGCTTCGAGGAAGTTGCGTCCGCCCGCATCGGGCTGAGCTTCCTTGAACAGGCGATCATAGAGCCGCACTTCGACCGGCACGGCGTGTGTCGCGCTGACCCAGTGGATGTTGCCCTTCACCTTGTAGTTGTTCGCGCCTTCGGTGCCCGACTTGCTATCAGGGAAGTAGTTGCAGTGAACGGCCACGACATTGCCGTGCTCGTCCTTCTCGGCGCCCGTGCACTCGATCACGTAGCCATACCGCAACCGCACCTTATTGCCCGGGAACAGCCGGAAATACCCCTTCGGCGGCGTTTCCGTGAAATCGTCGCGCTCGATCCAAAGCTCACGCGTGATGGGAAAGGTGCGCTCGCCGCGCTCGGGATGATGGGGATGGACCGGCGCCGTGCAGGGCTCGGCGAGATCGGCCGGGAAGTTGTCGATGACGAGCTTCACCGGATCTAGCACTGCGGCCGTGCGCGGCGCCTTTTCGTCGAGATCGTCGCGCAGCGCGCCTTCGAGCACGCTCATGTCGATCCATGAATCGACTTTCGTCACGCCGATGCGATCGCAGAACAGCCTGATGCTGTCAGGCGTGAAGCCGCGCCGGCGCACGCCGACGATCGTCGGCATGCGCGGATCGTCCCAGCCGTCCACGTGCCCTTCGTTCACGAGTTGCAGCAGCTTTCGCTTGCTCGTGATCGCATAAGTCAGGTTGAGCCGTGAAAATTCGATTTGCTGAGGCAACGGCCGGACGAACACGCCGGCATCGGCAAGCTCATTGAGAATCCAGTCATAAAGCGGGCGATGATCCTCGAATTCGAGCGTGCAAAGCGAATGGGTGATGCCTTCGAGCGCGTCCGAGATGCAATGCGTGTAGTCGTACATCGGATAGACGCACCAGCGATCGCCCGTCCGGTAGTGATGCGCGAAACGGATCCGGTAGAGGACCGGATCGCGCATGTTCACGTTCGGCGAGCTCATGTCGATTTTTGCGCGCAGCACATGCGCGCCTTCGTCGAATTCGCCGGCCTTCATCCTGCGAAAGAGGTCGAGGCTCTCTTCGGGCGTGCGGTCGCGATACGGCGAGGGCGTGCCGGGCTCGGTCAGCGTGCCGCGCGTCGCGCGCATTTCCTCGGCCGACTGGCTGTCGACATAGGCCTTGCCTCGCTCGATGAGCAGCTCTGCATATTGGTAGAGCTTGTCGTAGTAGTCGCTCGCGAAGTAAAGGTGCTCCTTGCCGTCCTTCGCCCAGTCGAAGCCGAGCCAGCGCACGGCATCGATGATGGAGTCGACGTATTCGACGCTTTCCTTCTCCGGATTGGTGTCGTCGAACCGCAAATGGCAGACGCCGCCATAGTCGTGCGCGATGCTGAAATTCAGGCAAATGCTCTTCGCATGGCCAATGTGCAGGTAGCCGTTCGGCTCGGGCGGAAAACGCGTCTCGACCCGGCCGCTCCATTTCGAGGTGCGGTTGTCTTCGTCGACGATGTTTCGGATGAAATTCGACGGCGCTGCCGCCGCGGCGTCGTTACGTTCGTTACTCATGCGCAAAAGGTCAGTCGGCCTAAACAATGCGGGACGCGCCCGCGCGATCCGCCCATTCTACCTGAGCGGCTTCTCGGGCGCGGGCCGCTAGTCATCGACGAGGGACCCGAGAATGGGTCCCGGCCTGGGTCGCGGCCCCTGATCGCCCACCTTATACTACGCGTCGGCCGGCGAATTGCGCTTGTCATGCCGCAAGGCGCGAAGGTGTGGCTAACCCACCCATCAGCGAACGATTCGAGCAACGATAACCATGAATAACACCGTCTACGTCCTGCCCGGGTATGGCAACTCAGGTCCCGGGCATTGGCAAACGCGCTGGGAAGAGACGCATACTTCGTTCGTGCGCGTCCAAATGCCCGATTGGGAACGGCCGGTATGCGGAGCCTGGTGCGATGCGCTCGATGCCGCGCTCGTCGCGCATCAGGTTGCCGATGGTCCGGCGCTCATCGCGGCGCACAGTCTCGGCTGCCTGACGGCGGTCCATTGGGCCATGCGGCGGGCGGCGCCCGCGCAGGTCGCCAAAGTGGCGGGCGCGCTGCTCGTCGCGGTTCCGGACCCTGCCGGCGGCGAATTTCCGGCCGCTGCCCGCGGCTATGACGAAGTGCCGGTGGGGCGTTTGCCGTTCCCGACGATCGTCGTCGCGAGCAGCAACGACCCGTATGGCAGCATCGACTATGCCGAGCGCTGTGCGAAGTCGTGGGGCAGCCGCATCGTCGAAATCGGGGCGCGAGGCCACATTAATGCCGACAGCGGCCTGGGCGTTTGGGACGAAGGCCGACGCTGGCTGCTGTCGCTTGCGCCGTGATCCTGTGCCACGTCTTCTGCCGCAACGCACTGGCGGGCGCGCCGAAAGGCCCACGGAACGGGGCGGCCGTCCGACATTTCCGTATAATGGCTCGTTTAGGGTGAAAACGGCTTGGCCGTTGCGCGCGGCAGCGCGGCGGCGAGCCGGATTCCTGTCGAGACCGTCTCCCAGTTCTTTATGAAAGCCGCCGAAATCCGCGAGAAATTCCTCAAGTTCTTCGAATCGAAGGGCCATACGATCGTCCGCTCGTCGAGCC
>CAYPWK010000560.1:0-3544 GCA_964414365.1 uncultured Burkholderia sp.
CGCGCACGGCGGATCGGCGGCGTATTGCTCCAAGCCGGGAACGCAGCCTTCGCGGACTCGACGGCAGCGGCCACATCGCTGACCTCACCGAGAATCAGCTTGCGAGCCTCGACGCCGGTGGCCGGGTTGAAGACGGGCTGCGTACGCGTCGCCGCGCCCCGAACCCGCTTTCCCCCGATGAAATGGATGACGTCGGCCGTATCGTTGAAGGCTTTCATTTGCGCTCCTCCAGTTTCGTTGATCAATGCAGCGAGTTTAAGAACCGCCGCGTCGGCCGGAAAGGCGGTAGGATTAAACTTATTGTTTTTGATAGTGAACAATCGCGGCATGGATACGCAAAAGGTGGAGGGGCTCTGGGTACACTTGCACTGGCTGACCGTGCTTGCCGACCAGGGCAGTTATACGGCTGCGGCCAATCGGCTCGGTGTCAGTAAGGCGGCGATGAGCCAGCGTATTGCCGAGCTCGAGCGTGCGGCAGGCGTGGCGTTGGTCCAGCGCACGACGCGCAGCGTGCGATTTACGGAGGCGGGTCAGCGGCTCGTGGAAGCGACGCGCGTCCACTATGAAACGATCGCCAGCAGCTTCGAATCGGTGCGCGAAATGGCCGGCCTGCCGCGCGGACTCATCCGGTTGACGGCCCCCGTTGCGTTTGCGCGCCAACAGCTCGTACCCCGCCTCTCAGCTTTCCTCAACGAACATCCTCAAGTTCGCATACAGCTGGAAGTGTCGGACAGGCTCGCCTCGCTCACGACCGAGGGCTTCGATCTCGCGATCCGGCATAGCGCTCATGCGCCCGAAACGCACGTCGCGTGGAAGCTTTGCAAGACGCAGTCGGTGCTTGTTGCAACGCGCGCCTATCTCAAGCGGCGCGGACTCCCCGAGAGCCCGCACGACCTCTCCAATCATGAGTGCCTTTTCTACCCCAGAGGATCGGGGCCGGCGGTTTGGTCGTTCGAGCGCAATACGGCGCGAAAGAGCTCGGCGGAGCCCGTCGCTGTTACCGTCAACGGCCCGTTTTCGGCGAACAATAGTGAAGCGCTGCGCGACGCCGCGCTCGATGATCTCGGCATCGCGATATTGCCCGACTTCAGCGCGCAGGCGGCCGTGCAGTCGGGCAAGTTGGTCGTGGTGTTGCCCGAGTGGCGCGCCTTGGGTGCGTTTGCCGAGCAGCTCTATATCGTGCGGCCCTATGCCCATCATGTGCCGCGCGCCGTGGCGCTTTTTGTTGCGTACCTGCGCTCGGCCTTTGCTGATGGATTTCCACTCTGAGCCGTTTCCAGGCGCAACTTCAATTCGGCCGAGCGTGGTCGCGGCGGGCATCCGCAGTGACGGGCACCGGTTGCGCGTACAGTTGCTTTCCCCTAAACGCATCCGCCAGGGCGGCACTGCTTTTTGCGTGCGCAACGATCTTCGCGATCGTGCCCCGCGCCCACGCCTGCCGGCGTTTTGCTACCACTTGCGATACCGGCCGGTCATTCACCGTGCGGTGCGCCCACATAAACGCCGCGATCCAACCGATCACCGTCCACCCGAGCAAGACATTGAAGAGCGTGATTGCCAACGCGTCATCACGCTCGTTAGCATCCGCAATGATCGAGGGCGCCAGATACAAGCTGAGCACCGCAAGCAGAGCAAGACCTTCCAGACCTTTCACAATCGTTAGCATTGGCACCACCTCACGTTCGTAGTCATCTTCGTAGATAAGCGCTAACCCGCGTTCGGCGGGACCAGAGCTTGAATGCCGGCACCATGGGGTCGCGTTTTGCGCGCAACGCCTGTCGAATGCGTCGGCAACTCGTTGAAGATGAGTTTAGGCCTTTGCTATCGGAAATCTATAGCGATTGCAGCGAATTCACCGTTGCCGTGACGCTAACAATCGACGGCTGTTCCCCTATCGATAGGTGGAAGCGAGGTCTGTGACCGGGGTTCAAATACGCCGATGGCCTTGACCTGCGGCGTCCCAGTGTGCGTTAGTCGTTGCGCGCGTCAGCACGGCGAATGCAATAGCGCTCGAAGCTCCTTCCCTCGCCGCCGATACCCTTCATTTGCTTCATGCCGATTTTTTCGGCGACGCGGCGAGACGCCATATTCTCCGAGGCAATGTCCGCGATCACGTGTTCAAGATTGACCGTCTCGAACGCATGGTTCAGCAACGCGCGTGCGGCTTCGGTAGCCATCCCTTTTCCCCATGCCCGGCGAACAAGCCGCCATCCAATCTCGACTTCCGGGCCGACACCATGGTCGGGAATCAGCAATACCCAGCCGATGAAGTCGTTCGGCGCGCTTGCCTCTCGAATCGACCAATAGCCCAACCCGGGAGGATAAGGCCGAGTAGTGCGAAATTCGACCAAACGCCGATGTGCCGTCCGGTCATTCCAAGGGCCCGCGATATACCGCGTCACTTCAGGATCGCGGTCCATCTCGATGCATGCGTCCACGTCCGCGAGCGTGCGTTGTCGGATAAGGAGACGCGGGGTATCGAGTGACGGCAAGCGGGCAAGACTAGTCGGCATGAGATTCGACGGCGAACCGCGAGCAGTAATAGAGCGTTGCATTGCGACGACGCGAAGGGCCGAGAACGTGGCACCTCCTGGGTTCCCCGGACATGCGAAGCGTGCGATGCGGCCGAGCGCACCATCTACCACACAACAATAATTTTTGTCAACTCGACATTCAAGCAGTAAAGCGGCACCACTTCATCGTTAGGATTGGACAAGGCGAGAAGGAGCGATCTGTCGAACGATCGTCGCCCCTCCTTGTTGGACCATGGCTGGAACGGAGAACACGATGCTAGAAGTTGTATGCGATACGCGCACGGAAACTCACGCGCGGTCTGAACTGATCTCGACGATAGGCGCTCAGCTTACTGAAAGCCAAGTGGGTGAACTACTGCAAGAAATCACAACCGACCTCAAGTTCGACTATTTCCAGTATGTAGGACGCTTCCCGATAGACCAGCAAAAAAAAATACAACGGAGTCTTTCCAATTTGCCCGATGCCTGGCAAGAAAAGTACACGGCGGCGCACTATGCCGACATCGACCCGATTGCGCGGCGAGCGCAGGCGCAACTGACGCCTGTCATATGGCGTGACCTCGGCGCGTTGACACCGGCGGAGCACCAGTTCTTCGAAGATTCTCGAGCAAATGGCATTGGAGATGGGGTAACGTTCCCCGTTCAGGCGCGAAACGGCGACGTCGGCATGTTGAGCTTTGCAAGCGCCGTAAGCCGGGACGATACAGATCGTTTGATCCGTCGATCGTTGGCCGAAGGCAATCTCGCTGCGGTATTCGTTCATGACGCGATGCGGAAGCTCATCGGGAAAGAGCGCTGCGGCCTACAAGCCCCGCTGAAACCGCGTGAACTCGAGTGTCTCCGATGGATTGCAAGCGGTAAAACCAATTGGGAGATATCGCGCATCCTCGGCGTGTCGGAGGCTGGTGCGGTGTATTACGTGCGCAGGCTGATGGCGAAGCTCGAAGTCCATAACCGGCAATTGTTGGCCAATCGCGCGATTACGCTTGGTTTGTTGTGAACGACAGCAC
>CAYPWK010000561.1:0-3530 GCA_964414365.1 uncultured Burkholderia sp.
GAAGGCTTTCGCCGTATTGACGGCGTCCTGGCCGAGCATCGCGTCGACGACGAAGAGCGTTTCAGCGGGCTTCAGCGCCGAATGCAGTGCGGCGATCTCCTGCATCATCGCTTCGTCGATGCCGAGCCGCCCCGCTGTATCGACGATCAGCACGTCGTGATAGTGGCGCTTCGCCCAATCGACGGCCGCAGCGGCGATATCGACAGGCTTCTGGTCCGGCTGTGAAGGGAAAAAATCGGCCCCGACCTGCTCCGTGACCGTCTTCAATTGTGCGATGGCGGCCGGGCGATAGACGTCGCAGGACACGGTCAGCACTTTCTTCCTGTACTTCTCGCGCAGCAACTTGGCGAGCTTGCCGACCGTCGTCGTCTTGCCGGCGCCTTGCAGGCCTGCCATCAAGATGACCGCGGGCGGCGTGACGGCGAGGTCGAGCTCGGCGGCTTGGCCTTCGTAGTCGCCGCCGATCAGCGCGGTGAGCTCGCGCTGGACGACGCCGACGAGCGCCTGCCCGGGCGACAGGCTGCCGATCACTTCCTCGCCGAGCGCTTTTTCTTTGACCTTCGCAATGAAGTCACGGACGACGGGCAGCGCGACGTCGGCTTCGAGCAGGGCCAGGCGCACTTCGCGCAGCATCTCCTGCGTGTTCGTTTCGGTGAGTCGGGCTTCGCCGCGCAGCGTCTTGACGACGCGCGCCATCCGGTGGGTGAGAGTGTCGAGCATGGGAAGCGGGCGAAAGAGAAAAGAGAGCGTCGATGGCGCGCGCGGGCAGCCCGGCGCGCGCAAGTGACTAGTGTAAACTCGGGAACATGGACATTGTACTGTATGCCCTCACCGCGCTCCTCTACGGCGGCCTCGCCGTGGCGGCCTGGCGCGCCTGTTGGATGGCCGCCGGGGGCGGACTCGGCGGGCAGGGCAATTCCCAGCATGGAATGCTTTCGAGCGTGCCGCCGATGCCGGCGGCGCCCGCGCTTGCGGCGGCCTCGGGCATGACGGCACCGGGCCGTGCGCTGCTCTTCGTTGCGCTGGTCTCGCACGGCGCGCTGCTGCATATGACGATCTTTCCGCACGACGCGATGGTGTTCGGTTTCGCGTTCGCGCTCTCCGCCATGTTCTGGCTGGGCTCCAGCATCTACTGGATCGAAAGCTTTTTCCTGCCGCTCGACGGGCTGCGCCTGCTCGTGCTGCCGCTCGCCTGCGTCGCGTCGATCCTGCCGCTCGCGTTCGGCGGCGTGCGGGTGTTGCCGTACGCGGCCGCGCCGCTCTTCAAGCTGCATTTCATTATCGCGAATATGGCTTATGGGCTTTTTGCCATTGCTGCACTGCATGCCGTGCTGATGCTTTTCGCCGAGCGGCGCCTTCACGCGCTGCGCGGCGCGCTCGAGCGCCGGGCCTCGGCAAGCTGGATCGCGGGCTGGCTCGACACGCTGCCGCCGCTGCTGACGCTCGAAAAGCTGCTCTTCAGGATGATCGGCGCCGGTTTCGCGCTACTTACGCTGACGTTGCTCTCAGGCGCGCTCTTTAGCGAGCAGTTGAAGGCTCGCGCGCTGACGTTCGATCACAAGACCGTCTTCGCAATCCTCTCGTGGCTGATGTTCGGCGCGCTGCTCACGGCCCGAAAGATCTCGGGGTGGCGCGGCCGCGCGGCGCTGCGCTGGGTGCTGGCTTCGTTCGTTGCGCTCCTGCTCGCGTATGTCGGCAGCCGCTTCGTCTTCGAGGTGCTGCTGCATCGTCCCGTTGTCTGATCTCGCGGCAAGACTCGCGTTTTCCCTATGCGACAACTTCTCCTTCTCATCCTGCTTATCTTCGCCGGGCGTTGGCTCGCGAAGATGATTCGTGCGGTCGAAGCCGCGAGGGCATCGGCCGCCAACGGCGGTGCGGCGGCCGGTGGCGGAACGCGGGCCGGTGGAAGCCCGTTCGGCTCTCGATCGGCGCGAGCCGCCCCCTCGCTTGCCGAGCCCGTTGTGCGCTGCGCGGCCTGCGGCGTGCATGCTCCGAAGAGCGAGTCTCTATTCGCCGAGGGGCAGTATTTCTGCTGCGCAGAGCACGCTCGCCGTCATACGGCGCGTGCCACCGGCTCTCGGTGAGCCGGGTGATGAACGCCGACGCATTCGTCATCGACGATGACGGCTGGGTGCGCGGCGTGCGCGCATTGCGGTCTCCGAACTTCGAGGCGCGCCCCGAAGGGGCCGTGCCGACGCTCATCGTCGTTCACAACATCAGCCTGCCCCCCGGCGAGTTCGGCGGCGATGCGATCGGCGAGCTGTTCCTCAATCGCCTGGACTGTTCGGCTCACCCGTACTACGACGCCCATCTGCGCGAGCTGCGCGTGTCATCTCATTTCGTGATCCGGCGAGACGGCGCGCTCGAGCAGTTTGTTTCCTGCGATGCGCGCGCCTGGCACGCCGGCGCATCGAACTTCCTCGGCAAACCGCGTTGCAACGACTTTTCGATCGGCATCGAGCTCGAAGGCAGCGATTACATCGCGTTCGAGTCCGCCCAATATGAGACGCTCGCGGCGCTCGTCAGGGCGCTCATTGCCCGCTACCCGATCGAAGCGCTCGCCGGTCATTCCGACATCGCGCCCGGCCGGAAGACGGACCCGGGGCCGTTCTTCGATTGGCCGCGGCTCGCGCGCGAGGCTGCGCTCACCGATCGGTATTTCCCCTACCAGCGCCTTTGAGCAAACGGATGCGCGCGTTGCGCGAGGCCTGCAAAAACGGCGCTGCCTCTTGCGTTCCGGGCAAGTCCTTACCCTGTCTCGATTAATCAAAAGTCAAGGGTTCGACCGCAAATAAACCTTTTGGCTAGACCAATTGGGTCTACTATACTTGGTATCAACGACGAAAAAACGCACTAGATGTTGTGTCGAAGGCCGGTGGCGCCTGGATCGGGCGAAGCGCCGCGGCAATCGAAGATGTCAAGAAAAGATGCGGGCCAAGGCGGCGGCGAACGGTTCGGCGCCTTGGTCTTCGGGGAAAAGGACGCAGGGAAAACCGCAAGAAGAAAATGGCAAAGGCCATCGTCCGTTGCGCATTGCCGAGTCTGGCAGCCGAATTGCGTATCTTCATTCTCCGCACCTCATCGTTCGCGCTCGGGGTGGCGCGGCGGTTGTTCCAATCCGCGGGTTGTCCGCACATCAGAGATCAGGAGCTTTGCACATGCAAACGACCGACAACATGACGAGCCAGCATGAGAGCGCGCCGGTAGGCCGCGCCGTAGGCGCCGCAGCCTCCGCGAATGCGCTTGCGCCGCAGGCGACGTTCGCCGATTACAAGGTGATTCGCCGCAATGGCAGCGTCGTGTCGTTCGAGCCGTCCAAGATCGCCATCGCCATGACGAAGGCGTTTCTCGCCGTCAACGGCGGGCAGGGTGCCGCATCGGCACGCGTGCGCGAACTCGTCGAGCAGCTCACGCAAAGCGTCGTCCGCGCCCTCCTGCGCAGCCGCCCGAACGGCGGCACGTTCCATATCGAAGACATCCAGGATCAGGTAGAGCTCGCGCTGATGCGCGGCGGCGAGCACAACGTCGCA
>CAYPWK010000562.1:0-3523 GCA_964414365.1 uncultured Burkholderia sp.
CACGAAGGCATTTCAAGATCGTCGGCCTCTGGCCCGTCGATGAGCAGGTTTTGCCCGGTGATGTAGCCTGCATGCGCGCTGCAAAGGAACGCGCAAGCCTTGCCGAACTCGCCCGGTTGCCCGAAGCGGCCGGCGGGGATGGTCTTCATGCGCTGGCGGCGCGCCTCGTCGATGCTGATCCCGGACGCGCCCGCCCGAGCCGTCAACGTCGCGCCGATGCGATCGGTATCGAAAACGCCCGGCAGCAGGTTGTTGATCGTCACGTTGTGCGGGGCCACTTTGCGCGCGACGCCGGCGACGAAGCCCGTTAGCCCCGAGCGCGCACCGTTCGAAAGTCCCAGCACGTCGATCGGCGCTTTCACGGCCGAGCTCGTGATGTTGACGATGCGGCCGAAACCGCGCGCGATCATGCCGTCAATCGTCGCCTGAATCAGCGCGATCGGCGTCAGCATGTTCGCCTCGAGCGCGCGAATCCAGTCGTCGTGCGTGAACTGACGGAAGTCGCCCGGCGGCGGACCGCCGGCGTTGTTCACGAGGATATCGGGCTCGGGGCATGCGGCGAGCGCGGCTTCGCGACCCTCCGGCGTCGTGATGTCGCATGCGACCGTGCGCACCTTGGCGCCCGTCTTCGCGCGGATGTCGGCGGCAGTGGCCTCGAGCGTCTCGGCCGTGCGGGCGACGATGACCAGCTCGACGCCTTCGGCGGCAAGCGCCTCGGCGCAGCCGCGCCCGAGCCCCTTGCTCGCGGCGCATACGAGCGCGGCCTTGCCTGCGATGCCCATATCCATGTTGCTCTCCTCGCGTCCCATAGAAATCGAAATGGGGAATGCTCGCGATTGTAGAGGTAAACTGTTGGCCGTCGCGTCGGGCCTCGCGCCGCGAGCCGCCCGAGCCCCTTATTCCGTTGCGCCGCCGCTACCCGCCGAGCACCGCCTGCCCATGAAACAAGACAGCCGCTTTCCGAACCTTTTCATCCTCGATCACCCGCTGATTCAGCACAAGCTCACGCACATGCGCGACAAGGACACGTCGACGCGCACGTTTCGCGAGCTGCTGCGCGAGCTGACGCTGTTGATGGGCTACGAGATCACCCGCAATCTGCCTATCACGACGAAGCGCGTCACCACGCCGCTCGTCGAGATCGACGCCCCCGTCATCGCCGGCAAAAAGCTGGCGATCGTGCCCGTGCTGCGAGCCGGCATCGGCATGTCGGACGGGCTGCTCGAGCTAATCCCCTCCGCGCGCGTCGGCCACATCGGCGTCTATCGCGACGATGCGCACCGCCCGGTCGAGTATCTCGTGCGGCTGCCCGATCTCGAGGACCGCATTTTCATCCTCTGCGATCCGATGGTCGCGACGGGCAACTCGGCTGTGCATGCGATCGACGTCCTGAAGCGCCGCAATGTGCCCGGCGAGCGGATCATGTTCCTTGCGCTCGTCGCCGCGCCCGAAGGCGTCGAAGTCTTCCAGCGCGCACACCCGGACGTGAAGCTTTTCGTCGCCTCGCTCGATTCGCACTTGAACGAGCACGCCTACATCGTACCGGGCCTCGGCGACGCCGGGGATCGCCTCTTCGGCACGAAGAACTAGCGAAAGGCCGCTGAAGGCGATGAAAACGGCCGCGCGCCAACGGTTGGCGCGTGCGGCGGCCAGGCGCGCCAGGCTGTCGTTTGGCTGCGGCCGGGAGCCGCGCGAGCCGGGCGTGCCTGGGCCGCGTGCTAAAATTCCCTTCTGCTCTTCGAGCGGCGCCCTTTGCGTTTCTCGCACCATTTGCGCGCGCCGCGCCGCTCGACCGCTCGATATCGCGACCGATTGAACAACGGATTCGCCGATTCGATCCCGCAGATCCGCACCGAAGAACGCATCACGCGAGCGCGCGAGACGCGCCCGCCACGGAGAAAGGGTATGGCTGGTCACTCGAAATGGGCCAACATCAAGCATAAGAAGGCTGCAGCAGATGCCAAGCGCGGCAAGGTCTGGACGCGCCTCATCAAGGAAATCCAGGTCGCGGCGCGCTTGGGCGGCGGCGACATCGACTCGAATCCGCGCCTGCGGCTCGCCGTCGACAAGGCGACCGACGCGAACATGCCGAAGGACAACATCAACCGCGCGATCCAGCGCGGCGTGGGCGGCGTGGACGGCGCGAACTACGAAGAGATCCGCTACGAAGGCTACGGCATCAACGGGGCGGCGATCATCGTCGACACGATGACGGACAACCGCATACGGACCGTCGCCGAAGTGCGCCATGCGTTCTCGAAGTACGGCGGCAACATGGGCACGGACGGCTCGGTGTCGTTCCTCTTCGATCATGTCGGGCAATTTCTTTTCGCACCGGACACGCCCGAAGACAAGCTGATGGAAGCGGCCCTCGAAGCGGGCGCGAACGACGTGATCACCAACGACGACGGCAGCGTCGAAGTGCTCTGCTCGCCCCCCGACTTTTCGAAGGTCAAGGCGGCACTCGAGGCGGCCGGCTTCAAGGCCGAACTCGCCGAAGTGACGATGAAGCCGCAGACTGAAGTGGAATTCACCGGCGAAGATGCGGTGAAAATGCAAAAGCTGCTCGACGCGCTCGAAAACCTCGACGACGTGCAAGAGGTCTACACGAACGCGACGATCATCGAGGAATGATCGCGTACGCCGGCTGCGCGTATGGCGCCAAAGCAAGCGCCTCGCTGGCCGGCATACTTGGATGAGACATCGCGGCCGGCGTCATGCGCCGGCCGCCCCGTTTAGGCCATCAGGGTTTTCATATGAAATTACTCGTCGTCGGTTCCGGCGGTCGCGAACATGCGCTTGCATGGAAGCTCGCGCAGTCGCCGCGCGTACAGGTCGTCTATGTTGCGCCCGGCAATGGCGGAACGGCCCAGGACGACCGCCTGCGCAACGTCGCCATTACCGATCTCGAGGCGCTGGCCGATTTCGCCGAGAAAGAGCAGATCGCATTCACCGTCGTCGGTCCTGAAGCGCCGCTCGCGGCGGGCATCGTCAATCTGTTTCGCCAGCGCGGCCTCAAGATCTTCGGGCCAACGAAGGAAGCCGCGCAGCTCGAGAGCTCGAAGGATTTCGCCAAAGCCTTCATGAAGCGCAACGGCATCCCGACTGCCGAATACGAGACTTTCTCCGACGCTGCTTCCGCGCACGCCTATCTCGACGCGAAGGGCGCGCCGATCGTCATCAAGGCCGACGGGCTCGCTGCCGGCAAGGGCGTCGTTGTCGCGACGACGATCGAGGAAGCGCATGTCGCCGTCGACATGATGCTCGCCGATAACAAGCTCGGCGATGCCGGCGCGCGGGTCGTCATCGAGGAATTCCTCGCTGGCGAGGAAGCCAGCTTCATCGTGATGGTCGACGGCAAGCATGTGCTCGCGCTTGCGTCGAGCCAGGACCACAAGCGGCTCCTCGACGGCGACGCCGGCCCGAACACGGGTGGCATGGGCGCCTATTCGCCCGCGCCAATCGTGACGCCGCAGCTCCATGCGCGCGTGATGCGCGAGATCATTCTGCCGACCGTGCGCGG
>CAYPWK010000563.1:0-3482 GCA_964414365.1 uncultured Burkholderia sp.
CGCTCGTCGCGCATCCGCATCCGCTTTTCGGCGGCACGATGGACAACAAGGTCGCCGTCACGCTCGCGCGCACGCTCGTGCAGCTCGGCTACGTCACTTATCGCTCGAACTTCCGCGGCGTGGGGCAGACCGAGGGCGTGCACGACAACGGCCTCGGCGAGCGCGATGACTTGCGCGCCCTTATTGCGTATATGCGCGCGCAGCCGGGGCAGGGCGACGCTCCGCTCGTGCTCGCGGGTTTTTCGTTCGGCACAGTCGTGCTGTCGCACGTCGCGGCGGCGTTGCGCGAGGCCGGCGAGAACATCGAGCGCATGGTGTTCGTCGGCACGGCGGCGAGCCGTTGGGACGTGGCGCCTGTGCCCGAAAACACGCTCGTTATCCATGGCGAGATCGACGACACGGTGCCGCTCGCGGCGGCGCTCGAATGGGCGCGGCCGCTGGAATTGCCCGTCGTCGTCATTCCGGGCGCCGAGCACTTCCTGCACCGCAAGCTCCATCTGTTGAAGCGTATCGTCGTCGACGCCTGGAAGTAGCGCGCTCCGCGATGCGAAAAAAGCGCGGGATCGCGGCGGCCCGCGCCGCATGAAAGCATCGATTGGCGCATACAGGTCGCCATAAAACGCGATTTCGAAGCAGTCCGCCGCGTATAATGGGCGCAATTTTTTTGCGTGGGCATGGGCCTCATCGTCGCAGCTCGCGCGAACCGCTCGCCTTCGCCCGTGTCCAACTGCCGCTTTTGCGCCACCGCATTCCGATCGCTTTGCCCGTGTCGCGGCGCGGCTCGCGTTGGCCCGGCGTCCTCTTTCCGCCGCGCGCGCTGCGCGCATGCTCCTTTTTGCACGAACTGACCCTATGCGCTCTTCCTTCTTCGGCCCCTCGTCGATGCCCTCTGTCCCGTCGGTCTCATCGTTCGCTTCGTCGCTCGTCCCGCAATCGATCGGTCGTGGCGCGTCCGCGAGCCTGCTCGTCGCCGCAGCCCTCGCGGCCGGTGCCACGGCTTATGCGCCGCTCGCGTCGGCACAGGTGCCGCCGCCGGCCGTGACGGCGCGCTCATGGGTGGTCGTCGATGCGACGGCCAATCAGGTGCTGGCCTCGGGCAACCCCGACGAGCGTGTCGAGCCGGCGTCGCTGACGAAGCTAATGACGGCGTACCTCGTTTTCGAGGCGCTGCACACGAAAAAAATCTCGATGGACCAGGTGGTGACGCCAAGCCTCGCCGTGCGCCGGGTGCGCAACGACGAGTCGCGGATGTTCATCGAGGCCGAGAAGCCCGTGACCGTGCATGATCTCGTCTACGGCATGATCGTGCAGTCGGGTAACGATGCGGCGATCGCGCTCGCGGAGCTCGTGGGCGGCAGCGAGTCGCATTTCGTCGAGATGATGAACGCCGAGGCGCAGAAGCTCGGCATGAAGGGGACGCACTATGCCGACGTGAACGGCATGCCCGATCCGCAGCATTACACAACGGCGGGCGACCTGGCGATCCTCTCGGCACACCTGATCCGCGACTACCCCGAGTACTACAGCATCTTCGCGGTCAAGGAATTCACCTATAACAAGATCAAGCAGCCGAACCGCAACCGGCTGCTCTGGCTCGATCCGAGCGTCGATGGCTTGAAGACGGGGCATACCGCGGCGGCCGGCTACTGCCTGATCGCGACGGCGAAGCGGCCGCTGCCGGGCGTGGCCGATGCGTCGCGCCGCATCGTCGCCGTGGTCATGGGTGAGCAAAAAGAACACGAGCGCGTGCAGGACAGCATGAAGCTCCTCAACTACGGCTACAGCGCCTATGACAGCGTGCGCCTCTTCAAGGCGAATCAGCCTGTGCAGACGCCGCGCGTCTACAAGGGCGTCGCCAATAGTGTGCCGGTCGGCGTGAAGAGCGATCAGTACGTCACTGTCCCGCGTGGCATGGGCGACAAGGTGAAGCCGCAGGTCACGCTGAATTCGCCGCTGATCGCGCCGATCGCGGACGGCCAGCAAGTGGGAACAGTGCAGATCGCGGGTGACGGCAAGACGCTGGTGCAGGTGCCCATCGTTGCGCTGCAGCCGGTGCCGCAGGCCGGCATCGGGGGGCGCATTTGGGATTCGCTCATGCTGATGTTCAGCAAGAAGAAATGATGGTGCAATGGGTGCGATGGTGGGAGCCAAGCCGATGAGCCCGGTCAACGAATCGCTGTTCGAGTTTCCGTGCGACTTTCCGATCAAAGTGATGGGCAAGGCGCACCCCGATTTTGCCGACGCGATCACGATCGTCGTGCAGCAGTTCGACGCGAGCTTCGATGCCACGCGCATCGAAACGCGGCCATCGAGCGGCGGCAACTATGTCGGCTTGACGGTGACCGTGCGCGCCGTCAGCCGCGAGCAGCTCGACGACATCTATCGAGCCCTCACGGGGCATCCGATGGTGTCGGTCGTGCTTTGACGGCAAGGGGCAGAGCGCTTCCCCCACACGTTTCTTCGTAGCGGGCGCGAAAGCGCTTCACTTCGTCGAAGATCCACGCGTGGAACGCCTGCACGCGCGCGCTCGTCATGAGCGGCGGTGGACAGACGAAGTAATAGCTCCATGGCGACGCCACATCGATGTCGAAGAGGCACACGAGACGTCCCGCCATGAGTTCCTGCATGGCAATCGAGCTGCGTGCGAGCGCGATGCCCTGACCATCGGCGGCCGCAAGCAACATATTCGACGAATCGTCGAAGAGCACGCCACGCCGTGGCTCGGCGGCGTCGGGCAGTCCGGCGGCCTCGAACCAGGGGCGCCAGAGATCGGTGTCCGAGCGCAAAAGCGGCACTCGGAGAAGGTCTGCTGGCGTCTTCGGCAGTGCTCCGCCATTGAACGTCGGTGAGCAAACCGGAAACACCACCTCGTCGAGCAGCAGCTCGACATAAAGGTCCGGATAGTTGCCGCGGCCGTAGCGAATTGCCACATCCACATCGTCACGCGAAAAATCGGCGAGAGCATTCGTCGACAGCAGATCGACGTCGACCTCCGGATGACGGTCCATGAAGCTGCCGATGCGAGGGGTAATCCAGCGGGCCGAGAACGACGGCGACGAGGACACGACGAGACGCCGCGTGCGTTCGCCGCTTCTCACGTCGCGCGTCGCATCGGCGAGCGTCATCAACGCGGCGCGCACCGCCTTGGCATAACGGCTGCCGGCGTCGGTCAATCGGACGCGCTTGCCCGTGCGCGCGAAGAGGGCAATGCCGAGTTCCTCCTCGAGCGCGCGCATCTGATGGCTGACCGCGCCGTGCGTGACGAAGAGCTCATCGGCCGCGCGCGAAAAGCTCTCGTGCCGCGCCGCGGCTTCGAACGTGCGCAGGGAATTGAGGGCGGGCAGTTTTCTTAGATCCATCTGTGAAATTTTCTCACATACGCGTGAGATTTGATCGTTTTGCGCCAAAGGGCGACACGCCTAGGATTGTAGACATCGACGGCACATTTGGTGGAGACGGTCATGAGAGAGATTTCTTCAAGC
>CAYPWK010000564.1:0-3478 GCA_964414365.1 uncultured Burkholderia sp.
CAGCAACGCCGCGGCAGCGGCGCGAAGCGAAACTCCGAGTTTAGCGCGGCCGTCCGGGAACTGTCGTGCATGTGCACCGGCGTGCGATACTGAGTGACCTTACAAGCGTCCTGAAGGAAGAAAGGGCGAGCATCGCCCCATCCGATTCGATGACAGAACCCGCCGTTACCGCCCCTGCCTCGTGGTTTCCCTGCGCCCGTTTCATCAAGGAGATCGGGCGTGGACCGAATGGTGCACGAGCCTTGTCGCCGGAAGATACGCAGGCGCTTTATAGCGCCATGCTCGACGGCCGGGTCTCCGATATCGAGCTTGGCGCCGTACTGCTCGCCTATCGGCTGAAGGGAGAGACGGCGGACGAGCTTGCCGCCATGCTGGCGGCCGCGCAGGCGTCGTTCGAGCCCTTGCGTCTCGCTGAGGGGACCTATCGCCCAGTGTCGATCCCCAGTTATAACGGGGCACGCAAGCAACCCAATCTGGTGCCGCTGCTCGCGCTCCTGCTCGCGCGCGAAGGAGTGCCGACGCTCGTGCACGGCGTGATCACCGATCCCGGCCGCGTGACGAGCGCCGAGATCTTTGCCGAGCTTGGCATCGAGCCGGCCACGTCACATGCGGCAATCGAAAGCGGGCTTGCCGACCGTCGTCTTGCGTTCGCCCCCATCGAGGTACTCGCGCCAAAGCTTGCGCGGCTGCTTGCGCTGCGCCGGGTCATGGGCGTGCGTAACTCCACGCACACACTCGTGAAGATTCTGCAGCCGTTCGTCTCGGCCGGACTGCGGCTCGTCAACTACACGCACCCCGACTACCGCGAGAGCCTCGCAGCGCTATTTCTCTCGCACCCTCAAGCAGCGGCAGGCGGCATTCTTCTCGCGCGTGGAACGGAAGGCGAAGCTGTCGCCGACACGCGCCGGCAGGTCCGCATCGAGTGGATTCATGAGGGCGTTGCTGAAACGCTCGTCGAAGCCGAGCGATCGTCGCCGGAAGCGGAGAGCGTCGAATTGCCCGAGTCGCGCGACGCCGCGGCGACCGCGGCCTGGATCAAGTCCGTGCTCGCGGGCGTTACGCCTGTCCCGCCCACGCTCGCGCGCCAAGTCGGGTCGATCGTGCGTGTGGTGAGAACCACGTAGATCGCCTCGCGCGCTTGTTCGCTCGGTGATTCCTCGATACGGGCGCGCAATCCGCATGCGTGGTATTGACAGGGCGTCGATCCCTGTCATAAAGTGCGATCCATGCGTTCCTTTCCGAACACCCTCCGAATTACTTCCGGTCGCCTAGCGCGGCCCCTATCGCTACGACTAGCGTAAGCAAGTCATAGCGCCGCGTGCCGTTTGCGCGGTCCCCCCAGCAGTTCGCCGTAGTCCGCTTCACCCCAAACCGCAGTTCTCTTTACAACCCTGTAGTCGTCAGCATTCGGCCGAATACCGTTCGGGCGAAAACGCGAAAGCTTCGCCGCCGTTGGATGTCGCAACGAACGGCACGATGAGCCAGCCGCTCGATCTTGCCCGGCTTTCGCGGACGACCGAACGAACGAGGTTTCGTCATGCTTCGCAACCCTGCCGAGAAGTACCGACCGTTTGAACCCGTGCGTCTTGCGGCCCGCAAATGGCCAAGCCGGACGATCGAGCGGGCGCCCATCTGGATGAGCACCGATCTCAGAGACGGCAATCAAGCGTTGATCGAACCGATGAGCATCGCGCAAAAGCTCAAGTTCTTCGAGACGCTCGTCGCGATCGGCTTCAAGGAAATCGAAGTCGGTTTCCCATCTGCTTCGCAGACCGATTTCGATTTCGTGCGCAAGCTCATCGTCGAAAAGCGGATCCCCGAAGACGTGACGATCGAGGTTCTCGTGCAATCGCGCGCGGACCTGATCGCCCGCACTTTCGACGCGCTCGAGGGTGTGCCGCGTGCCATCGTGCACCTCTACAACGCGATCTGCCCGTCGTTCCGACGGATCGTCTTCAATGCTTCGAAGGAAGAGGTGAAGGCGCTGGCGGTCGAAGGGACGCGGCTCATCAAGGAAGAAGCCGAGCGGAGGCCTGGCACTGATTGGACCTTTCAGTATTCGCCCGAAACGTTCAGCATGACCGAGCTCGCGTTCTCGCGCGAAGTGTGCGACGCAGTCGCGCAGGTGTGGCGCCCGACGCGCGAGCACAAAATGATCGTCAACCTGCCCGCCACGGTCGAAGCCGCGACGCCGAACGTATTCGCCGACCAGATCGAATGGATGGACCGCAATCTGGCCTATCGGGACAGCATCGTGCTGTCGGTGCATCCGCACAACGATCGCGGCACGGCCGTGGCCGCGGCCGAACTGGCGCTGCTCGCAGGCGCGCAGCGCATCGAAGGGTGCCTTTTCGGCAACGGCGAGCGCACGGGCAATGTCGACATCGTCACGCTCGCGCTCAATCTCTACACGCAAGGCATCGACCCGCGGCTCGACTTCTCCGATATCGATGCCGTGCGCCGTGTCGTGGAGCGCTGCAACGCGATTGCCGTGCACCCGCGCCATCCCTACGCGGGCGACCTCGTTTTCACGGCTTTCTCGGGCTCGCATCAGGACGCCATTCGTAAAGGATTCGCGCAGCAGGCGAGCGATGCTCCGTGGGAGGTGCCCTATCTGCCGATCGATCCGAAAGACGTCGGCCGCGACTACGATGCGGTGATTCGCGTGAACAGCCAATCCGGCAAGGGCGGGGCAACTTATCTGCTCGAGCGCGGGCTCGGCTTCGCGCCGCCGCGCCGGCTGCAGATCGAGTTCAGTCACGAAGTGCAAAAGATCGCCGACGAGTCGGGCGCCGAAGTGACGGGCGAGGCCGTTTGTGAGCGTTTCAAGCGTGAGTATATCGACGTGCCGGGGCCTGCCTCGCGCATGGACTCGGCGGTGCGCTGGCATCGACGAGAGGTGGCCCGCATCGCGCCGGGCAGAGACGACGTCCAGGCCGAAGTGGAGGCGCTCTCGCGTGCGCTCATAAGCGCGGCGCCAAGCGCGGTCGACCTCGCTTCATTCGAAGCGGCACGCACGGCAGGCGGCGGTTGGGTCGCCTTCGTCGGCTGCAGAGTCGGAAGCGAGCTGCGTCACGGCGTGGGCATGCACGACGACGCGGCAACGGCTGCGGCCGATGCGCTCATCAGCGCCCTCAATCGATTCGACTGGGAAAGCGAAGAACGGCGGGCGGCAGCATGAGGTCGACGGCGCTTACGACTTAGTCGAGCGCGCATCGCGTGGCATGCCACGCGACGAGGCGCCACTGCCCGCCTTCCTGCGCCTGGATGGCGGTATAGGCGATCGGATAAAGTAGCGCGCCGTTCATCGCCTCCATCTCGAAGAGCGCCCGCCCTGTGACGACGCAGGTCTCGCTGCCCACCGGCAGCACGTCCTGCGATTGAACTTCGATCTGCCGGTACCGGCGATGGCCGGCGGAGATCGCATCGATGAACTGCTGTTTTGTCTCGCGCTTGCCGTTGGTGTGGACGAAGCTCG
>CAYPWK010000565.1:0-1651 GCA_964414365.1 uncultured Burkholderia sp.
AGTTGCGCGGCGGAAGCCGGAATGAAGCCGACCGTGAGATGACCATAGCCGCCATTTTTCAGTGTCGCGAATTCGCTCGAAAACTTGCCCAGATTGGACAGTGTCGTACTGGCGTAGCGCAGCGACAGCGCACCGAGATCGGTCGGCCGCATTTCGCGCGGCAGCCGTTCGAACAGCGGCGCACCTAACATCGTCTCCAGGTCGCTCAGGATCTTCGTGGCGGCCGGCTGCGTGATGTGCATCTGCTCAGCCGCGATACGGAGGTTGCGGGTACGACCGAGCAATTCAAGCAACTGGAGATGCCTGAAACGCAGCTTTGTCAGCACTTGCGTTATGGAGACGCTGAAATCTTGCGACATAGGGTTAACACGATCGGATTTATAACCAGATGGAATTGATTTTACTCAATTTGCAATTGGACGGTTATCGCAAGCTCAAACGACAATTCAAAGCGCGTCGGGCATTGCCGGCCCGACGCGCTTCGAACAATCTTCCTCATTGACGCCCACCCATGAATTCACAAATCCGATACTCCGCCGACGGATTGCAAGCCTTCGCACAGCGTCTACTGGTCAGAGTTGGAATGGAGGACGTCAAAGCGCTGGCAGTCGCTCGTACGCTCGTCGACGGCGACCTGATGGGACATGACACGCACGGCCTGGCGTTGCTGCCCGCCTATATCGGTGAAATCGAAAACGGCACGATGACCTGCTCCGGCGAGCCGGAGGTCGTATCAGACCGGGGCGGCAGCGTGTTGTGGGATGGTCGGCGTCTTCCTGGCCCCTGGCTGGTTCTCAGCGGGATCGAAACGCTGGCGCCGCGCGCGAAGAAGTACGGCACGGCGACGCTGGTGATTCGCCGCAGCCACCACATCGCTTGCCTGGCCAGTTATCTCGAAAGAGCCACTGCCGACGGATTCATGATCTTGCTCAGCAGTTCCGACCCGGCGGGGCAAAGCGTGGCCCCTCACGGCGGCACGCGGTCCGTATTTACACCGAATCCGATCGCGGCGGGGATTCCGACCTCGGGCACACCGTTTTTGATCGATATCTCTTCATCGACCGTCACGCAGGGGATGACCGCGCGCCAACACAAAGCGGGACAACACTTCGAGGAAGTATGCTTCCTCGATGCGGATGGGCAGCCCAGCCGCGATCCCGGCGTGCTCAGCGCGGATCCCCCGGGGTCCATCCTGCCGATTGGCGGCATGACGTGGGGACATAAAGGCTTCGGGCTGGCGTTGATGATCGAGGCGTTGACGGCGGGGTTGGCAGGCCACGGCCGAGCCGATCCTGCCGATGGATGGGGCGCTACAGTGTTTCTTTCGCTATACGATCCGGCGGCTTTTGGCGGTCTCGCGGCGTTCGTGCGGCAGATGGACTGGCTCGGCGATGCATGCCGCGATAATCCGCCGCGTCCAGGAACCGCGGGCGTACGCATGCCGGGCGATCGCGGACTGAGCCTCAAGCGCGAGCAACTGCGCGATGGAGTCGCTCTGCACTCGACGATCGCGCCGGCACTCGAAGCCTGCGCGCGGCGCTATGACATCCCGCTGCCTTCCGCACTACCCGGCTGACAGCAGAAGCGAGAGCCCGGACTCTCGCCCGCGGCAGCATTGTTTCGCTGTTACATGTCGCTAAGCGCGGCCGGC
>CAYPWK010000565.1:1661-3464 GCA_964414365.1 uncultured Burkholderia sp.
CCCAGACTCTCGACGAGGCAGCGTTGTTTTGCTGTTACACGTCGCGAGTGAGTGCGACCGGCGGAATCGGGCCGCGCACGAGCAACCAGTAGCCGATCAGCGCGACAGCGGCAACGCCCGCTCCGACGAACAGCGCCGGCTGGAACGAGTGGGTCTGCTGCACGATGAAGCCCGTGACCACCGGTGCCAGCGCGCCGCCGAAATAGCCGCCGAAATTCTGCATGGCGCCGATGGAAGCGGTGCAATTGGCGGGCGCGGCAACGGACGCGGTCGCCCAGGCCGCACTGCTCGAAACATACAGCAGCAACATCGAGATCGAAATGAATACGACCGCCAGCGTCACATTGTGCGTGAGGCCGGTCAGTACCGTGAACACGGCGACACCGAAAAGCGAAGCCGCCATCGGATACTTCCGGCTGTTGATCGCCGATACGCCTCGCCGTGCGAGCACGTCGCAAATCTTTCCGCCAGAGAGACTGCCCACCACACCAAAGAGATAGGGAACCGCGGCCACCCATCCCGACTTTGCAATAGTCAGGTGAAGTTCCATTTGCAGGTAAGTCGGCAACCACGCGTTGTAAAGCCACAAGACGTAGATTGTGCCGAAAAATCCCAGCAGCATGCCCCACGTGGTGCTGAACTCGAATAGACGGCGCCACTCGCGCCATGTCGGACGGCTCTGGACCTCCCCATCGACGTCGGACAGATGCGCGCGCTCCCGCTGCGTCAAGTCGACCTGATGCGGGTCGCGATGCAGGATAAAAAAGCCGAGTGCCACGAGGAGGCCGGCGATTCCCATGATGCCGAACATCCATCGCCATCCCACGGTCAACATCAATACCGTCAGCAAAGGCGCTGATATTGCAGTGCCAAGCGTCGACGAACTGTTCCAGATGCCGGTCGCGGCGCCGCGCTCTTTTTTGCCGAACCAGTCGCGAACGACTTTGGCGGCCGTCGGAAACTGCGGCGCCTCCCCTATTCCTAGCACCATGCGAGCGGCGAAGAACTGGCCGAAGTTGCTCACCACACCGCCGAACGCTTGCGCCACCGACCACGTCGCCAGGCTGACGGACAGCATGACGCGCGCGCCGAAGCGATCGACCAACGCGCCGGCGGGCAGTTGCGCGAATGCGTAAGCCCATAGAAACGCCGACAGCAACAGGCCCATTTCCGCGACGGAGAGTCCGAGATCGTGCCGGATCAGTGGATTCGCGATAGACAGCGTTGCGCGGTCGATGTAATTGATGACCCCGCTCAGGAGGAGCAGCGCAAGCGCGGTCCGCTGAATTCGCCGCACCCGTGGGGAAGCCTGGTCGTTGGAAGCGATGTTCTGAGCGCTACTGCGGCCCGACTCCGGCACACGCGGCGCCGTAGAGGATTGCTCCATGGGTAAGTCTCCTGGATATTTTGTTCTATCGGCGAGGCTGATTTCCGATGCTAGCGTGCGCATTACAGCATTGGACTGACCGACGATATGCCCGCATTCGTTGGAAATCCAATCAATATTCCTCGCAAAGCAATTCCATTTGTTTATGGCGAAGTAGGGGCAAACCCGAGCGTTACCACCGACAGACGGATGAGATCAAAATCAGAATCCAGGCTGTCCATGAGCGCTATAAGTACCGGCACGGCTATCAGCGCATTAAGGCGACGATTCGGCTGGTAGAGCAAGCGATCAACAGGGAGACGGCTAGATCTCAGCAAAAAGCGAAGCTATCGAGTAGCGCCAATGGCGTCGATGACTTCCCCTTCGACAGGACAGAGGCGAGATACGCTGACCACCTTCTTCTAGTGTGGCGCCCC
>CAYPWK010000566.1:0-3457 GCA_964414365.1 uncultured Burkholderia sp.
ACGTTCTTTCGAGCATGGCGATCTGACGGCTGACGACCGATGCGTTGACGCCGAGTGCGTCTGCCGCGGCACGCACGCCGCCATGCGTCGCTACCTCGTGCAGATAAGCGACCGCGCGGGAATCGAGCGGATCCTTGATCATCGCAGAACTGTTCGTCCGTTGACTAAAAGTCAACATTCTTGCACGGGCAGAGGCATTTCAGCTGAAATTTGGTGGTGCAATACTCGGCTCCGTTACGTCGAACATGGACACCAGTGCGATGAATCCTCGAGCCGAAACCACCAGCGTCGCCGAAGTGGAAGCGTTTCGTGAAGACCTAAAGGCGATTCGCCATCACATTCATCAGCACCCCGAACTATCGTTCGAAGAGGCCGACACGGCGGCACTCGTTGCGGCGAAGCTGCAAGAGTGGGGCTACGAAGTGACCCGCGGTATCGGTGGCCACGGCGTGGTCGGAACGCTGAAAGCGGGCACCGGTACGCGATCGATCGGGATCCGCGCCGACATGGACGCGCTGCCGATCCACGAGCTCACTGGGCTGCCTTACGCGAGTGCGCACGACGGCAAGATGCACGCGTGCGGTCACGACGGTCACACGACGGTGCTGCTCGGCGCCGCTCGCCAACTTGCCCGTGCGCGCCGCTTCGACGGCACCGTGCATCTGATCTTCCAGCCGGCGGAGGAGGCAGGCTCGAACAGCGGCGCAGAGCGCATGATCGCGGACGGCCTTTTCGAGCGATTCCCATGCGACGCGATCTTCGGCCTTCACAATCACCCGGGGGTGCCGACGGGCACCTTTCTGTTTCGCCCTGGGCCGTTCATGGCCGCGTGCGATACGGTCAAGATCACGATTCACGGCAAAAGCGGCCATGCGGCGCGCCCGCATCTAAGCGTGGATCCGATCGTGATCGCGAGCAGTCTCGTGATGGCGCTGCAGACGATTGTTTCGCGCAACATCGATCCTACGGAGACCGCCGTGGTCACGATCGGATCGATGCATGCAGGGCGCGTCGCGAATGTTATTCCCGATCGCGCAACGCTCGAGCTGAGCGTGCGCTCGTTCAACGATGAAGTGAGGCAAAAGCTAGAGGCGCGGATCCGGGCTTTGGCGGAAGGCCACGTAACGGCTTACGGAGGGCGCGTCGAGATCGAGGTCTTGCGCGGCTATCCCGTTCTCGTCAACAGTGAGGCGGAAACCGAGTTCGCCCGTCAGGTGGCAGTGGAACTGGTGGGCGAGGACAACGTCATTGCACCTTTCCCCGCAATCGCCGGTAGCGAAGACTTCGCCTATTTCCTGCATCAGAAGCCCGGTTGCTTTCTGCGAATCGGCAATGGCGCCGAGGCGCCGATGCTGCACAACGCGCACTACGACTTCGCCGACGACAACCTGACGATCGGCGCCGCTTTCTGGACTCGGCTCGTGGAGCGCTATCTGCCCGCGAACGACTCCGCCGCCTAACGGGCGTTCGATCCACTAAGCCGCCTCACCGACCAAGAGGAAACCCACAATGAACCCGCACGCTCACAAACCGCTGCAGGAATATGACGCTCAAACGCGCACCGCGGGCCTGCTGGGGGCGTCCGACGGCGGACGAACCGCCATCGTTTCCTCACGCAAAATCGTCGTGGCCGCCGTCGTAGGCAATTTGCTCGAGTTCTTCGACTTCACCGTCTATAGTTACTTCGCACTGACCATCGGCAAACTGTTTTTTCCTTCGCAAGACGCGGTCACGTCGACACTGCTGTCATTCGCCGCATTTGCAGTGGGCTTTTTGATGCGGCCGCTTGGGGGAATCATCATCGGCCGATATGCCGACCGAGCTGGCCGGCGAGCCGCGCTTACGCTGACCATCGCGCTGATGGCGCTCGGCGCGGCGATCATCGGCTGCGCGCCGACGTATGCGCAGATTGGCATCGCGGCGCCGGTGTTGATCGTCCTCGCTCGTTTGACGCAGGGCTTTGCGCAAGGCGGTGAATTCGGCGCGGCGACGGCCACGCTGCTCGAGACCGGCGACGATCGCAGTCGCGGGTTTCGCGCCAGTTGGCAGCTCGCGAGCCAAGGCGCGGCCGCGCTCTTGGGTTCCAGTACCGCTGCACTGCTCGCCTATTTCCTCGACGACGCGCAACTACATAGCTGGGGCTGGCGCATTCCATTCCTGATGGGTACGCTAATCGCCCCTGTCGGCATCTATCTGCGGCGTCACATCGTCGAGGAGCCGTCGCGAGGCGATGCAAGCCCCCGCAGCTGGAGCGCGACCAATGTCCGCAACTGGTTCCTGGTCATCTTCGCGATCATGGGCATGACGGTCGCGACTTATCTGCTGATGTACTATCTGCCCACCTATTGCATTCAGTACCTGAAGCTGCCGCCGAAGTTGTCGATGCTCGTGGGCGTCGGCGCGGCCCTGACGTCGCTCGTGATGTGCCCGATCTATGGAGCTTGGTCGGACCGCCTCGGTCGACGCAAGCCGCTCATTGTGATCGGCCGTATCGCGTTGCTCGTCCTCATTTATCCGGCGTTCTGGGGCATGAATCATTTTCCGACGTTACCGGCCGTGCTTGCAATGATGTTGCTGCTGATGCTCTGCTATACGATGGGCTCGGCGCCGTCTTATGCGCTGATGCCCGAGAGTTTTCCGAAGGCGATTCGCGCGGGCTTCATGTCGAGCGCGTACGCGATCTCTGTCTCGCTCTTCGGCGGAACTGCGCAACTGGTGGCGGGGTGGCTGATTCGCATCTCCGGCAACGTCATGGCGCCGGCCTGGTACATGATGGCCTGCGTCGTCATTTCGCTCGTGGCAGTCTCGCTGTTCGAAGAGACAGGTGGCAAAGCGCTGAAGGGATAGGGTGGGCGCCTGCAAGCCGCTCTTTTAGTCACGTATGCACCGGAACGGAATGGAATGGATGAATGACGCCTCGTGCCGCTTAATGCAAAAGCTGTCGGCCTTTTTGATCGCGGCGCTCGTTGCGGGGACAGCCGTTGCGCATGTCTTCCCGAAGAGGCAGGAACCAGGCGCCGGTACGTCGGTGGCTTCGCCGCCCCAGGTGCGAATCACGTTCGATGGTCCGCTGGAAGAGGCTTTCTCCTCGCTGACGGTGACTGACGCAGCGGGCAAGCAGGTCCACGTCGAAAAGGCAAAGGTCGACAGTGCGAACCCGGCTGTGATCACCGTTGCTCTGCCGACGCTACCGTCGGGACACTACAAAGTGCACTGGGTCGCGGTGGCTCCCGACGGTCATCGCACGCACGGCGAGTACTCGTTCGACGTGAAGCAATAGCCGCGGAGATGCTCCTTCGGAACGGCGCCGCGCTTGCAGCTCGCAAGCGCGGCGAACGGGAGAAAGTCAGTGGAGTCGTCCTGCCGTCGGTGGTCTTGATAGGAACCACGTAATGCTGCACGATGGAGTTTTTTTGATTGCGTCACGCCTAGCAGACAATGATCGATCTATCCGAAT
>CAYPWK010000567.1:0-3429 GCA_964414365.1 uncultured Burkholderia sp.
GCCCGAGGTCGCGCCGAGAATATTCAGCGTCTGCCCTTCTTTCGCGAGTGCGTACTCGAACAGATTGCCGAGTAGCTGCATCGCCATGTCCTTGAAGGCGAGCGTCGGACCGTTCGAGAGCGCGAGCAGCGAAAGCGGCGCGCCGCCCTCGACGCCGAGCGTTTTCAACGGCGTGATCGCGCTCGGGTCCTCATCGGCGCGTACGTTGCAGTAGACGTCGGCTCGATACGTGCGGCGCGTGAGCGCGCGCAAGTCGTCAGCCGCGATGTCGTCACTGAACTTCGAAAGGATCTCGAACGCCAGATCGGCATACGGCAGCGCGCGCCAGCGCGCAAGCTCGTCGGCCGACACGCGCGGGTACTCGGCCGGCAGATAGAGGCCGCCATCCTTCGCGAGACCGCCGAGAAGGATGTCGGAAAACGAATGGCGCTCGCCGATGCCGGCGCCGCGGGTCGAAATGTAATTCATGATGTGAGCCTAGTTCAGCGCCTCGATGCGCAGCTTAGTCACGCCCGAGACGACGGTCGTCAGCGCCTCGATGCGCGCAATCGCCGTGTTCACGTTCCTTTCGAGCGTCTCATGCGTGATGATGACGACGTCCGTCTCGCCATCGGCCGCGATCTGCTCGGACTCGCGCTGAAGCATCGCGTCAATCGAGATGCCGGCATCGGCCAAAAGGCGCGTGATGTCAGCCAGCACGCCCGTCACGTCCGCCACGCGCAAACGCAGATAGTAGCCGCTCGTCACGTCGTCGATCGGGAGAATCGGCGTGTCGGAGAGGCTTTGCGGCTGGAACGCCAGATGCGGCACACGGTGCTCGGGATCCGCCGTGTGGAGACGGGTCACGTCGACGAGGTCGGCAACGACGGCCGATGCCGTGGGTTCCGCGCCAGCGCCCTTCCCATAGTAGAGGGTCGCGCCGACGGCGTCGCCATGCACCTCGACGGCGTTCATGGCGCCTTCTACGCTCGCGAGCAGCCGTTTCGCCGAAATGAGCGTCGGGTGCACGCGCAGCTCGATGCCGCGCTCGTTGCGTCGCGTGATGCCGAGCAACTTGATCCGATAGCCGAGGTCTTCGGCGTATTTGATGTCGATTGCGTCGAGCTTCGAGATCCCCTCGATATAGGCGCGGTCGAACTGCATCGGCACGCCGAATGCAATCGCGCTCATGATCGTCAGCTTGTGCGCGGCGTCGACGCCTTCGATGTCGAACGTAGGATCTGCTTCGGCATAGCCGAGCGCCTGCGCGCCCGCGAGCGCCGCGGCAAAATCGAGACCGCGCTCGCGCATCTCCGAGAGGATGTAGTTCGTCGTGCCGTTGATGATGCCGGCGATGTACTGAATCCGGTTCGCCGTCAGCCCCTCGCGGAGCGCCTTGATGATCGGAATGCCGCCCGCCACGGCAGCCTCGAACGCGACCATGACGCCCTTCGCGCGCGCGGCCGCGAAAATCTCGGTGCCGTGCACGGCGAGCAGCGCCTTGTTGGCCGTCACGACATGCTTGCCGTTGTCGATCGCGCGCAGGACGAGCTCGCGCGCGATGCCGGTGCCGCCGATCAGCTCCGCAACGATGCCGATGCCGGGATCGTCGACGACAGCATTGAAGTCGCTGCCGACGGTCACACTGCCGGCCGCGTCGCCGAGCGCGGCAAGCGCCTTGGCCGGATTGCGCACCGCGACGCGGGCAACCTCAATGCCGCGCCCGGCGCGGCGCTTGATCTCTTCCTGATTTCGGCGCAACACCGTGAAGGTGCCGCTGCCCACTGTGCCGAAGCCCAACAGGCCAACTTTGATCGGTTCCATGCAGCGTTTGTCTACAAATGGGGGAAAGCGTTATGAGAGCGACCTGCTCCGACGTCGGACTCCCGCGCGAAGGTGGATACGCGCCTGAGCCCGGTCCTTATGCGGTGTGGCGCTTGCGGTACCCCTCGAGGAAGCGCCCGATGCGGTTCAGTGAATCGACGAGGTCATCGGTGTTCGGCAGGAACACGACGCGGAAGTGATCGGGTTGCGGCCAGTTGAAGCCCGAGCCCTGCACGAGCAGCACCCGTTCTTCGAGCAGCAGGTCGAGCACGAACTTCTGATCGTCCTCGATCGGATAGACTTTCGGGTCAAGCCGAGGGAACATGTAGAGTGCTGCCTCGGGCTTCACGCAGCTAACGCCCGGAATCGCGTTGAGCATCTCATAGGCGATTTGCCGCTGCTTGTAGAGGCGTCCGCCCGGCAAGATGAGATCGTTGATGCTCTGGTAGCCGCCGAGCGCGGTCTGGATCGCATACTGGCCCGGTACGTTCGGGCAGAGCCGCATCGACGCCAGAATGCCGAGCCCTTCGAAATAGTCCGCGGCGCGCCGGCGGTTCTCGCCCGTCAAGCCCGAAACGACCATCCATCCGGCGCGGTAGCCGCACGACCGGTAGCTTTTCGAGAGGCTGTTGAACGTGACGGTCAGCACGTCTTCGGAGAGCGCCGCGACCGCCGTATGCTTCTTGCCGTCGTAGACGATCTTGTCGTAGACCTCGTCCGCGAAGACCACGAGACCATGCTGGCGGGCGAGCTCGAGCATGTCGAGCAGCAGCTCGTCGGAGTACAGCGCACCGGTCGGATTGTTCGGGTTGATGATCACGAGCGCGCGCGTATTCGGGGTGATCTTGGCGCGCAGATCGTCGAGATCGGGCATCCATGCGTTCGATTCGTCGCACCGATAATGCACGGGAACGCCGCCCGAGAGGCTCACGGCAGCAGTCCAAAGCGGATAATCCGGCGCCGGCAGCAACACTTCGTCGCCGTCGTTCAGCAGCGCCTGCATCGCCATCACGATGAGTTCCGAGGCGCCGTTGCCGAGATAGATGTCGTCGAGCTCCACGCCCGCCACGCCCTTTTCCTGCGTGTAGTGCATGATCGCCTTGCGCGCCGCGAACACACCCTTCGAATCCGAATAGCCCGACGACGCGGGCAGATTGCGGATCATGTCCTGGATGATCTCGTCAGGCGCATCGAAGCCGAACGGCGCGAGATTGCCGATGTTGAGCTTGATGATCCGGTGGCCTTCGTCTTCCAGACGCTTTGCATGTTCAAGGACCGGTCCGCGGATGTCATAGCAGACGTTCAGCAGCTTGTTCGATTTCAGGATCGGTTTCACGACGGACACGGTTCCCCAGATTAGCCACAAAAAGATGGAAGGCACGACGCCGCGAGAGCGGCTCGATGCACAAATAAGGCACGGCGCGAGAGCCGGTTCACGATGTTCGACGCCGCGGTTCGACACCTTGGTTCGACGCGTTGGTTCGAGCTTCGTCCTGACGCCAACCGGGATCGCCAGACGCGAGCGGCGCAGATTGTAAGCATCGGAAAGCGCTTTTGGCGCTCTTTCGGCGGTGCTTCGGCAATTTTCGTGCGCAAGCCGCGATGCGAGGGCGCCGCGTGGCGGCT